>JAJZQG010000013.1 GCA_021847645.1 Myxococcales bacterium
TCATCTCGGCGCCGTCCTCGGTCCGGACACGATAGCCTCGTTCGCCCGACGCCAGCCCCACCACCGCACCGATCACCTCGAGCCGATGCCACCGCCCGCGGAACATCATGCGCCGCGGTCGCCACCGATCGGCCCGCTCCGCCTCGACTCGGGCCAGCGACCACCGATCGATGCCCTTGGGCGGCTGCCAGCCGCCCTCGACCCGGATGTCGTGCTCCGCTTGCTTGCGCGCGCGCTCCGAGAGCGCGAACGGCGCGCAGCGCCCCGTCACCACCACCAGGTCGTAGCCGTCGACCAGATCCATCACCATGAACGACCGTCTGTGCCCTCGCACCACGATCGCGCGCACCTGGCCCGTCTTCGCGGCCATGCTCTCGGACGCCAGGCGAAGCTCCAGCTGCATGTGCGCCGCAGCCACCCGAATGTCGAACGCGTCGAGATCGCCCGCGTAGTCGACGCTCTCGCCCAGCTCGTCGACCAGCGCCACGCCCCTCGCGCCCGGCGTGGCGCGCAGCACGTTCTCGAGGATGCGCGTAAACGCGGTGCGCTCGTGCTCCCGCTCGGCCGGGGGGCGCCTGCGGCCCATCTCAGGGCCTGCCCGCCGTGCCGCTCGAGGACAGCATCTCGAGTATCGCGTCCGCGTTCCGCACCACCTGCACCGTCGTCTGCTCACGCAGCTTCGCGCTCAGCGCGTCCAGCGCCTTCTTCGCCCTCGCGGTGCGGATCTCCGCTGCCAGCGCCACCCGCCGCTCGTTGGCCGGGACCCGGCGCTCCGGCTGTATCCCGGTCAGCAGGATGATGTGCACTCCGTACGCGCTCGTCGTGGGTTCGCTCTCCTTGCCCACCGCCGGGATCGACCACAACCCCTTGACGTATCCCATGTCGAACGTGGGCGTGGGTGCGCCCGGCGGCGGCCGTTGCTCCAGATCCGCCAGACGGCCGTCCTGCGTGATGGGCGGCAGCTTCTCCGCCACCACCTCGAAGCCCTCGTGCGGGACCGCCTTCGCGCGCTCAATGAACTGGTCGGCGCTCGTGATGCCGGCCAGCTGCTGCGACAGGCGACGCACCAGCTCCATGCCCTGCTTGCGCTTCTTCGCGTCGATACCGGCCTTCATCATCACCAGCACGTGAGCGCTGGTCCGGGCCTCCGGACGATCCAGATCGAGCCAATGCCGCGCGGTGAACTCCTGCAGCTCCTCGTCGGTGATCGCTCCGGCGTACTGCTCCTCGCGCAGCCGCTCGAGCAGCGCCCTTGCCAGCTGCGCCCGACGGGCGGCCTGCACGCCATGCTGCGCGTCCATCCCGCGATCCCGCGCCCCGGCCGCGAACAGCGCGTCTTGCACGAGCGCGGAGCGCGCCTGCGACGGTGCGATTTTTTGCGCGGACGCCACACTCCTCACCGCTGAAACCAGGATCGGCTCGTCGCCCACCCGCGCCGCAACCCCTTCCGACAAGCTCGCCCGCTGCTCGTCCACCTTCGCGCGCTGCGGCTGGTCGTGGCGGCCGCAGCCCCACGCCGCCGCTGTCGCCACGATCGCCAACGCCAGCGTCGCCGCCGCCACCGTCGGCCAGCCGCCGCGCGATCGCTCGCCCATCTCAGCCCACGCTCCTGGGCCGCAGCAGGTCGACCGCCGACCGCAGCAGCACGAACCCCACGGCCACGCTCAGCAACGCCGCCACGTCGTCGCGGTTGGTCATCACCCACACGCCCAGCACCATGGCCGCCGTCGCAAGAACCAGCAGAACGATCGCGAGCACATCGAGCAGGCGCCCCATCATGCAGACTCCTGGGGTTCACGGGCCGGCCGCGCCGGAGCTCCGCCACCTCCGATGTATACCCCGCGGGCCTCGCGAAGTCTCGCCCACCCGTCCCGCCGCCCGCGCCCCATCACCTCGCTCGCTTGCGCCTTCGTTCCTCTGCCAGGTGCTGCGCAATCCGTTTCTGATCGTGCACGCTCTCGACCAGCGTCCAGACGTCCTGGTCCTCGTGCGCCACGCACGCCTCCATGAGCAGGTCCACTGCTCGCACCGCATCGACCTGCCCGGCATGACGGCCCGGACGCTCCACCACGGCCATCCGCACTTTCAGGTTCGAGAGCGTGTGGAGCATTCGCTCGAGCAGCAGCCCGCACACCTGCTCGTCGAATCCCGACCGAGGCCCCTGGCCGAACACCAGCAGCTTCTCGAAGGCGAGCCGGGGTCGCCCGGGTACCAGCACCACTTCGCCCAGCTCTCCGGTCAGCCCGCCGCCCTCCAGGTGCCTCGAGATGCGCGCGGCCATGCGCCAGTCCAGCAGCCCCGCGATGCCCCGCACCGGACGCTCGTCGGCGAATATCCCGCAGGCCAGCACCTCTCCGCCCAGCGTGTCCAGCTGGCGTAACGTCGGCGCCACGAACCGCAGCTCCATCAGCCCCTCTCGGCGTCGTCCCGATCCAGATCGATTCGCCCGCTCTCCTCCGCGATGCGGTCGAGCACCCCGTTGACGAACGCACCCGACTCCTCCCCGCCAAAGCGCTTCGCGAGCTCCACCGCCTCGTCGATGATCACCGCTCGCGGTACGTCGGTCTGCGTCAGGATCTCCCAGGTCGCGATGCGCAGCAGGTTGCGGTCCACCCGCGCCATGCGCTCCAGACGCCAGTTGGTGCTCGCCTTGCGGATCAGCTCGTCGATCCGCTCCAGGTCCGCCGTCACGCCTCGCACGGCGGCATCGGCGTAGTCGCGCCCCTCCGGGTCTGCCTCGAACTCGCGCCAAAACGCGCGGATCGCCGTCGCGCTGTCGACGGCTGTCACCTCGACTCCGAAGAGCATCTGAAGGGCGGCTTGCCGGCCGGCGGTGCGGGCACCCATGATGGGGGCCCTATAGCACGCACCGCGGCCGCGCGCCTCGTCTCAGGGAAGGTGCATCAGCACGCTCAGCAGCCCCTGCTTGACCGGCGATCGGTGGTGCGACGCCCCCGTGCGCACCAGGATCCGTTCCCGATCCCGCGCGTAGGCGTCGTACGACTCGCAGATCATCTCCTCGTTGCTGAACACCGGCTCCCAGCCCAGCTGCGTGCGCGCCTCGGTCAGGTCGAAGAACATCTCGCGGCCGTACATCAGCGCGTGGTACGGCCCCAGTGGCGTGAGCCTCAGCGCGCCGGTCACCCGCATGGCGAGCGACGCCGGCCTCATGGGCAGCGAGCGTACCGCGCTTCCCGTACCCGCATGGCGCACCAGGGCCTCGACCAGCTGCCGCATGGTGCCGAAGCGCGCCGCGCCGATGTTCAAGATCGACGCGCCCGGCCGCTCTCCCGCCAGGATGCACGCATTCGCCAGATCGTCGGCGTGCACGAACTGATAGCGATTCCTGCCGCCACCGAGCACGTACACGGGCCTCCCCCGCCATACCAGCTCGAACAGGATCTGAAAGATCCCCAGCCGCCCGTGCCCCAGGATCGTGCGCGGACGTATCGTCGTCACGTCCAGGCCTCGCGCCACGAAGCCCGTCGCGATGTGCTCGGCCTCCAGCTTCGCACGCCCGTAGGCTTCCCGCGGCCGCGGCACCACCGTGCTGTCCACCGGGTTGCGCGCCGGCACGCCGAACACCGCGCTCGACGACACGTTCACCACCTTGCCCACGCCCTCGGACCGGCACGCCTCGAGCAACACCCGCACACCGCCCACGTTCACCGAACGGAACAGCTCCGCATCCTTCGCCAGCGGCACCTGCGCCACGTTGTGATGCACCACGTCCACGCCTCGGCACGCACGACGCACCGCAGCCGGATCGCGGATGTCCCCCTGCTCGAACTCCACGTCCGGCGCGCGATCCGGCACGTCGATCAAGTCCAGCACGCGCACGCGGTAGCCGCGCCGACGCAGCGCCTCCACCATCGTGCAGCCGAAGTAGCCCGATCCGCCCGTCACCAGCGCCAGCCGCCGCTCGTCTCCCTGCATCGTCGCCGCCTTCAAATCTCCTGGCCGTGCTCGCGACACCAGGCGATCGACCGCCGCATGCCTTCCTCGAGCTCGATCTCCGGATCGTAACCCAGCTCGCTCACCGCCCGATCGATCGAAACCGCGATCGTGGCCCCGAGCTCCCCCGCCACGTGGATCTCCTGGTTGTACAGGCCAGTCCACTGGATCAGACCGTCCGCCAGCCGCGCCCCCTCCGAGGTCGCCGACGGCAGGTGCAACGGCCGGATCTTCACGCCCAGCACCTTCGCCACCGTCTGCACGATCTCGAGGAAGGGATAGGGACGCCGGTCCGCGATCCAGTAGGTGTGTCCCGCTGCCTTGTCCGAGCGCTCCGCAAGCAGCGCCGCCTGCACGATGTTGTCGATGTAGCTCATGCTCCGCAGGTTCTGGCCGCTGCCCACCACGATGGGCCGTCCACCCTTGATCATGCGGAAGAAGCGCGTCTGCCTCGCGGGCTGGTTCGGCCCGTAGAACCAGCACGGCCTCAGCGTGACCGCCTCGATCCTTCCGCTCGCATGCGCGTCGCCCACGAGCTGTTCGGCACCAAGCTTCGATCGGCCGTAGCTCATGTACGGATGGGGCTCGTCGGTCTCGAGCATCGCACGCCCCGGCACCGCGTTCAGCCCGGCAGGCGAGTTCGACGACACGTGCACGAAACGTCGAACGCCCGCCCCCATCGCCGCGTCCAGCAGGTTGCGCGTCCCGCCCACGTTCACCTCGTACATCTCGCGGATTCGCCGCGGATGAATGATGCCCGCGCTGTGGAACACCACCTCCGCGCCCTCGCACGTCCGCAGAACCGACGACCTGTCCCGCAAGTCGACGCGCACCACCTCCACGTTTCCACCGAACGACACGAGCGGCGTGAGGTCGGCGTCGGGATGCACGAGGCACCGCACGCTGCGCGGGCCGGCGGCCACGTTGTGGAAGGACACGCCGCGAGCCAGCGCCTCCACCAGAGAAGTGCCCAGCCACCCCGGGGCGCCTGTGACGACCGCGATGCTCATCGAACTCCCTTGCCCGTTGGGCGTGTTGGCCCTGCGTGCCGGCGGCCGGACGCTTCCGGCTTGCAGCCGATCGCCTCGGCCGCCCCTCGCCGGGTGCGGCGTGGCCCGCTCCGGACCCGACGGGCGTCCGATGCCGAGCACGGCGAATGACCCGACGGCTCTTAGAGCCGCACGAGGTGCCGGTCAACGAGGCAAGGCGCCTGGTCCCAAGCACCTCGCCTCGGCCTGCGATTTGTCCCTAGGAATACCCCAGGGCTGGTTTACCCTTCGACATCATGCGTTCGCCCCGTGGACAGCTCGTCGTTGGTCTTTCCCTGGCCGTGCTGCTCCTTCCCGCCTCGGGTCGCGCCGATCCGGTTCCATCCCTCGACGTGCGCGGCTTTCAGCCGTCCACCGCACCGGATGGCTCGCTGTATCTCGAGCCCACGCGCACCCCGGGGCCGTGGCAGTGGAACGCCGCAGGTTGGCTCTCTTGGGCCTGGCGTCCTGTCGTGCTGCGAAATGCCCAAGGCGACCGAGTCGCCAGCCTCGTCGATCACCAAACGTCGTTCGACTTCACGGCGTCCACTGGGATCGGACGCTACGCCGCGATCGGCATCGACGTACCCGCGGTGATCTACCAGACGGGCGATTCGACACCGGGCACCGCGTCAGTGCTGGGAGATTCGAGCCTGCCCACGCAAGCCCTGGGCGACATCGGGATCACGGGCAAGGCGAACCTGTTGCGCGCCGGCGATCTCGGCGGCTTCGGCTTGGCTGCGCTGGCGCGCGTGGGCGTGCCCACCGGGGACCGGTCCTCGTATCTGGGCGAGGGCTCGCTGACCAGCGAGCTGCGCATGCTGGCCGAGTTGAGGTTGATCGCGGGCTCGGCCCAAGCCACCGCCGGATTCAAGCTGCGCACCGAGGAGCGCACCTTTGCCGGCGAGACCTGGGGCAACGAGATCCCCTGGGGCGTAGGCGTGTCCTTGTTCCCGCGCGCCCTGGGACTCGATCCCGAAGGCAAGTGGACCTGGACGCTCGAATCCCACGGATCGCTGCCCGCCGGACCGTCCAGCCCCTTCACCAACGCCGCGATCTCTCCTGCCTTCATCGGCGCCTCGGCCCGGTACGCTCTGGGCGACGCCTCCATTCTGGCCGGCGTCGAAGGCCCCCTCGACGGCGCGGTGGGCGTGCCGCTGACCCGCGTGGTCGCCGCGTTGTCCTGGGCGCCGCGCATCCACGACATGGACAACGACGGCGTGCCGGACGACGTCGACGAGTGCCCCGAGCTCGCCGAAGACCGGGACGGCTTCGAGGATTCCGACGGCTGCCCGGACTTCGACAACGATGACGACGGCGTCCCGGACAAGCAGGACATGTGCCCGGGGCAGCAGGAGGATCTTGACGACTTCCAGGACGACGACGGCTGTCCGGATCTGGATAATGATCGCGACGGCATCCCGGATACGCAGGACGCCTGCCCGAACGTCTGGGGCGTCGCGAGCCCGGACCCGGCCAAGAACGGCTGTCCGGTTACGGATAAGGACGGCGACGGCATCCCGGACTCCGCCGACAAGTGCCCCGACCAGCCCGAGGACAAGGACGGCTACCAGGACGACGACGGATGTCCGGATGTGGATAACGACGCGGACGACATCCCCGACACGCAGGACGCTTGCCCCGACAAGCCCGGCCCCGCCTCCTCCAACCCCAAGTGGAACGGCTGCCCGGTCCCGGACGCCGACGGCGACACGTTCGACGACGAGGTGGACAAGTGCCCCAACGAGCCCGAGACGTGGAACGGCGTCGCGGACGACGACGGATGCCCCGACAAGGGCGGCGTGGCCTTGGTCACCGTGCGAAACGCCGCGGCCGGACCCGCGCTGATCTTGCGCCAACGCATCGAATTCAAGGGGTCCGCCGCCGCTCCCGAGGTCGATCCCAAGAGCATCCCCACCCTGCGCGCCATCGCCGCCGAGCTCAACAAGCATCCGTCGTGGGTCGTCGCCGTCGGCGCCAGACCCAACGCCGCCCAGCGAGCTCTCGCCGAAACGCAAGCACTATCGCGCTCGTTTGCGGTCGTGCTCGCCTTGCGCTCGTACACCTTCCGCGACGGCGTCGCGGAAACCGTCGATTGGTCCGCGGTGAAGGACCTGCCCGGCGCGGCGGCCCAGGGGCTCGGCTTCCTGATCTTGGGCGACGCTTCCCCGGCCGAGGCGCCTGCACCCGCACCTCCCAAGCCCTCCGAGCCGGTCCACCCCGCGGGATCGACCACGCCCGCCGCGCCCATCCCCCCCACGCAGTGAGGCGCCCTTGCGCTGCAACGCCCTTCTCGCGCTCTGCCTCTCCGCTGCCATCGGGCTCGCCCCTTCTGCGGCATCCGCCCAACGACGGCGCCCCCGCAACGTCGATCGCCCGCGCCCTTCCGCCTCCGCTTCGCCCGCTTCCGCCGCCGGCTACGCCCTCACGAACAAGCTCGGCCCCGCGTCCGCTCTGCGCTTGTTGGCTTCGAGCCGCCGCGAGGATCGCCTCCTCGGCGTGCAGCGTCTTGCCGGCCAGAACGACTTCGCCGCCGTCCAGCTGCTGCTTCAGGCCACCCAGGACAACCCCGCCCCTCTCGCCGACCCCGTCGTCAAGCTGCAGGTCGTTCGCGCCCTCGCACCCTTCGCCTCCCGCGATGCCGTCCGGCGCACGCTCGCGGCCTGGGTCGTCGGCGATGCCTCCCGGCTGCGTCCCGCCTCCGGCCTTGCCCGCGATGTGCAGCTCGCCGCCGCCCTCGCACTCGCCGCCTCCAACGACACCAGGGCCGTCGATCAGCTCGTGTCCTTCGTGATCGCAGGCGACGACGCGGGTCAGATCGCGGCCGAGGCGCTCGAGGCCCACCCACCCCAGAGCATCGATTCCCTGCTCCGCGGCAAAGCCGCATCGTCGCCCGGTGTGCTTCGCCTGCTCGGTCGATTGGGCGACCTGCGCGCGCTCCCCGTGCTTCGCAACGCCTTGGGCGACACCGATCCCGCCGTCGCCTCCGAGGCGGCTCTCGCGCTCGCCAGGCTCGGCGACGACGCGGTCGCTCCCATCGCACGAAGCTGGATCAACAGCCCGACCGCGTCTGCATCCACTCGCCTCGCGGCTGCCCGTGCCCTGGTGCTCGTGCGCGCCGCGGACGCTCCCCGCGCGATGGCCATCCTCATCGCAGACCCGGCGACACGCCTCGGGGGACTACGCCTCGCCTACGACGCGCCAACACCCCAGCTTTCAGCCACGCTCGCCGGCTTCCTGACCATCGCGACCGGGCAGGCTCGCTCCCTGGCGCTTGCAGCGCTCTCCCGCTCCGGCGGCCCCCTCGCCGTTCGCACGCTCCAGGCGCTGGTCACACGGCCAACCGCCGACCTCGATGCCGCGATGGCTCTCGCGCGTTGTCCCTCGCCGGAGGCGCTCGACGTCATCGACAGCTTGTTGGGCGCGCCGGCCACGCGGTTGCTGGGCGCCCGCATGGCCATCGCCCGCCTCGCGCTCACCGGCGACACGGCTCGCGATCTCGACGACACGCTGCGCTCCATGCTCGCTTCGCCCGCCCTCGCGGATCGACAGAGCGCCGCGTTCGGCCTCGTGCTTGCCGGCTGGGAGCCGGTCTCCTCGTTCTCCGCTTCCGCCGACCCGCCGATCGTCGCTGCCGCCTGCCGCGCCACCTACGCCCGAACCTCTCGCGACCGGGCCACGTGCGCCGCTCTCCTCTCCGAACGCTCGTCGCCCTTCCTGCGCGACGCCCTGGGCATCTCGCTGTCGGACCCGGCCGTCGCATCGTCGTGGTCCACCCGGCTGTTGCTCGGCTGGAGCGAGTCGTTCGGCTCGTCCGCGCCCATCTTCGCGCGACTGCTCGGCGGTCGCGATACGGCGCTGGTGCGCCCCAGCCTCGAGCTGTTGCTGCGCTCGGGCGATGCGGTCTTTCGCGCCCAGGTTGCCCTCGGCCTCGCCGACAGTCCGGATCCTTCCGCCGCCAGCCTGTTGATCGACGCGTTCCAGAGCGAAGAAGACCCCTTGGTGCGCCGAGCGATCGTCCGCGCGCTCTCCCACCTGCCCTCTGTTCACAGCAAGCCCGTGTTGGCCGATGCGGCTCGGCTCGATCCCGACCCTCAGGTCCGATCCCTCTCCGCTCTCGCCGCTCGCAGCGTCGCGTTGCCCCTTGCGCCCCACGGCTCCTCCGTCGTCTGGCTGCAGGTCCGCGGCACCGTACCCGGTGCCCAGCGCGGTCGATCCGTGCGCCTCGCCCTGCCCGACGGTTTCGCCTTGTCCAGCGTCTGCGACGACGACGGCTTCCTGATGATTCCGGGCGTGCCTTCCGACCAGGTCCGCTTGACGGTTGCGTCGTCCGCCGAATCCGGACAACCTGCCGGTCCATGACGCAGCCCAAAGCCGATCCGGCAACCGAACACAGACCAGGGTTCGAAGAATCCATCCGGCGCCTGACAGCCATCGTCGAGCAGCTCGAGCGCGGCGATCTGCCCCTGGAGAAGACCATCGCCCTGTTCGAAGACGGCATGCGCATCGCACGCGAGTCCAGGGCCGACCTCGACAAGGCCGAGAAACGCGTCGAAGAGCTCCTGGCCGTCGACGACGACGGAAGCCCGGTCACGCGCGACCTTCCCCCCGGCTGAACGCGCCGGCCGTGCCGCCGCCCCGGAAATAGTTGCCCGTCGCGTCGGATCCATCCATTCTTGTTCGTTGGTTGCCTCCGCATTGGTGCGGACCGATCGCTGTCCACGTTCCGGGCATCTTCGCCCGCGTTCTGCTGTGGGTCGTTGCGTTGTCGTTCTCGTCGCTGAGGCTCAGCGAGCCGCCCTTGTCGCGCCGCGTTCGTTCCTTCGTCCGCCGGTGGCACAAGGGTCCGTTCCGCGCTTTCCTCGAGGCCAGGCCCCTTCCGCCCGGCGGCGCCGTCGCACTCGTCGATCCTGACGGCAACCTGCTCGCCTCGATCCGCGGCACGGCGGCTCCCATGGGCGATCTGCTGCGCGTCGGCGCCATCGAGTTCGGCTCCCCGCCCGTTGCCCGCCTGGTCGGCGACGTGCGTTCCCTGCCCTCGGACTTCATCGATCTTGCCCGCTTGCTCGTCGATTCCGTCGTCGACTTCGAAGCCGAGATGGAAGAGATCTCGCGACACGCGCTCGAGCGCTACCGCGAGCTGTCGCTGCTCTACGACTTCTCCGAAAAGACCGCTTCCACCACCGCGCTCAACGAGGTCCTCGACGTCGTCCTGCGCAAGGCTGTCGACGTGGTGCACGCCGCCGGCGCTTCGATCGTCACGCTCGACGACGAGTCCGAGGCGCCTCAGCAGCTCGCCTCCGTCGGCTCCGTGCCTCGCCTTCGCACCGCGCAAGTCGCTCGCGTGATGGAGACCGGCCGGACACTCGTGGGCCTGTCGAGCGAGTCCTTGCACGAGGTGCAAGGCGAGGCTTGGCTCGGAACTCTGGCCTGCATCCCGCTGCGCACCGCCGGCAAGACCGCCGGCGTGCTCGTGGTGCAGGCCGGCGCCGGCAGGGAGCATCAGCCCGAAGACCAACGCCTGTTGACCGCTCTCGCTTCCCTGGCCGCCACGCGCATCGAACATTCCAGGCTCACCGAGGCCAACGCGCGCCGACGCGAGCTCGTGGCCGTCGGCCACCTCGCCAGCGCCATCGTCCACGACTTCAAGAACCCGCTGACCGCCATGCGCGGCTTCGCCGAGATGATCCAGATGGAGCACATCCCGGCTGAGGAGCACGCGTCCCTCGCCGGTCAGATCATCGACAACGCCGACCGCATCTGGGCCATGGTCGAGGAAATCCTCTACTTCGTGCGTGGCAACCGCGCGTCACTCGACCTGCGGCCCACCACCGGCGCCGCCTTGACCCAACGCCTCGCCGCTTCCCTCCCCCACGGCGTCTCCGATCGGATCTCGCTCAGCGTCGACCTGGCCCCCGTAGGCGAGATCACTGTCGACGAGCGCAAGCTCGAACGCGTGGTCGTCAACCTCGTGCGCAACGCCTGCGAGGCTGTCGTCGGCTCCGGACATGTCTCGGTGTACGGCGAGCAGCCAGAGGATCAGCCCGACTCCGTGCGCATCATCGTCGAGGACGATGGCCCCGGAATTCCTCCACAAGTGCGGGCCAACCTGTTCGACGCCTTCGTGACCGCGGGCAAACCCGGAGGCACGGGGCTCGGCCTCGCCATCGTACGCAAGATCGTCGAAGAGCACGGTGGCTCCGTGTCGGTTCAGTCCGAGGCCGGTCGCGGCACGCGCTTCATCGTCACTCTCCCTCGTCACCCGTCCAGGGATCGGCTGCCATGACCAAACGCATCCTGATCGTCGACGACGAACGACACGTGGGCACCTTGCTGGCCCATACCCTCGACGACATGGAGGACGCCGGCGTGGAGCTCCTGGTCGTGGACGACGGCCGGGCTGCCGTCGCTTCCTGCGGCACGGTGGCCCCTGACTTGGCGTTCGTCGACACCGACATGCCCGGAATCTCGGGCCTCGACGTGTGCGCAGCCCTTCGCCAAACCTTCCCCGGCCACTCCCTTGCTCTCGTCCTGCTCGTCGACAAGGGCGTTGTTCCCGACGCGGATCGCTGCGCTGACCTGCACATCGTCGAGTGCGTCGAGAAGCCGTTCGACCCGGACCGAATTCGTGCCCTGACCTGCGCCGCACTCGGATTCGAATTCGACGGCTGACGCGCGAATAGCCCCGCCAACCTCCCTTCGCAGGCCACCCCGTCGGGGCTATGCTCGCCGCCAACGGAGGCCGCCAGGCCGTGAACGACGATTCGCCTCGATCCGCCGCCGCTCTCGTCATCGGCAACGAGCTGCTGAGCGGCAAAGTCCAAGACCAGAACACCCTGGTCCTGGCGCGCTCACTTCGCTCCGTCGGAATCGCCCTGCGACGCATCGTCATGATCCCCGACGATCTCCCAACGATCGTCAGCGAAGTGCGCTCACTCGCATCTTCCTTCGACCTCGTGTTCACCAGCGGCGGCGTCGGCCCCACCCACGACGACGTCACCATCGCTGCCGTCGCCCAGGCCTTCGATACCGTCGTCGAAACCGACCCGGACCTCGCACGCGTGATCGCCGAGCACTTCGGCGACGCCGTTGTCCCCGGCCATCTGCTCATGGCGCGCGTCCCGCGCGGATGCGAGCTCATCACCTACGACGATCTCAAGTGGCCTACCGTGCGCATGCGAAACGTCTGGATGCTCCCCGGCGTCCCCGAACTCTTCCGCTCGCGACTCGCCAGCATCAAGCAGCACCTCGTCGCCGGTACGCCCTTCGTGTCCCGCTCCGTCTTCTCCAACCTCGACGAAGGCCACCTCGTCCCTCTCCTCGACGAGATCGTTCGGCGTTTCCCAACCGTCGACGTCGGCTCCTACCCCAAGTGGAACGACCAGACCTGCCGCACGCAGCTGACCTTCGACGGCACGGACCCGGCCATGGTCGACGCTGCCTTGCAAGCCTTCCTCGCCTTGCTGCCTCCCGGCGAGCCCCTGCGCGTGACCTGACTCGCCGCCCGCACCGCCAACCTCGCCCGCCAGCCGTTGCCACCCGCGACGAGCTCGGCTACGCCCAATGCGTCTCATGCCCGATCGACGCACCCTCATCGTCGTGCCCACCTACAACGAGCGCGACAACCTCCCCATTCTTGTCGACGCGGTCCTCGCCGCCGTCAGCTCCGTGGACCTGCTCGTCGTCGATGACGACTCGCCCGACGGTACGGGTCGGCTCGCCGACGAGATGGCTTCGCGGGACAAGCGTGTGCGCGTGCTGCACCGCCCGGCCAAGCAAGGTCTCGGCTCCGCGTACGTGGAAGGCTTTCGGCTCGGTCTGTCCGAGGGCTACGACGTGCTCGTGGAGATGGACGCCGACATGTCTCACGATCCGCGTTTCCTTCCTGCTTTGCTTGAAGCCATCGAGGATGGCGCCGATGTGGCCGTCGGCTCGCGCAACATTCCCGACGGCAGCGTGGAGGGTTGGGGGATCGGTCGGCAGCTGCTCTCCAAAGGCGGCTCCCTGTACTCGCGCCTCATTCTCGGTGTCGACATCCGCGATCTGACGACGGGCTACAAAGCGTACCGCCGACGTGCGCTCGAGCTCATCGACCTCGATTCCATCCGATCCAACGGCTACTCGTTCCAGATTGAGACGACCTACCGCGCCTTGTGCCGCGGCCTGCGCGTCGTCGAGGTGCCCATCGTCTTCGTGGACCGTCGTGTCGGTCACTCCAAGATGAACTCTCGCATCTTCTCCGAAGCCGTCACGGTCGTGTGGCGCTTGCGTCTCGATGCCTTGCTGCATCGCCTATGAGCTCGGACGGCCCGTCGCCCGTTGCCACCGTGCAGCTTGACGCGCACTCGGCCTCGGCATGGTGCGCCGCCCGTCTCGAGCAGGGTTCGCCCTCGCTCTCCTGGCGTTCGGCCGCTGCTCGTGCCTATGCCGCCGTCATCCGCAGCCACCTCGCTCGCCCCCTCGTCCTGCCCCTCGCGGCCCGCGTCCTCGGTGTCGGTAGCGCCACCCTCGGCGGCGCCGGAAAGACCCCGGTCGCCGTCCAGCTCGCCGCGGACCTGCGCACTCGCGGCGACCCCGTCGCCTTCGTCGGTCATGCCTACCGCGCTCACCCCCAATTCGCGCGCATGGTCTCGCCCGATGACGACGTGCGCGACGTTGGCGACGATGCCCTCGTCGCGGCCAACGCCCTGCATCCGCTCGGCGTGCCCGTCTGGGTCGCGCCCTCTCGCAACGAGGCCGTCGCTGCTGCCGCACGTCACGCACGAACCATCGTCGTCGACGGCTTGCTGCAGGCTCGTCCAACGCCCTTGTTCCGCTCGCTTTTGGTGCTCGATGCACGGGCGCCCTTCGGCTCCGGATCCTGCCCGCCCGCTGGCGACTTGCGCGGAGCCCCCCAAGACCTGGTCTCCCTGTGCGACGAGATCGTGCTCGTACGCGACCCCCTCGGTCCGCCGCCTGCCGCGCTCCCCGCCCATCTGCCGTCGCGGCCCGCTCGTTCGGCTTGGATCGATATCGTCGGCGCCCTCGACCCGCAAGGCACCCCGATGTCCGTCGAGAATCTGCGCTCAGCTCGTGTCGGGTTGCTCACGCTCGTAGGTCGTGCGCACCGCGTCCTGGCCTCGCTGGCCCACCGCGGGATCGTTCCGGCGTGCCATTGGACCGGTCCGGATCACGGCTCGCTCGGACTTCGGGATCGGTTCTCGCTTCGCAGTATTTCGGCAAGATTCCGCCTCGATGGCTGGCTGGTTACCCCCAAGTGTCGTCCGCATCTCTCGCCGTGGGACCTGGGTGCCCCCCTGTGGACCCTGGATGTCCGCGCACGGCTCGATCCGAGCCCGCAGGCGGTGCTAGAGTCCGGCCCATGCGCACCACACGTCTTCTCTCTGTCGTGCTGACTGCCGTTGCGCTCGCAGCGCCGCTCACCGTCACCGGGTGCGGAGGCAGCCAGGCAAACCCCAAGACCGCCGCCATCAAGCCCGGCAACCTGCCCGCAGGTGCAACCTGGGACGGCGTCTACTTCAATCCGATCTGGGGCTACCTGCACATCGTCGCCGACGGCAACAGCTTCAAGGGCAAGTGGGAGCGCCCCGACAAGTCCGCCTGGGGCGAGATGCACGGCGAGCTCACCGGCGACGTCGCGCGATTCGACTGGGTCGAGCACAAGGCGGGCATGGTCGGTCCATCGGCCACCGTCCAAGGCAAGGGCTACTTCAGGTACGTGCAGCCCCCAGGCGACAACGTCGATGATCGGCTCAAGGGCGAGTGGGGCTTCGAGGATGCGGAGGTCGGCGGAGGCGATTGGGACTGCGTCAAGCAGCGCAACCAGAAGCCCGACCTCAACTCGATCCACGGCGAGTCCGAGAGCGGCGTCGGCGGTTGGCACTAGCATCCAAGAGGAGACCTCTCATGCCCGGCGAAGCGTCCACAGGTATCCAGTTCGTCGAACCACCGATCTTTGAGCGCGGCTCGCCAGGTCGATCCGGAGCTTCCCTGCCGCACTTCGACGTGCCCGAGATCGATCCGGCCGCCGCGCTCGGCTCCCGCGCGCGAAAAGTCGCGGCCGCCTTGCCCGAAGTCAGCGAACCCGAGGTCGTTCGCCACTTCGTACGCCTGTCGCAGCACAACTTCTCCGTGGACACCCAGTTCTATCCGCTGGGCTCGTGCACGATGAAACACAACCCGAAGGTCAACGAGTGGGCCGCGCGGCTCCCCGGCTTCGCCGGATTGCACCCCGCCGCCCCGCAGGACCTGGCCCAGGGTGCCCTTGCACTCATGTACGGGCTGCAGCAAAGCATCGCCGAGATCTGCGGCATGGACGGCGTTTCCCTGCAGCCCTCCGCCGGAGCCCAGGGCGAAATCACTGGCCTGATGATGATCCGCGCTTGGCACCGGGCGCAGGGCCGCTCCCCGCGTACCGTGCTCGTCCCCGACACCGCACACGGCACCAACCCAGCCTCCTGCGCGCTCAACGGCCTGCGCGTCCAGCCCTTCGCCTCAAGCGGCAACGGCGTCATCGACCCGGCTCGCCTCGCCGAGGCCGTCGCCAACGTCGGCGACGACCTGGCCGCCATCATGATCACCAACCCGAACACCCTCGGGCTCTTCGAAACGGCGCTCCCCGAGATCACCCGCATGGTCCATGAGCGCGGCGCCCTTGTCTATGGCGACGGCGCCAACCTCAACGCGTTGATGGGACGCGCACGGCCCGGCGATGCCGGCTTCGACGTCGTGCAGCTCAATCTGCACAAAACCTTCTCCACCCCCCACGGCGGCGGCGGCCCCGGATGCGGCCCGGTTGCCTTCAAGCGCATCCTCGAACCCTTCCAGCCTCGTCCCGTCGTCCGCAAAGTCGGCGACCGCTTCGTCGCAGACGACGACCGCCCGCAGAGCGTCGGCCGCGTCCGCGCCTTCTACGGCAACTTCGGCGTCATGGTCCGCGCGTATGCCTACATCCGCGAGCTCGGGCCCGACGGCCTGCGCCAGGCTACCGACCTGGCCGTGCTCAACGCCAACTACGTCGCCGCGCTGTTGCGCGACACCTTCCCCCTCGCGCAAGAGCGTACCTGCATGCACGAGGCCGTCTTCTCCGACAAGCGCCTCGAGGCCGAAACCGGCATCAAGACCCTCGATGTCGCCAAACGCTTGATCGACTACGGCTTCCATCCTCCAACCGTGTACTTCCCCCTGGTCGTCAAGGGCGCGCTGATGGTCGAGCCCACCGAAACCGAGACGCGCCAGACTATCGACGCTTTCGTCGCCGCCCTGCAGCAGATCGTACGCGAGGCTCACGACAACCCCGAGCAGGTCCACTCTGCTCCCCACCTCGCACGCATCGGCCGGTTGGACGAAGCTCGCGCGGCGCGAAAGCCCCAGCTGCGCTGGCGCCCCGCTTCGTCCTGATCCATCCACGCTGCGCTCGCCCGTTCCGCGCACCCAGCCCCGGGCGCTCCCCTCACTCGTCTGCCAAGTCTACGTACATCGGCGTACGGCTCCTGCAAAACCGCTCGATCGCCGCAAGGTCTTCCCCCCCGACCGAGCTGAATGCCACGCCGATCCCCGGTGTCGACTCCTCGCTCGTCGGCTCCCGGACCCAGCGCACCACGCCAGGTGTCGTCACCGACGTGCCGTCCGGAAGAACGAACGACAGCTCCACGGTCGTACCGACCGCAAGCCGCTGATAGGTCGCAACGAACAGCCCGCCCGTCGATACGTCCATCGACAAGCCCGCGTAGAAGTTCGACTCGGAGACGAACCCGACGTCCACCGACAACGACACCCGCTCGCTCGCTCGACGCTCGTCTTCCGGCGCTCGCGGCGTCGCCGTCGGCGTGTGTGAAAAAGCCACCGCGTCCCAGTCGTCGCCAGAATCCACCAGCACCAAACCCTTGCGGCTGCTGGGCTGAGGCACAGCCGCCACGGCCTGTTGGCCCCCGGCCCCCTCTTCCTCGCCACACGCTGCAAACACCACGGCCAGCGAGCGCGCAACCGGGCCCATCGCGGTTGTCGCTGCCGTGGTGCGCGGCGCTTCTTGTTGCATAAGCCCCTGAATCGCTCGAAGCGAGGCTCGGGCACCTTGCAGGATCTCAACGTCGGGCGCTTCCGCCCGCTCCGCCTCGAACAGGCGACCCGTCACGTCCGCGATCTGCTCCGCGATCTCCAGCAACCGGGTCTGCTCCGCGCCCTCTTCTCGCGCCAGCGCGGCTTCCTGCATTCCCACCAACGCGTCGCGCAGCAATTCCCGAGCCTGGGCAGCTGCGCGCCGCAAGACGTCCGGTCGTCGCGTTCCCGCCACGCCAACCCCCCCTCGCTACGTTGACAATTCCTTGGTGAACACCAGTCGATGCCGCCCGATCCCCGCGTAGTCGTCCACGACCTCGGCCTTCCAGCCCATCGCCTCGTGAAAACGCTTCGACGCGTCGTTGCCGGTTGTCGTGATCGCCTTCAGCCTCCCACACCCCGCTCCGCGACAATTGTCTTCGAAGGACTCGTACAATCGTCGCGCCACACCCTTGCGCCGATAGTCCGGGTCCACGCCGATCAAGTGCACATAGCCCACCGACGGGCGATCCGAGGTCATGAACCCGAGCAGGAATCCGACGAGCCGGCCGTTGTGCTCGACGACGCGAGCGGCCTGTCCCAACTCGTAGAAGAAGATCGGGTGCGCGAGTGCCGCCGTGGGCCCCGCCCACCAGCGGTCGATCATGAGCACGATCTGGTCGAAATCGGCTTTGGTAGGTGCACGCGTCAGCATCGTCCTGAGAGTAGTGCGAAGCTCCCCACTCGCACACCGATTTCAAGGCCTCCCCGCGCGCCCCCCATTCCCCTCCGTCCCCGTTACCGAGCTCCGAACCAACGTGCTATCGGTTTCCCTCGTGACCCTCCCCGCTCCTCCGATCCTCGTCGCCCCGTCTGTCCTCTCCGCCGACTTCGGCCGCCTTCGTGACGAAGTCCATGCCGTCGAACAAGCTGGTGCCGATTGGATTCACGTCGACGTCATGGATGGCCACTTCGTTCCGAACATCACCATCGGTCCCCTCGTGGTTCGCGCCATCCGCAAGGCCACCACCCTGCCCGTGGACGTGCACCTCATGATCGCCGACCCCGACCGCTTCCTCGACGACTTTGCCGCGGCTGGCGCATCGATCCTGACCGTTCACGCTGAGGTCTGCCCGCATCTGCAACGCACGCTCGCTCGAATTCGGCAGCTCGGGCCCAAGGCCGGCGTCGCCCTCAATCCCCACACCCCCGAGCACGTTGTCCGCTACGTGCTCGACGACATCGATCTCCTTCTCGCCATGTCCGTCAATCCAGGCTTCGGCGGACAGGCCTTCCTGCCCTCCGTGCTGCCGAAGTTGCGCGCGCTTCGTTCCCTCATCGCAGATCGCCCCATCGACCTCGAAGTCGACGGTGGCGTCGCCCCCGCGACCGCACAATCCGTCGCCGCCGCTGGGGCGCGTGTCCTGGTGGCTGGCTCCGCCGTCTTCGGCTCGGCGGACTACGCCTCGGCCATTCGCACCATCCGCGCGCACGCCCAAGACGGCCTCGTCGAGGAGTCTGCCTCTTGAACGACACCCGTTCGCGTCCCGGCGCCCTTGCGCAACCTTCCCGTGCCGCCTCCAAGCCACCTCTCGTTGCCGCAATCGTCTGCTGGCTGGCCGCCTCGACCAGCTGCCGGCCCGCGCCGCTTGCCCCTGGACCGCCGTCTGCTCCTGGCTCCCCTCCCTTCCCCGACTCCCCTCCTGCGCCCGTAGCCGCCGTCCTCGCACCATCCGCCTCGCCCGCAGACGATGGCGCCCGCGCCCTCGTCGCATCCGTGCTTCAACGCGTCTCCCGCCTGCGTGAGCTCCCTGCCCTCGGCCCCGTCCACGCGCGCGTCATCGACCGCGCCACCATGCTCACGCAAGTCCAAGCGTCGGTTCGCTCGCAGATCCCTCCCGAGGCCATTCGGGGCGAGGGCGAGTTTCTAAGAGCCTTCGGCTTCCTGCCCGATGACTTCGACTACGAAGCGGGAGTCTATCGCCTCATCCGCTCCCAGCTCGCCGGCTACTACGACCCCGAGGTGCAGGTCATGTTCCTCATGGACGACCTGTCCAAGGACGACCAGGAGACGACCCTCGCGCACGAGCTGGTCCATGCCCTTCAAGACCAGCACTACCAGCTCGGACCCAAGTTGGCATTCGAGCCCGACGGCAATGACCGACAAGCTGCCATCCAGGGCCTGGCTGAGGGCGACGCGACCAGCGCGATGCTCGACTACCTTCTCGCGCCCGGGCGACGCACGGTCGACGTTCCCGAGGACCGGCTCCGCGCCCAAATCGTCGCCACGACGGCGTCGGCGCCCGAGCTCGCACAGTTCCCCTACGTGTTGCGCGCCTCCCTCGTTGCGCCCTACATCGATGGCGTCTTGTTCATCCAGCGGCTCAGGTTGCGAGGCGGCTGGAAGGCGGTCGATGCCGTGTGGAACGAGTTGCCGTCCACGACCGAACAGATTCTTCACCTCGACAAGCTCGACGCCCGCGAGCCCGCCGAGATCGTCCCGGTTCCTTCCCACCGTGCGCTACCCGGCAATTGGGAGCCGATCCATACCGACGTATACGGCGAGCAGGGTCTTCGGATATCGTTCGAGGATTGGATGGCTCCGGACACCGCTGCTTCGGCAGCCCGGGGCTGGGGCGGTGATCGCGCCGTAGTGCTGCATCATGGCGACGCGACCGGCGCGCTCCAGTCGGCGGCCGCCTGGCACCTTCGGTTCGATCCCGGACCCACGGCTGCGTCGGTCGATGCCGAAGCCGTGGAAGCGTTCAATGCGATCGTGTCCGGCTGGGGGGTGCGGCCGCGGGGCGGGGCTTGTCGGGCCGAGCCCTCGGGACGATACGTGGCGGTCGTGCGCGACGGTCGCGATGTTGCCTTGGTCGCCGGGCCTGCACATGGCGCTGCCCAGGCCCGCGACGGGCGGCCTCCAACGTGCTCTCTCGAGCTGCAGTGGGCTGCCGAAGTAGCCGCCCAGCGCTAGTGCTGAGTGTCCAAATCTACGGCTGCCCTCAGCCGGCTGGCTTGTTCGGTGCCCGGGCCTGCTTTACGCGTCGAATGCATTGCTCGAGCGACGACTTCTCTTCGGCCCTGATCGGCTCTTCGCCAAACCGGGCTCGCAGGTATCGCTCGGTCACGAGCTGGATGTCCTCAGCCGCGGGATGGCGCATCAGAAGCGCGCGTTGCGCATGCGCAAAGGGCGGCGTTCCCGGGCTTCGCGCCGCCCCCACCGTCGCCATCGCGGCTTGCAGCGCTTCGTACAGAGATGTGGCTTCCCTGATCGCGCGAGTCTCTTCGGAGGATCCCCTGCGCTCGAGAGCCGCGCCTCGCCTGCGCCTTCGACGCAACACCACAACGACGGCGACGACCCCGGACAGTAACACGATGGCGACCAGGCCCAACGCGGCCGGCTCTTTCGCGGCCGGAAGCTTGGCCGTCATCCCGGACATCGACGACTTGAACGAGTGGAAGCGGGCTCGCATGCCCCCGAAGAGCACGAGCTGCTGCTGCAGGTCATACTGGACGACCCGGTGGTCCCACGTCTTGCCCATCGCCTCCAGCAGGTCGCGAAGCGTGGCAAGCATCCCGGTGGTC
This sequence comes from Myxococcales bacterium, assembly GCA_021847645.1. GTDB lineage: Bacteria > Myxococcota_A > Polyangia > Polyangiales > Polyangiaceae > JAJZQG01. The sequence goes on from JAJZQG010000013.1 coordinate 20,607, forward strand.
GGCATCAGCGATTGCGCGCCCGAGGCCGGCGTCGGGTCGAAGCGCTTCCAGCCGTCCCCCGCGATGTATGCCTCCACCCAGCTGTGCGCGTCTCCTTGCCGAACGGAGTAGTACTTGCCGAACCGGTTGTACGTTCCCCCGATGAACCCCGTGACGTTGCGCGTTGGAACGCCCGCCTCCCGAAGCAGGATCGCCATCGCGGTCGAGAAGAACTCGCAGTGGCCCGCGTGGGATACGAAGAGGAAGTCGTACAGTGGGTCCGCGGCTCCGCCCGAGGGCGACGACAGGTCGTACGTGTATTCCGTCTTCAGATGCGCCTCCACCGTAAGGGCTTTCTGCAGGTCGGTGGAGGCGTCGTCCGTCCATTGGTGTGCAAGAGCCGTGACGCGGGGGGATAGCTTCGGAAGCTGCAAGTACCTCGCGCGCTGCTGATCGTTGATCGTCTCGATGTATCGTTCGTTCGGCCCAGCCAGGAATGCCTCGTAGGCCACGCCGCGCTGGTCGGGCGACAGATACTTGAACTCCCCCTCCGCCCCGCGCACAACCTCGATCGTCGATCCGAACAGCGGCTCGCCACGCGGGCGAATCTGCAAAGCGACGGTTCGGGGCGGAAGAAACAGGACCGTGGGCTCGATCGGCTCGAGGTCGAATCGCATGCTGCGGTCCACCGCGGGCGACGGGAATCGGGTGACCAACACCGTGCTCCCCACGCGCTCCACCGGGATGCGCCCGACCGAGGAGCGGAACCAGGCCCTCCCGTCGTAGGTGTCGAGCGCCGTTCCACGAAGGTACAGCGCCAGCCTCTGTGGAGGGGGATCGGCAAGCCCGGGCACCTCCACCCGCAGCACGATGGTGGGGTCGGTGCGTAGAGTTCCCACTCCGCCCAGGTCCACGTGGTCCGAGAACCCCACCATTCGCCCCGTAGTCGGCCGCTGCAGCAGCAGCAAGGACAGGCCGACTCGCGGGAACATCACGAAGATCACAGCGGTGAACAGGAAGATCGGCACCGACAGCAGGCTCGTGAGCGCAAGGAACGATTTGCCCACGACTCGTCGGCTGCGCAGGATCCTCGGCACGTCCACCGGCAGTCCCGTGCGGTCCCTCGCTCCTTGCCGGTAGTTGCCCTCCACCTCGCGCCTCAGGTGGCTCAAGACCAGCGCGCCCGGCGCCACGACAAGAAACGCGGCGAAGCACAGGCCGTAGGCCAGCCCTCCCCCCAACACGGTGCCGGCAATCAGGTGCAGCCACGCAAGCACGACGACCTGCTGGTCCTGGGCGGCTCCCCGGCGTGTCGCGAGCCGGATGATCTGCAGGGCAATGGCGAACTCCACGGTCGTCTGCAGCAGCGGCGCGCCGCTCAGCAGCCGGACCACCTCCACGACCAGCGCTGCCAGGGGGGCGACCGTCGCGAGCCGCTGCAGCGACGGGTGCGTTTGCCACTTCTCCGGCACCGCGATCGCCGCCGCGAGCCCTATCGCGATGAGCACGGAGGTAGTTCTGCCCAGCTCGCCCGAGGTCAGCAGGGCCAACACCCCCAGCACGGCCAGCAGGTTCGTCATCACCCGGTGCACGAGCCCGAATCTCATGGAAGGGCCCTCGAGATCCGCCGGTGAGGGAGCGTCGTCTCCGATTCCTCTGAGTCGTGCTTGGTTTCGGGGACGTTGCGCTGACCTTTCGGGTCGTCCGTCGGTTCGACGAGCGCGAGGAACTTCAGCACGGGGTCGGCCCCCGTGCCGGGGTTGGCCGACACCTTCTGGCCGGAAGCAGCGGCGAGCTTGACGCCGTCGCCTCGGCGCAGGAGGGCCACGGCGTACGAGGCGGCTTCACGGACGCGCCTTTCGAACTCGTTGTTCCATGGCTCGCCGGCACCGGTCGGGCGCAGGTCGTCGAGCGACACCACGGTCTCGGGCCGCGCCTCTCGGGCCCGCTCCTTGAGGGCAAATTCGCCGGGCAAGGTGCTCTTTCGCCAGTAGATGTCCCTCGGATCGTCGCCCTCTCGCATGGGCCGCACACCGATGATCTCGTCGCCGGCGCCGCGGCCCACGTTGCCCGAAACGCCTGGGTTCGCGCCCGCGAGGACACTGGGCAGGCGGACCGGATCAATCTGTGGATAGATGACCAATTCGCCGTATAAGTCGTAAAGGAGAGATTTTTCGAATAGCCCGAATGGGAATCGGGTCGCCACCCGGAACCCTGTGTGACGGTCCAGTCCCCGGCGGTTGGGCTTCCGCCGGTAGGCGGCAACTTGCGCAGACGCCGGGCTGATCTTCAGAAAGAAACAGCGCTTGTCCGTCGGCTGGCCCGCTCGCAGGTCCTCGACTTCGATCGCGTAGGACGGGAACCGCTTCTTGCGGTTGAATACCTCGATCTCGACGAGGTGGGAGCGTCCGGCCTGCGCGCGGGCGGGGAGCCGGCGGGTCACGCGCAAGTTGCGGAGGGACACCTCGCTCATGACGCCGGACACGACGATGAGCGCGAGCAGCATGCCCAGCACGAGGTACAGGAGGTTGTTGCCCGTGTTCACCGCGGCCACGCCGACGCCGAAGGTGATGAGGACGTAGTACTTGCCCTCGCGCGTGAACCTCAGTTTTCGCGGCGGGCGCAGCCGCGCGCGGATTCGGTCGACAAGCGCCCTGGCTTGCGTTGGACGGGATCGCGGGCTGGCTTGGGCTCTGGACACGGGGGGTCCTCGCTGTCCTGGTCAGAGCGGGACTGGAACCCGTTCGACGATGTCGCGGATGGCGGCTTCGGTCTCGTCGCGAGTTGGCACGTAGCCTTCCACATGCGACGCCAGTCGGACCCGGTGCGCCAGAACCGGCACGGCCAGGTCGTGGATGTCGTCCGCGATGCAGTATGACCGTCCCCTGAGCATCGCCCTGGCCCGGGCAGCCTTCGCCAGGTTCATGCCCGCGCGGGTGGACGCGCCCAGAGCTAGCAGCGGAGAGGTGCGCGTGGCCGTGGTGACCGCTTGCAGGTAAGTAGCGAGTGCGGGGTCGAGCTTGACGCGGCTGACCTGCGCTTGGAGGGCCGTGAATTGCTCCGGTTCGAGCACGCCGGGGACTTGTTTCACGCGGTCCGTTTCTCCGTCGAGGAACAGCCGGGCTTCTATGGCCGGGGGCGGATAGCCGATGCGGATGCGCAGCATGAACCGGTCTAGCTGCGATTCGGGCAGCGGAAAGGTCCCGGCGGCGTCGTGGGGGTTCTGGGTCGCCAGCACGAAGAAGGGGCGCTGCAGCGAAAACGTCTTTCCGTCGAGGGAAACCTGCCCTTCACTCATGGCTTCCAGCAGCGCGGACTGGGTGCGCGGGCTGGCTCGGTTGATCTCGTCGGCCAGGAGCACGTTCGTGAAGATCGGTCCGTGGCGAAGAACGAAGTCGCCGCGCCGCTGGTCGTAGATCGAGACGCCCAGAACATCGCTGGGCAGCAAGTCGCTCGTGAACTGGACGCGGCGCAACTCGCCACCGACGGCCTTGGCGAGCGCTCGAGCGAGCGTGGTCTTGCCCACGCCCGGAACGTCTTCGATCAAGACATGGCCCTCGGCCAGCAGTGCGGTGAGGGCGAGCTCGATGACCTCGGGCTTCCCTTCGAGGGCCAGCTCCACCGCGTCTCGCAGTTCGGAGAGGCGCGGGGCGAGCCCGGTGGACTTCGGTGCTGCGGATGTCATCTGGCGCTATCCTACCATGGATGCGCGGTTGTCACCGGCCTTGGATCACATTCTGGTCCCTGGGGCGGCGCTGCCGTCGGTCCGGATGTCGAGGGAGTTGCGTCGGAACTCGTCTTTCCGTATGAAGACCGCTCGGTGTCGCGCCAAGAGGTCGGATGGCAACGAGCAGCAACAACCAGCGAGTGCAACGGGTGGTCCTGGATCGCGTCGGCTGCGTGTTTGGTTCTACCGTCGCCCTGCGGGGACTAAGCGGGGAGTTCGAGCCCGGGCCCGTTCACATGATCGTGGGGGCCAACGGCTCAGGCAAGTCCACGCTGCTTCGGGCTGTCGGCACCACGCTTCGGCCGACGACGGGCCAGGTGCTCTACCAGCCTGCACTGACGCTCGCCCAAGTGCGAGCGGAGGTCGGCTGGCTGTCGCACGAATGTCTGGTCTACCCCGACTTGACCGGTCGGGACAACGTGTTGCTGGCCGCTCGGTTGTATGGCCTGCCGGCGGTTCCCGCGTGGGAGCGAGTCAAAGACCGCTTTTCCTTGGGGCGGTTCGCGGATCGGCCGGTGCGCACCAATTCGAGGGGCCAACGGCAGCGAATCGCCATGGCGCGTGCGCTGGTCCACGACCCGTCCCTCGTGCTCCTCGATGAGCCAAGCACCGGCCTCGACGAAGAGGGGGTGGGTACGCTCAAGCGCGTGCTGGCGGAAGAGATCGCTGCGCACAAGGTCGTGCTCATGGTGACCCACGACCCGCAGAGTTTCGCCGGGTTGCCGTCGCGGCTCTGGCGGATCGACCGCGGACGGTGGGTGGACTGACAACCCCGGTGGGTCCGGGCGTTTTCAGACCTGTGCAGGGGAGCCGCCTCGCAGGAGGCGCAGCACCTCGGAGGCTACCGTGGCGCTTGGCTGATCGTCGGGCTGTCCGGGTGGAAACACCGCAGCCACGCGGACGATGCCGAGAAGCTCGAGTTCGGCAGCGTTGGTTCCTGTCGACGGGTCTGGTTCCGGCGGGCAACTCAGAACCGTCGTCGGTGGGGGAAGCTTCAGCGCTCGCCAAGCCAGGTGGAGCGCGGTCACGTCGTGCAGCACGCCTAGACGGTCGGGCGCCACCACGAGCACCTCTGCGGGGAGAAGCTCCGCGACCAAGTCGGCGTTGGTCGTTCGGGCCGATAGCGGCGAGAGCAGGCCGCCGGCCGTCTCGACGAGCGTGACCTCCACCCCTTGGCTCACGCGGTTCACCCACTCGACGATTCGGGGGATCGAGATCTCGTCGCCCTGGAACCGCGCAGCGAGGTGCGGGGAGACGGGACGGGCCAGCGGGTACAGGGGGGAGGGTTTCACGTGAAACGCAGATGCCTGGCCCAGCGCTACAGCGTCCTCGCGCCCCCCGCTCTCCACCGGCTTCAGCGCCGCGCACCGAACCCCGGTCCTTCGAAGCTCGTGCGCCAGCGCCTGTGCGACGTGCGTCTTCCCAACCCCCGTCCCGCTCCCTACGATCACCACTCTCATCGGGCGCACTCCACCAACGCGCTTGCGAGACGCGCAACATCTTGCGACTTCATCGACGCGCTCACCGTCACACGGAGTCTCGCCGAGCCCTCGGCGACGGTCGGAGGCCGTATGCCGCGCACGTTCACCCCACGGGCCGCGAGCCGCCGTTCCCACTCCAAACACGTGGCGCTCTGCCCCGCCAGCACCGCGATGATCGGCCCACAGGACCCCGCAACCACCGCCAGCCCCGCCTCCCTGAGCCGGCCTCGAACGAGCGCTGCGTAGTCCCAAACCCTGCGCCGCCCGACCTCGTCTGCTCGCGCCCGACGAACATTCTGCAACACCACGCTCCCCAACATCGGACTCAACCCCGTCGAGTACACGAAGCTGCGCGCCCGATTCCAAAGCCACTGTCGCACCAGAGCCTCCCCGGCCACAAACGCTCCCTGCACACCCACGGCCTTCCCGAATGTCCCCACCAGCACGTCCGCCCCCACACCCTCCCGTCTGCAGATCCCTCCGCCGCCCTGGCCAAAAACCCCCAACGCGTGTGCCTCGTCCACGATGAGCCCCGCCCCCGCCCGATCGCACACGTCACGAAGACCCGCCACGTCCGACACCGTGCCATCCATGCTGTAGTAGCTCTCCACCACCACCCACCGCCGCCGGAAACTCCCCTCCCGCAGCGCGCGCGCAACCTCCCCCACGTCCCGGTGCGCCGTCACCCGAACCGCCGCCCGGGACAGCCGGCAGCCGTCGATCAGGCTCGCATGGTTCCTCTCGTCGGACACCACCAGATCCCCAGCTTCTGCGATCGCCGACATCACACCGACGTTCGCCGCGTAACCACTGGTGAACGTCAGCGCCCTCTCTTGCCCGACCCACGACGCCACTTCGTCCTCCAGGTCGCACACCACGGCCGAGTCGCCCGTTATCAGACGCGACCCGCGCGCCCCCGTCTGCCGAGCCGGGCCCGCCACGTACGACTGCAGCCCGTAGCCGAGGTAGTCGTTCGAGCACGCGTCCAGCATGCCTTCCGACACCGACGCCGGTCGCCACGTTCGAAGGAGCCCCGCCCGGGCCAACAGCTCGACTTCCCCCGCCAGGTACGCCAGCGCGGGCCGCATGTCACCGCTCCGGGTCGGCGCCGCTCCGGGGCCGGCCCGACGGCAACTGGGCCAAGGCGGTGTCGATCTCCTCGAGCAGGCGAGCCATCTGCGCCCTCAGCTGCGCCCGAAATGCGTCTGCCCCCAGCCGCTCCCTCTCCGCGTCATGCGCCAACGAAATTGCGGTAAGCACCAACGCGTCCCCGCTGACCGGCCGTCCCCGGAACAGCTCCTGAGTCCTGACGTCCACGACGCTCGCCAGCCGCCGCACCTCCTCCTCGGACGCGGTGGTTGCGACCCGGTAGCTTCTGCCCGCCACCTGCAGGGTCAACGTGCGCTTCGATTCACTGCTCATGCGAAAGTCCCACGCCGCGCGTCAATCGCTCGGGCCACGAACCCAACCATAGACAAGAAGGAACGGAAGCATCAACACCTCACCGTCGAGGTGGGCCGCAATGATGAGGCTTCGCTCCTTGCTGTCTCCCAGGCCCTGCCGCAGCTGTAACTGTAGCCCCCCGGCCATCACGTACCACGAGTCCGGGTTGTAGCTGCGGCTGCCCCAGAACAGTTTGGCCGCCGCACCGGGCTCCCATCCGAACGCGCCCGTGTGCCTCCCGTATCCCCCGCCCGACAGCACGAGAGGCAGGTACGGGTGAACCGGAACAAGCACGCTGACGCCGCCGCCCGCCTGGACGTCATCAAAGGCCGTCATCGCTTCCGCGTAAGGCCCAACGCCCGCACCCGCGTTGCGCTGTCGGCCGAACAACATGTCGCCGCGCAGCCCGAGGTGCATGCGCGTCTCCGTCCACCACTGCGGACGCTGCGCCACCCCGGCAGCTCCGATCGTCAGCCCGACGTTCCCTTGCGGGTCGGCTGCCGCGGGACTCGTCACAAGCGCCGCCGCCACAACGCTCAAGGTGCTGGTCGCCAACAATCGCATGGCGGCATGGTAGCCGCTCCTCGCCCCCGGGTCCATCGCTCAGGCGGGCTGGCTCCCAAGCGCGCTTGGTGTCGTTTCACGTGAAACGTTGCCGCGTCACGGCTGGCAAATACCGGTCGGGAACCCGGAGTTGGTGCAGGTTCGACAATCTACCGCTGAGTCCTGACCAAGATAGCACGGCTCCGAAACGCTCGTGCCCGTCGTGGACCCCGTCGCCATGCAGTTCGGCAAAGGCAAGGTCGAATCCGCCGCATCCGGAGGGAACGACACCAAACACCCATAGCAGACGCTGATCGGAAACCGGAACTCGCCGCTCGTCTCCTTCTGACCCCCGAGCGTCGTCCCGAACACCTTCACGACCGAAACGACCCGCATGATCGTCGTGCTCCGCTGACCCGGCGCGGCAACCAGCGACGGCGAGCTGCGCAGCGCGTCGCCCGTCGCACTATCAATCAGCACGCTGGACACCACACCCCACCCCGGCGTGGTTCCGCTCGCCGGATCCACGAAGCCCGAGGTCGGCACCGTGTACTCCTTCAGAACGGACCCGTCGGTCGTCTCGATCCGAACCTCGCTCCCCTCAATGCGCAGCCGCGACGTCTCCGTCCGAATCTGCTGGCTCGACCCCCGCTCCACCAGTTGGCTTCCAACCAGCAGCCCCGCCGTGTACTCGCTGCGGAAAGCAAGGTCCAGCGTCCCTTCCGTGTACGCCATCGAACTCGGATCCGCGCCATACGTACACGTCCCCGTCGTCGGCTGCAGCACCTGACGAATGAACACGCTGGACTCGTTGTCCGCACACGCCGACACCAGCAACCCCAGCACTCCCGACATCAGCGCGGCACCCACGATTCGCTTGGTCCAGCTCTTCATCGTCGTTCTCCAGCGCGCGGACAAGACCCCGCACGGCTGACCGCAATCCTACCGCCCCCTCCCCCCAGACGCCAAACTTTGCGCACAACCCCCTCTTGCCCCTCCCAGCCTCTGCCCGTACAACCCCCACCAGACCATGAACTTGCATTTCACCAAGATGCACGGCCTCGGCAACGACTTCATCGTCGTCCACTGGCCCTCGCCCGACCCCCTGCCCCCTGAGATCACCACCCGCCTGTGCGATCGGCACACCGGCATCGGCGCCGACGGCATCCTATTGCTCGTACCCACCCAACGGGCCGACATCCAGATGATCGTCCTGAACGCCGACGGCTCCCGCCCCGAGATGTGCGGCAACGGCCTGCGTTGCGCAGCTTTCCACACCGCCTCCTCAACCCACCCGCACTCCGCCTCCGTGCCCATCACCGTCCTGACCGACGTCGGCCTCCGCGCCTGCCTCGTCGAACCCGTCACCCCGGATCTGGCACTCGTCTCGGCTGACATGGGCACCTACTCCGAGCCCGCGCCCCTGCGCCTGCACGCTGCCGACACGCAACTCGACCTGCTCGTCGTGTCGATGGGCAACCCCCATGCAGTCCTCTTCACACCTGACGCTGACACAACCTTTGATGCCCTCGCGCCCCATGTCGCCAGGCACCCTCACTTCGAAACGGGCGTCAACGCCACTTTCGCCCGGCTCCTCGAACCCAACCACCTGCAACTGCACGTCTGGGAGCGCGGCGTCGGCCCCACGCTCGCGTGCGGAACAGCCGCCTGCGCCACCGCAGCAGCCGCCCTCTCTCGCGGCCTGGTCGATCCGACTCGCCCCATCACCGCACGCCTACCCGGCGGCGAACTGACCATCGAGATTCAACCCGACAGTCGCACGCTGCGCTTGCGCGGACCCGCCACCCGGGTCTTCGAGGGCGACGTGTCCATCCCCTGACCCTTCACTACCCCAAAAGATTTGCTCGCCGGGGGCTATCCCCCGCACACCAAATCCACCCCCCACCCCTCCACCCGCACCAGCAGCCCCACGCCCCCCGTCAGCCGCCCTTCTTCAGCTCCGTCAGGACCAGCTTCGCAACAGCCTTGAGCGTCTCGAACACCCCGACCCCGGTTCGCGCGCACGCTTCAAAATCCGGCACCGCCGTCGGGTTGAGCAGTTCGCGCAACTCCTGAACGTCTGCGATCGAAGGCAAGTCCCGCTTGTTGTACTGTACCACGTACGGGATCCGGTCCAGCGAATAGCCTTGCTCCGTCAGGTTCGTCCGCAGGTTGTCGATAGACTCCAGATTCGCTTCCATGCGCATGATCTGCGAGTCCGCCACGAACACCACGCCATCGACTCCCTTGAGAATCAGCTTGCGGCTCGCGTCGTAAAACACCTGCCCCGGCACGGTGTACAGGTGGAAGCGGGTCTTAAACCCCCGGATCTCCCCGAGAGACAGCGGCAGGAAATCGAAGAACAGCGTTCGCTCGGTCTCCGTCGCGAGCGAGATCATCTTTCCCTTCGCGTCGGGATTCGTCCGGTCGTAGATGTACTGTAGATTGGTCGTCTTCCCGCACAGACCAGGGCCGTAATAGACGATCTTGCAGTTGATCTCGCGCGCCATGTAGTTGATGAAGCTCATCGCGCGCGCCTCTCAGTCGTTGAACAGGTTGTCGATGTCCTCGTCCGTGATCTCCGCGAAGGGCGACTCGCCGCCCGGCTCCTGAACCTTGCGCACCAACGCCTCGAAGATGCTGTTCAGCTCGTCACTGGCCTTCTTCACGCGCAGCCGCACCAGCCCCAGACTCGAGCGGGCATCGAAGATCACCACCAGAATCACCCGGTTGCCCACCAGCTGGATGTGGATGTTCGCCTTCTCGCCTTCATGGAACTGCGTCGCGAACTCATTTTCCTTGAGCAGCTTCGCCATCCCTCCAGTCGCCGCGATGTTGCCCGCCGTCAGCGACGCCAACGACGTCGTGTCCAGATTCTCGACGTCGCCGCTCGCCGCGATGAGCTGCCCGTTCTTGTCGACGATGAAGACGACTTTCGCATTCGCGTCTCGAACGAGGCGGTCCACCACCGTCTGAATCTGATTGAACTCTTCCTCGTACATCACCATCTGGGGGTTGACCATACGTGCCTCCGCAGCAGCACCGTCCCAATCGAACGCGACCTGTTACGACTTCATGATCCGACGACCCGACCCGGTCGCACCGCTGTCCCAACGACGGAACCGCGGTGGACCCGAACGTGACGGCGGGCCCTTCCTTCTATCCGAAGCGAGCCGCTCTCAGCAAGCCGCTCCGACATCCTTCCGCAACCCGGAGCATTTCGGACCCCCCACCGGCTCCCCACGGCACCGGACCCGCCACCGCAAGCTTCCCGAGGGTTCCCATCGCCAGCGGCAACGCGCGCCGAGCGCCCCGCGCTCATTGCTGGCCTCCGTACATCGACTCGGCGATCCGGAACGCCGCAGCCTCCAAATCCTGGTACGCCTGCCTCAGGTCCGACAGCTCGCCACCCTTGTCGAGCAGCTCTCGAAGCCTCCGAGCATCGCTTCGTACCGCCTCCACCACGCCGGCATCCAGCAGGTCCGCATAGCCTTCGAGCGCCTGCTCGGTCGTGTACAGCAGCGTTTCGGCCTGGTTTCGCACCTCGGCCAGATCGCGACGCAAAGCGTCCGTGTCCCGGAACTTCTCTGCCTCGTCCACGATGTGGTCGATCTGATCCCGGCTCAAACCACTGGTCGGCGTGACCCGCATCGCCTGAATGCGCCCCGTGCCCAGATCCTTCGCCTCCACGTGCAGGATGCCGTTCGAGTCCACCCGGAAGGTGACCTGGATCTTCGGCACGCCCCGAGGCGCCGGCGGAATTCCCGTCAGCTCGAAGCGCGCCAGGCTCCGGTTGTCCGCTGCCATCTCGCGCTCTCCTTGGAGCACGTGGATCGGTACGAAATTCTGGTTGTCGACGCTGGTGGTGAAGACCTCCGACGCCTCCGTCGGGATCGTGCGGTTGCGCTCGATCAGACGGAAGAACACCCCACCGCCCGTCTCCACGCCGATGGACAAAGGCGTGACGTCCAGCAGCAAGACCTCCTCGACCGTGCCCGCGAGCGCCGCCGCCTGCAGCGCCGCACCGACCGCCACCACCTCGTCCGGGTTGACGGACCTGCTCGGCTCACGTCCGAAAAAGTCCTTGACCGCCTTCTGCACCGAGGGCATCCGCGTCATTCCGCCGACGAGCACGACGGTGTCCACGTCGGCTGCGGACATCTTCGCGTCCTGCAACGTGGTCGCGCAGGCAGCGAGCGTGCGCTCCACCAGATCGGCGGTCAGCAGCTCGAGCTCGGAGCGCTTGATCGCGCGCTGCAGGTGCAGCGGGCCGCCGCTTCCCGTGGCCACGAACGGGATGTTGGCCTCGGTTTCCAACGAGCTCGACAGCTCGTGCTTCGCCTTCTCCGCGGCCTCCTTGAGGCGTTGCAGAGCCATCCGATCCTTGCGCAGGTCGATCCCATTCTCGTCCTGAAACTCCTGCGCCAGCAGATCGATCAGCTTCTGGTCGAAGTCCTCTCCTCCCAGATGCGTGTCTCCGCCCGTCGCGCGAACGCTGAACACTCCCGCTTCAATCGTCAGGATCGAGATGTCGAACGTGCCCCCGCCCAGGTCATACACCGCAATCGTCTCGCGCGCGGACTTGTCCAACCCGTAAGCGAGCGCGGCCGCCGTCGGCTCGTTGATGATCCGCTTGACGTCGAGCCCCGCAATCCTTCCTGCGTCCTTCGTAGCCTGTCGCTGCGCATCGTCGAAGTACGCGGGCACGGTCACCACCGCCTCGCCGATCTCTTCGCCCAGGAACGCCTCGGCCACCTCGCGCATCTTCTGCAGCACGAGCGCCGAAACCTCCGGGGGAGACATGTCGCGCTCCCGCACGCGAACCCACGCGTCGCCGTTGGGCGCCTCGACGATGCGGTAGGGCGCGAGCTCGATCTGCCGCTGCACTTCCCGATCGCGGAACTTGCGACCCATCAGGCGCTTGACCGCATACACGGTGTTCTCAGGGTTCGTGAGCGCCTGGCGCTTCGCGACGTGGCCGACGAGGCGCTCGCCGTTGGCCGCAAACGCTACGACCGACGGAGTGGTACGCGCCCCCTCGCTGTTTGGGATCACTTTCTCTTGTGCAGCTCCCGAGGACGCTGCCGCCTCGACAATCGCCACGCAGGAATTCGTGGTGCCGAGATCGATGCCAATAACCTTCCCCATGCGTCGCAGCAGCATAGCAAGCCGCGGCCCGGAAGTCGCACCCGAATCCGACCTCCCGCGCTCAAAGAGCAGCGGAACGTTTGTGCGGGATCGTCACGAACTCGCGCCCGGATCGGCCGTCTCGCCAGCGCCCGTCTCCGGGGCAGCGGGAGCCGGTGGTGCCTTGGCCACCACGACCATGGAGGCGCGCAACAGCCGCTCGCCCCACTGGTAGCCGGGTACCACTTCCGCCAGCACCGTGCCCGGACTCGCGTCCGCGCTCTCCAACTGCTGGATGGCCTCGTGCACGTTCGGATCGAAGGCCGCGCCCAGCGCGGCGATGCGAACGACGCCGAGCTTGCCCAGCGTGTCGACGAACTGCTTCAGCACGATCTTGACCCCGGTCGCCACCGCCGCGGCGTCCGTTGCCTGCTCCGCATGGCCGACGGCGCGCTCGAGGTTGTCGAACACGGGCAGCAGCTCTCTCAGGATGTCTTCCTTGGCACGCCTCGCAGCGTCTTCCGTCTCGCGCCGCGCCCGCTTGCGGAAGTTGTCGAAGTCGGCCGCGATGCGCAGCATCTGCTCACGCACGCGCCGCGCCTCAGCGCGCGCAACCTCGAGCGCATCTTCGACGTGCGCCTCGGCTTCACCGGCGACCCCGACCGCCTCGGGCTCCTCCGCCGCACCTGCGGCCGGTTCCCCAGCACCCTCCTTCGCAGCAGCGGCCTGCGCCGGAATCGTTTCGGCCGCGGGCTTGGCCGCCTCCTGCAGCGTTTCGTTCGCCGCAGGCGCGTTCTCTTGAACAAGCTTCTCTTCGCTCATGACGGCGGTGGAATCTAGCCACGAGCAAGCCGCCGCGCAATCGCCGACACCGCCCATTGCTCACCTACCCGGCACGGGCGACGACGCGCACGGCCCATGCCGCACCGCGCCGCGTATCCCACCCGAGAACCGATGCCCGTCCGACGACGGCTCGGGGTTCGCCTCGAACCACGAGTCCACCGGGTCGCTCAGCGTCACGAACGCTCCTCGGCCACCAAGCGGCAACACCCGCAAGGATTGGCGCGAAGCCTGCCCGTAGGCTCGCTGCTCCACCCAGAAGCATTGCTGACCCCGGAACGCGATGTAAATCTGCGCAGCCCCCTCGCCTACGACTGCCGTCGTCCGGTTCACGGTCGTCCCGTTCAACGCGCGCGCCTCGAACGTGCGCGTCCCGCGGGGAACCCGAATCTCGCGAACCGCCGACGAGTCCTCGCCTTCGACGCCCACCACCACGCCGAAGGAGCGCCCGTCGACGAAGATTTCGAGCGGCGTCGGTGAAACATGCACCACGCGAACGGTGGCGAACCAGGCCTCGGCTGTTGCCCACGGAAGGATCGTGGCGGCGGCGAGGAGCCCCACCGCTTGCCAGACTCCGACCACGGCCTTGGACCGACCCCGGTACGGCTGGACGCCGGCCTGCGCCGTAAGCACGTCCGCCAGCCGTGACGAACAGACCTCGAGGCACGCGCCGGCTCGGCCCGCCGACACCCAGACAGCAGGCGGATCGCGGTCCAGCCGCCGTTGCCACCGGGCGCGCGCAAGGACCAACCGCCACGCCAGCCACGCTAGAGCGGCACCGAGCGTCGAGACGCAAGCCACAACGAACGCGGGCACCCACGGCCACACGAGCATGCACGCGCCCATCAGGAGCACGGCGACCGCAGCCTCGGACCCGCCCCGTGCGACGTCTACGAGCACGCTGCGCCGCAGGCGGGCATGACATGCGGCGCAAGCCGGCAGCGAGATCGCCGGTACGCGGCGCAACAAAGTGGCCGCCGAGCGCACAGGCGAAACGCGGTGGCTAGCAGCCGACCGGCAACAGCAACAGCGCTCCGACGCGAGCGCGAAGTCGGCCCCTGGCGGGATGACAACACGAAATCGACCGCGCAGCTCGCCGCTCTCGCCTGGCGGTGAGCCGTCGTGCGAGGTCGATGGGGCTGCAGCCGAGGTCTCATTCTCCGAAGGCAACTGTTGTCCTGACGGCACCGGGAGTTCGTGCTACCGCGAGGGAGATGCCGCCGTCCAGCCTCACGTCCGCGCCCGTGCTCCCCGAACTCGAGGAGCTTCTCAATGAGCCTCAACGCGACGCGGTGGCGCACAAGGACGGGCCCTTGATGGTGTTCGCCGGAGCGGGCAGCGGCAAGACGCGCGTCATCACGTTCCGCATCGCCAACCTGCTGGCATGTCACCGAGTACCGCCCTACCGCATCCTGGCGGTGACGTTTACCAACAAGGCGGCCAACGAGATGCGAAGCCGTCTCGAGCATCTGGTGGGCGCCGACGTGACGCGAGACCTGTGGGTGGGCACATTCCACGCCACGTGCGCCAGGCTGCTTCGCAGGTACCATGAGGTGGTCGGGCTGGCGCGAGACTTCGTCATCTACGACGATGCGGATCAACGCGCGCTGATGAACCGGGTGCTCAAGGCGCTTCGCATCGACGAGAAGCGCTTTCCTCCCAAGATGCTGCTGTCCATGATCCACGGCTACAAGCAGCAGGGCCTCGGGCCATCTGAGGCGCCGCAGAACGACCCGTTCGAGAAGGTCGCTGCCCAAGCCTACGAGGCATTCCAGAAGCACTTGCTGACGGCCAACGCCGTCGACTTCGACGACCTCATCCTGCACGCGGTTCGCGTGGCGGAGGCTCGGGAGTCCATCGCCGGGGCAGAGCTGCGCTCCCGCTTCCGCTACGTGCTCGTCGACGAGTTCCAGGACGCCAACCCGATCCAGTACCGGCTGGTCAAGGCGCTCGCCTCCGAGCACCACAACCTGTGCGTCGTCGGCGACGACGACCAGAGCATCTACCGATGGCGCGGGGCCGACGTGCGGATCATCCGGGGGTTTCAGCGCGACTTTGCGGACGCCACCACGGTGAAGCTCGAGGAAAACTACCGGTCGTCGAGCAACATCGTGCGTGCGGCACTGGGCGTGATCCAGCCGAGCCGCGAGCGGGTGCCCAAAGAGCTGTTCACGAGCAACCCGCCCGGAGAGCCCATCCGCGTGATCGCGGCCCGAGACGAGCGAGACGAGGCCGCGTTCGTGGTGACCACCGTGCGCCAGGCGCTCGAGCACGGCGTCGAGCCCCGCCAGATTGCGATCTTCTATCGCATCCACGCGCAGTCGCGCGTGCTCGAAGAGGCGCTCCGTTCCGAGAACGTGCCCTACCAGATCATCGGCGGCACGCGCTTCTTCGATCGGGCGGAGATCAAGGATCTGCTCGCGTACCTGCGCGTGCTGGCCAATCCGCGAAGCGACGTGGACCTGCTGCGCATCATCAACGTGCCCGCCCGCGGAATCGGCCAGGCCAGCGTCGACCGCATCGTGGCGACGGCCAACCGGCTCGACAAGAGCGTGTACGACGTGTTGCAGCAGCACCTCGACGCTTGCGGGCTGGGCTCGAGTCCAGCCAAGCGAGTCCTGTCCTTCCGCGGCCTGCTGGAACATCTGCGCGATCGCTCGCAGGATCTCGGCCCGCGGGACCTGGCCGAGCAGGTCATCGACGCCACCGGGTACGCCACCGCCCTGCAGCGGGAAAACACTCCCGAGGCCGACGCTCGGCTCGAGAACCTGCGCGAAATGCTCGGCTCCCTCCAGGACTACGAAGACGAGGCCGAAGCCTCGGGCGAGCCACCAACCCTCGAGGGATATCTGGAACGAGTCGCCCTGGTCTCCGACATCGATCAGTTGGACGACGGCGGCCGGGTATCGATGATGACAGTACACGCAGCCAAGGGCCTCGAGTTCGACATCGTGCTGGTTACCGGCGTCGAAGAAGACCTGTTCCCGTATCGGTCCAACAGCTCGCTGCTCGACCCCGGCGACGTGGAGGAGGAGCGACGCCTGGGCTACGTGGCGCTCACGCGCGCCCGCAAGTTCCTTTTCGTCTCGCACGCCGCGGTCCGCACGATCTTCGGCACCACACGCTACTGCAGACCGAGCCGCTTCCTCACCGACATCCCCCCGGACGTCGTGGAGGACACACTGTCCCCCGGACTGTCGTCCGCCCGCATCCGGGTCGACGTGACGGCGGAGTTGGCCTCCCAGCGCGCTCGAAGCCACGATCTCGGCGCGGAGACGAACCGCCTGCCGCGCGCCGAGCCCGGACGCTACGTCGAGCGCGATATTGTCGATGCGGAGCCTTCCGACGACGTTCCCCTGGAACGCGGAACACGCGTCAAGCACGTGAAGTTCGGTGAGGGACAAGTCGAGTCCGTGGAGACGACTGTGTCCCCTCCGGTCGCGGTCGTCTTCTTCCCCGGCTGGGGCAAGAAGCGGATCGTCGCCACCTTCCTGCGTCCGGCATGAGCCAGCGGCGAGCCCGTCCGAGGCAACGGGCGGGCCCCGATGGTCCTCACGACAGCCCGGCAAAACAGGTGGCCTACTGCTGCGATCCGGACGCTTTCCGGAAGATGAAGCCCGTGTTGTCGGCATCGACGGTGACGGTGTCGTGCGCCTCGAACTCGCCGGCGAGCACGCGAATCGACAGGGCATCCTCGAGGTTCTTCTGGATGGCTCGCTTGAGCGGCCTTGCCCCGTACTGGGGATCCCACCCGAGCTCGGCCAAGCGCTCGCGCGCCGCCGCGGTCACCTCGAGCTTGAGCTCGCGACGGGCCAGCCGGCCCTGCAACCTGCGTAGCTGGATGTCGACGATCTGCTCGATCTGCTCCCTGCCCAGCCGATGGAAGACGACCGTCTCGTCGATGCGGTTGATGAACTCGGGGCGAAAAGAGCGTCGCACGACCTCGAGCATGGCCTGCTTGGCGCGCTCTTGACGGGTCTTCTCGTCCAGCCCGGGCTGCTCGTCGAGCTCGTTCAACACACTCGTCCCCAGGTTCGAGGTCAAAATGATGACCGTGTTCTTGAAGTCGACCGTGCGGCCCTGGCCATCGGTCAGACGGCCGTCGTCGAGCACCTGGAGCAGCACGTTCCAAACGTCCGAGTGGGCCTTCTCGACCTCGTCGAACAGCACGACGCTGAAGGGACGGCGTCGGACCGGCTCGGTGAGCTGCCCGCCTTCGTCATACCCGACGTAGCCCGGAGGCGCGCCGATGAGGCGCGAGACCGTGTGCTTCTCCATGTATTCGGACATGTCGAGCCGGATCATGGCGCGCTCGTCATCGAACAAGAACTCGGCCAACGCTCGCGCCAACTCGGTCTTGCCCACGCCGGTGGGGCCGAGGAACAAGAACGAGCCGATGGGACGCGCTTCGTCGCCAAGCCCGGCCCGCGATCGACGGACCGCATTGGCGACCGCCGACAGGGCTTCGTCCTGGCCCACGACCCGCATGCGAAGCCCGCTTTCCATGCGCAAGAGCTTCTGCATCTCGCTCTCAAGCATCTTGTTGAGCGGGATTCCGGTCCACTTGGAGACAACAGCCGCGACGTCCTGCTCGGTGACCTCTTCTTTCAGGTAAACGCCCTTCTCTTGGACCGCGGCGAGGCCGGCGCGCAGCTCGGCCAGTTTCTTCTCCACATCGGGGATGCGGCCGTACTGAATCTCGGCGGCCTTGCCAAGGTCGCCGGTCCGCTGCGCGCGCTCCATCTCCATCCGAAGCTCCTCGATGCGCGGCTGCAGCTCCCGCAGGGCGCTGATGATCTCCTTCTCCTTCAGCCATTGCGCGCGCATGCCGTCGCGCTGGGTCGTCAGGTCCGCCACCGCTCGCGAGACCTCCTCCAGACGAGCTCGAGAGGCCGCGTCGCGCTCCTTCTTCAGGGCCTGCTGCTCGATCTGCAGCTGGAGCAGGCGACGCTCGACCTGGTCGATCTCCGCCGGCATGGAGTCGATCTCCATCTTGAGCTTCGAGGCGGCCTCGTCGACGAGGTCGATGGCCTTGTCCGGAAGGAAGCGGTCGGAGATATAGCGGTTGGAGAGCACCGCAGCGGCCACCAGAGCCGCGTCCTGGATGCGAATGCCGTGGTGGATCTCGTAGCGCTCCTTGAGGCCTCGAAGGATGCCGATGGTGTCCTCCACCGACGGTTGGCTGACATACACGGGCTGGAAGCGACGCTCGAGGGCCGCGTCCTTCTCGACGCGCTTGCGGTACTCGTCGAGGGTCGTGGCGCCGATGCAGCGCAGCTGTCCGCGCGCGAGCATCGGCTTGAGAAGGTTGGCGGCGTCCATCGAGCCCTCGGCCGCGCCGGCTCCCACCAACGTGTGCAGCTCGTCGATGAACAGGATGACGCGCCCCTCGGCTGCCTCGATCTCCTTGAGCACGGCCTTGAGCCGGTCCTCGAACTCGCCACGGTACTTGGCGCCGGCCACCAGCGCGCCGAGGTCCAAGGCACACAGCTGCTTGTCGCGCAACGACTCCGGCACGTCGCCTTGCGCGACCCGAAGGGCGATTCCCTCGACAATGGCAGTCTTGCCCACGCCGGGCTCGCCGATCAGAACGGGATTGTTCTTGGTTCGGCGGGACAACACCTGCATGACGCGGCGAATCTCCTCGTCACGGCCGATGACCGGATCGAGCTTGCCCTTGCGAGCCTGGTCGGTCAGATCGCGCGTGTACTTGTCGAGCGCCTGGAACTTCGCCTCGGGCTCTCGATCCGTGACGCGCTGGCTGCCGCGAACGGAGGCCAGCGCACCGAGCAGCTTGTCGTGAGAGAGCCCGACACGACGAAACGCCGCCTGGATCTCCTGGTCGTGGCGGGCTGCGGCGAGCAGCAAGTGCTCGACGGAGATGAACTCGTCCTTCAGGGCGCGAGCCTCGTCCTCGGCTTTCTGGACGAGGTTCAGGCCGCGTCGAGACAGCTGGGGTTCCGCGCCGCCGGTCACGCGCGGCAGGGATTCGATCTTGGTCATGAGCTCGGCGACGACCGCGTTGGGGTCCGCGCCGGCCTTTCGGATCAAGGGCTCGGCGACCCCGCCTTCCTGTTGGAGAGCTGCAACGAGGAGGTGCTCGGGAATGAGCTCGGGGTTGCCTCGTCGGGACGCCAGATCGAGCGCGGCTCGGAAGGCTTCCTGGCTCTTGGTGGTCATTCGGTCGATGCGCATTCTTTCTTCTCCTGACACACCGGTGCCTGCCTCCGAGGGGTCGCACCAGCCTCGGGAGGAGATATCACCGGCTCGCCCGCGGGAAAAGCAGGGCGAAAATCGGGCCAATCAAACTTCAGGGGGAGCTTAAGACCGAGTTGTGCACAGGCAACCCCCCGTCCGCCGGACGGTCGGTCCAGGCCTCGCCGGCTGGCGAGACCGCGGTCAGATGTCCAGATTGCGCACGTTGAGCGCGTTTTCCTCGATGAACTTGCGCCGCGGCTCCACCTGGTCGCCCATCAGCAGGATGAACAGCTGGTCGGCGTTGACCGCGTCGTCCACGCGGACCTGCAACAGCGTACGCCCGTCGGGGTTCATTGTCGTCTCCCACAGCTCCTGGGCGTTCATCTCGCCAAGGCCCTTGTAGCGGGACAACGTCACGCCCCTGCGCCCGCGCTCGTCGAGGAACCGGATGAGCGCGTCCGCGTCGCCAAGATTGACGTCCTCGCCTGCCGAGCGGGCGACGTAGGGCGGCGCGCCAATGCTCACGAGGTCCTCGTGGATGGAGTGCAGCTCGAGGTACTCGGCGCTCTCGGCGAGCACCCAATCGAACACGCCGGCGGACGCGCCGGAGCCCGGCCTCGCGGCGAACAGCAGCCGCGCCGCTCCGTGCTCGGCCTCCCAATCCACGACGATCTCCATGGGGAACAGGTCGGGGCAGGTCTTTTCCATGTGAGCGCGCGTCAGGGCTGCCGCTTCCTCGACCCTGCGTCTCTCGCGCAGCTGTTTCTGGGAGATTCGCGAGGCCTGGACCAGGGACGAGACGAATCGGGAGTCGCAGCGGCGGTGAATCTTCTTGAGCACGACACTCCACTGGGACAGGCGGGTGGCCAGGTGGTGCAAGGGATGGCCGGTGCAGACCTGGCCGCCGGAGCTGGTGATGGTCAATCCTTCCACGGCGTTCTCGACCGTAAAGTTGTCGAGCGCATTCTGGTCCTTGAGGTAGAGATCCTTCTTGCCCTTGCGTACGCGATAGAGCGGCGGCTGGGCGATGTAGAGGTATCCCTTCTCGAGCACTTCCGGCATCTGGCGATAGAAGAAGGTCAGAAGCAGCGTGCGAATGTGCGAGCCGTCGACGTCGGCGTCGGTCATCAGGATGATTCTGTGGTAGCGCAGCTTGCTGATGTCGAATTGCCCGGCATCGTTGATGCCGCAGCCCAGAGCGGTAATGAGCGTGCCAATCTCGGCCGAGGAGAGCATGCGCTCGGTACGGGCGCGCTCGACATTGAGGATCTTTCCCTTGAGGGGCAAGATGGCCTGGAAGTGGCGGTCCCGCCCCTGCTTGGCGCTGCCTCCGGCGCTCTCGCCCTCGACGATGTAGATTTCGGCTTTGGTCGGGTCCTTCTCCTGGCAGTCGGCCAGCTTTCCGGACAGCGAAGTGACATCGAGCGTGGTCTTGCGCACGGCCTCGCGGGCCTTGCGGGCAGCCTCGCGAGCCCTGGCCGCCATCACCGCCTTGTCGATGATTCGTTTGGCGATGGACGGGTTCTCCTCGAAGAACTGCCCCAGCTTGTCGACCACGACACTCTCGACGACACCCTTGACTTCGCTGGACACCAGCTTGGACTTGGTCTGCGAGTCGAAGGACGGATCCGGATGCTTGACGCTGATGACGGCCGTCAGGCCTTCGCGGCAGTCCTCGCCGGACAGGCCGTTCTTGTCCTTGACCAGGCCCTGCTGAACCGCATAGGTGTTGAGCGTACGCGTCAAGCCCGACCGCAGGCCCGTCAGGTGCGTTCCCCCGTCCTTGTTGTGCACGTTGTTGGTGTACGGGAATACCTGCTCCTGATAGCTCGAGTTCCACTGCAGAGCGATGGAGATGACGATGGGTATGGTGGAGTTCTCGCTCGTGGAGGAGGCCGTGATGTAGATGACCTCTTCGTGGGCCGGTTCCTTGTTGCGGTTGAGAAGGGCGACGAACTCCGTGATGCCACCCTTGTACTCGTAGACTTCGGAGCGCGGCCCCTCCTTGTCGCGCTCGTCGATCAGGCGGATGACCAGCCCCGCATTCAGGAACGACAACTCGCGAAGCCTGCTGGCGAGGATGTCGAAGCTGAACTCCGTGAAGGTGAATATGGTGGCGTCGGGCTTGAAGCTGATCTTGGTGCCCGAGTGCGTGGTCTCGCCGATGGCGACCAGCGGGTCGACAGGCACGCCACGCGCGTACTCCTGGAACCAGACCTTGCCCTCTCGCCGGATCTCCATCTTCAGCCATTCGGACACGGCATTGACGGCCGAGACACCGACGCCATGCAGACCGGCGGAGACGCTGTAGCTGGCATGGTCGAACTTGCCGCCTGCGTGGAGCATGGTCATCACGACCTCGGCGGCGCTCACGCCCTTCTCGTGCATGCCCACCGGGATTCCTCGGCCGTTGTCCTCCACCGTCAACGAGCCGTCGTAGTGTACGGTAACCGTGATCTCGGAGCAGTAGCCCGCGAGGTGCTCGTCGACCGCGTTGTCCACGGCTTCCCAGACCAGATGGTGCAGCCCCGAGCCGTCGTGCACATCCCCGATGTACATGCCGGGGCGCTTTCGGACGGCTTCAAGTCCTTCGAGCACCGTGATGTTGTTCGAGTCGTAGGTGTCGGGAGGCGGAACCGGAGTCGTGGACGTCTGCTGGTTGTTGGTTTCGCTCATGAACTTCCTTGGGGATCGCTACAGGGCCCGGTCGAGCCGGCAGAGTCGTTCCGGCGCGGAGGACCCGAGAGGTCGGACGCCGGGTCGTGTGAGCCGCGACGAAAATCCCTTTCTCCATAGCGCAAAGAGGCTCGTCCGGCAAGCGATCGAGGCTGCTCTGCCGGGGGTGCGTCCTAGCCGCGACGAGTCATCGGACCGGGCGCCGGACCTGTCCGGCCACCACCTCGAACAACGTCGTCGCTCCGAGCGATTGCTCAACTCCAACAGCGATTTCCCGTCGCGCCGTGGTCAGGAACACCTGATCCAGTCGCGTTCCCAGCAGAGAGAAGAACGCCGTCGCGCGCGAAGCGTCCAGCTCGCTCGAGACGTCGTCGAGCAGCAGCACCGCTCGGCTGCCCGCGGCTTCGGACAAGCAAGCCAGCTCGGCGACCTTCAGGCTCAGCGTCATCAGCCGATGCTGGCCCTGCGAGGCTTCGACCCTGGCAGAGCGGCCGCCAAGCTGGATCGCAAGATCGTCGCGGTGAGGCCCGAACCTGGCCGACGGCCGCCGCGCGTCCTTGTCTCGATCCTCGAACAGACGCTGCCGGCACGTGTCGACGTCCTCGCTTCCACCGGGCGCGTATCGCAGGGTCATTCGAAGCCCTGGCGGCGCCATGTGTCGGAAGGAGTCCTGCGCATGGCCGTCGATCTGCTCGCAGGCGATACGCCTGGCCGTGGTCACCGCGGCGCCGTGCTCGGCGAGCAGCTGCTCCCATGCGTCGACGGAGCGCGAGCGAACCCCCTCGGTTTCCAGGGCCTTCTGGCGCTCCCGCATGGCGCGGGTGTACGCCCGGTTCGCCGCGAGGCTCGACGGTTTCTGAAACAACGCCACGCGGTCCATCAGTGTCCGTCGCACAGCCGCAGTGCCCATCGTCAAGCCCAGCTCGCCCGGATGAAACACCACCACGGGTGTCCTGATCGCGTATGCCGCGAGGCTTTCGGGCTTTTGGCCGTCCACTCGCACGATCTGCTGGCCTGCCGACATCGCAATCGTTTGCGTCCTGGCAGATACCCCATCGTCGAGCCGGGTCGACATGTGGCAGGCCTCGACACCGTGCGCGATGAGCTCCTTGACCCGATGCGTGCGAAAGCTCCGCGTGGTGGCAACCAGGTATATCGCCTCCAACAGGCTCGTCTTGCCCTGACCGTTGTCGCCGTACACCACGTTGACCGTCTCGGCCGGTTCCAGATCCACGGCTTGCAGGTTGCGCAAACCACGAATCGACAGCTGGCGGACGATCGTGGGCTTCAAATGCGCATCGGCATCACGACGCCGACGAAGCTCCGTGTCGGATCGTCACTGGCAGGCTTGACGACAGCCGGATCGAGCTCTCCCGAAAGAAGCAGCACGATCTCGTCCTCGCCCAGGACGTTGAGGACGTCGAGCAGGTACTTGGCGTTGAAGCCGATAGTGATCGTGCGGCCTTCGTAGTCGATCGGGATTTCGTCGAAGCCGTCGCCGCTCTCGGGGCTTTCGCTGGTGATGCGCATGGTGCCGCTCTCCAGCGAGAGCTTGACGCCGCCGGTGCGATCGCTGGCAGCCAGCGAAACGGCGCGCAACGCGTCGGTGAACGCGCCCCTGGGGGCACGGACGCTCAGCTCCGAAGAGTGGGGAATGACCTGCTGGTACGCGGGAAACTGGGCGTCGACCAGCTTGACCGAAAAGCGGGTGTCGCCGACGCTGAAGAAGGCGTTCGGTCCGGATTGCGTGATGGTCAGCGTCCCGGCGCCTTCGGGCTTGCCGTCACCGACGCTGGCGGCTTCTTCGGTGAGCTTTCGCAATTCAGCGATGGCCTTGAGCGGAATCAGCATCGTGGCGGTGGCCTTCTTGCCACCGATCACCGCCTCCATCTTTGTCAGCCGGTGACCATCGGTCGTGACCATCCTCAGCTGCTCGCCGTCCCACTCGAACAGTGCGCTGTTGAGGTGGGCTCGCGTCTCGTCCGTGGAGATGGAGAACTGCGTGCCGGCGATGAGGGCGCCGAGCACTTTTCCTTCGATCTCCAAAGACGGCGCGTCGGGGCCAGGCTCGGGCAGGGGAGGAAATGAATCTCCCGGCAGCCCGTGAAGGCGATAGCGGCGAGGCGAGGTTCCGGACCGAATTTCCGTGGCACCGCTGGAGGTGACGCTGATGATCACCGGACCCTCCGGCATCATCTTCAGGCGCTCGAACAAATCGCGTGCGGGCACGGCGGTGCTGCCGCCCTGCTGGACTTCGGCGGGAACCTTGCCGCTGACGGACAGGTACAGGTCGGTCGCGGCCACCTTCACGGTGTTGGGCGAGTCAACACTGATCAGGACGTTGGCCAGAACAGGCATGGTGCTTTTCTTGTCGACGACCCCCTGACAGCGGGCAACGAGGCGCAGCAGGTCCTTCTTGGCAACAGTGATGTTCATGGAGGTTGTGCAACCCTGAGGCAGGTGAATGGATCGATGATCCTCTCCCCCTTCTCATAAAAGAGAGGTGGTGTCGATAGCGGGTGTGGGAGATGGGGACAAGCTCGGCAACTATTGGTCAATCCGTCGAAAATTCGGCTCCTGGGTTGGGGGCAACAGGGGGGATCGGCAGGGAGATATCCCCAGGGGGGTCAAGTTGCGGGACCAGCGGCGAACGCTATCCCCGCCAGGTCACCAGGAAACCCCATGGATGCCCCCCACGTTTTCCACAGCGAGCGGGAGCCGGGGCCGAGCGGCCAGCGTTGCTTGCCCACGCCGCCGCGTGCTAGGGGAAGCCACGATGCTCCACCACTTGAGCCCAGCAACGCTCCTGCGTCAACGTCACCTGCTCGTGGTGATCGGGTTGGCGGCAGCGATGGTCACGGCAACCGGATGCCGGGAAGATGCTCTCAAGAAGACCGGGGCGGCAGGGTCATCCGATGCAACGCTCGCTGGTTTGACGCCTGCCCAAGCGGGCTTGGTGCTCGCAACGGTCGGCGACAAGAACATCACCCTGGGAGACTTCGCGGCGACCCTCGAGCGCATGGATCAGTTCGACCGCCTCCGCTACCAGACGCCCGAGCGACGTCGCGAGCTGTTGGACCACATGATCACCGTGGAGCTGCTGGCGCGCGAGGCCACGAGGCGAGGTCTGGACAAGGATCCGGACGTGCAGGAAGGGTATCGACAGATCCTGCGCGACACGTTGCTCGCCGAGGCGCGCAAGGGGATTCGCGACCCTGGCAACATCCCGGAAGCCGAGGTGCGCGCGTACTACGACGCGCACCAAGCGGACTTCCAGGAGCCAGAGCGCCGTCGAGTTGGCAACATCGTGCTCAAGGACAAGGAAGAGGCAGAAAAGCTGCTACCCGAAGCCGAGAAGGCGAACACAGCCCAGTGGGGTGAGCTGGCTCTCAAGTACTCGCTCGACGCGCCGGGCAAGAACTACAAGGGCCCGACGGAGCTGGTAGGAGACTTGGGCTTCGTCGGTCCACCGTCGGACCCGCGCGGGGCGAATCCGCGCGTGCCGGAGGAGCTTCGGGCGGCCGTCTTCCAGATCGGAGCTCCTGGACAAGTCCTCGACCATCCGGTGGCCGACAGCCAGGGCAAGTGGCACATTGTCCGTCTCATCGCCCGTACCGAGGCTCACGCCAGGCCGTACGCCGAAGCCGAGCGCATGATCCGCATCACGATGACCCAGCAGGAGATCTCTGCGCGCGAGAAGGCGCTCGAGGACGAGCTCCGCAAGAAGTACCCGGTGACGATCGACGACGGCGCCTTGGGTGAGGTCAAGATCCCCGACGCCCCGACGCAGCCGGTCAACCCACATGGCCCAGACATGGGACACGCCCCGTAGCCAAGCTGGTCGGTCGAGCGACTGGCGGTGGCAGCTGCGTCACGCTGTGACGACAGTTGACCAGCTCGCGCGCGAGTTGGCGCTGACGGACCGCGAACGGCTTGCGATCGAGCATGCGTCGTTGCACGGGCTTCCGTTGCTCGTGACGCCGTACTTCTTGTCGCTGGTCGATCGGGCTCGGCGGGATTGTCCGATCCGGATTCAATGCCTGCCGTCACCGCGCGAGGCGCTGGTGGTGCCCGGTGATCGCACCGACCCGTTGGGGGAGAACGACCACGCGGTGGCGCCCTTTCTGGTGCAGAGGTATCCGGACCGCGCGTTGCTGATTGCGACGACGGGCTGCGCCGTTCACTGTCGCTTCTGCACGCGCAGTCGTCTGGTTCGACAGGGCCGCGGTGCGACTCCGCTGTCGAGCCTGCGGCCTGCGCTCGACTACCTGCGTGCGCACGGGGAGATTCGCGAGGTGATCCTGAGCGGCGGCGATCCCCTGGTCTTCTCGACCAACAGGCTCATCAAGCTGCTGGAAGCGATCCGCTCGATCCAACACATCGAAGTGATCCGCATCGGGACGAGGGTCCCTTCGGTGTTGCCGATGCGCATCGACGCCGACCTGGTGACGGCGCTCGAGGGGTTGCAGCCGATCTGGTTCATGGTGCACTTCAACCACCCGCGCGAGCTGACGCCGCAAGCACGGCAGGCGTTGTCGATGCTGGTCGACGGGGGCTTCCCCGTGATGAGCCAGAGCGTGTTGCTGCGAGGAGTCAACGACGATCCGGACGTGCTGGCCGAGCTGTTCCGGGGGCTGGTTCGCGAGCGGGTTCGGCCGTACTACCTGCTGCACGCCGACGTGGTGGCGGGGACCGCGCACCTGCGCACGTCGCTGGCACGCAGCGTGGAAGTGCACGCAGCGCTGCAGGGCAGGGTGTCCGGGATCGCGGTACCGAAGCTGGTCGTGGACACGCCCGGCGGGCGTGGCAAGGTGGTCGTTGGGCCCGAGGTAGTGCTGAGCCAGGTCGGCGGACGCACGGTTCTGCGCACGTTTCGCGGCGAGCTGGTCGAAGTGCTGGATCCTCCGGCAGCGTTGGACGACGAGCGCGACGAGAGCCTTGCCGACGGCTAGGCTAGGGATCGAGCAGGCATGGCATCGAGACAAGTCCGTCGACCGTCGCGGGGAAACGCGCCCACGCTCTTCGAAGCGGCGGAGCGGGCGCGCCCGTGGTCCGATGCGGGCACGCCGCTGGCCGAACGGATGCGCCCGGCCGATCTCGATCAGATGGTCGGGCAGGATCACCTGGTGGCGGGACAGCGTCCCCTGGCCCGCGCGATCGCGGGGGATCGGGTGCCGTCGATGATCCTGTGGGGGCCGCCCGGGAGCGGGAAGACGACGCTGGCGCGCATCGTGGCAGCGCGCACCCAGGCGACGTTCGTGCCGTACAGCGCGGTGATGGGGTCGTTGCCGGAGCTGCGCACGATCCTCGACGAAGCGCGGCAGGCGAGGGCTTACGAAGGGCGCCGCACGATCCTGTTCATCGACGAGATCCACCGATTTCACAAGGGGCAGCAGGACGCGTTCTTGCCCGACGTGGAGAACGGGACGGTGACGTTGATCGGCGCGACGACCGAGAACCCGTCGTTTTCGGTGAATGCGGCGCTTCTGTCGCGCTGCAAGGTCTACCGGCTGGAGACTCTGGGTGAAGAGGCCCTGTTGCGCCTGGTCGAGCGGGCGTTGACCGACGTGGAACACGGGCTCGGCGGCACCGGGATCCAGGCCGAGCCGGAGGCGCTGCGGGCGGTGGCTCGGGCGGCGGACGGCGACGCGCGCCGCGCATTGAACACGTTGGAGATGATCGTCGGCCAGCTGCAGCGCGACGGGCAGACGGTTCTGACGGTGGAGGCGGTGGGCAAGGCGAGCGAGCGGGGCACGCTTCTGTACGACAAGAGCGGCGAGGAGCACTACAACGTCGTCTCGGCGTTCATCAAGTCGATGCGCGGCTCGGATCCGGACGCCGCGATCTACTGGGCGATGCGGATGCTGGAAGCGGGCGATGATCCGCTGTTCGTGTTGCGCAGGCTCCTGATCTTCGCCAGCGAGGACATCGGCAACGCAGACCCGCGTGCGCTGCAGGTGGCCGTGGCGGCCGACCAGTCCTTCCGCAGGATGGGCATGCCCGAGGGGCTGTATCCCATCGCGCAAGCGGTGCTGTACCTGGCGGTGGCCCCCAAGTCCAACTCGGTCGGCAAGGCGTTTTCAGCCGCCCGCGAGGCGATACGGGAACACGGCTCGCTGGCCGTGCCGATGAAGCTTCGCAACGCGGTCACCGGCCTGATGCGCGACGAAGGCTATGGCAAAGGGTATCGCTACGCGCACGACGCGCCCGGGCACTTCGTGCCCGGCGAGACCTACCTGCCGCAAGAGCTCGAGGGGCAGCATTTCTACGAGCCCGGGGTGCAGGGCCTCGAGCGCGCCATCGCCGAACGCCTCGAGGTGCTGCGAAAGCGGTCGGGCTGAGCTCGCGTTCCGGCAACCGGGCCAAAGCTGGATCTTTGCACCAGCGCGTTGTACCGTCGTTCGATGAATCCGTCGCGCGAGCCGCCGACGATGGGGCCGATGCTGACCGTGGGGCGCTATTCGCTCTTCGGCGAGCTGGCCTCCGGCGGCATGGCGACGGTGCACTTCGGGCGGATGCACTCGGTCGGCGGATTCAGCAAGACCGTGGCCATCAAGCGGATGCGTCGCGACATCGGGATGGACCCGGAGTTCGTCGCGATGTTTCTCGACGAGGCGAGGCTGACCTCGCGCATCGAGCATCCCAACGTGGTCGCCACCGTCGACGTCGTGGCCGAGGCAGGGGAGGTCTTCCTGGTGCTCGAGTACGTGCGTGGCGAATCGCTCGAACGTCTTCGTCGGGCGGCGCGAGCGCGGCGAGAGCACATTCCGGTGCCGGTGGCCGTGAGCATCCTGTGCGGGGCGCTTGCGGGCTTGCACGCCGCGCACGAAGCGGTCGGGGAGGACGGCAGGCCTCTGGGAATCATCCACCGGGACGTGTCACCGCAGAACATCCTGGTCGGGGAGGATGGCATCGCGAGGATCTCGGACTTCGGGATCGCGAAAGCCGAGAGCCGGCTGCAGGTCACGCAAGACGGGCAGATGAAGGGCAAGCTTCCCTACATGGCTCCCGAGCAGCTTGCAGGCGGGGCGCGCACGGATCGACGTGTGGATCTCTTCTCCGCGATGACGGTGTTGTGGGAGCTGCTTGCGGGACGGACGCTGTTCAGGGCCGACCACCCCGGAGAGACGATCGGCAGGGTACTGTCGGCGCCGATTCCTTCGCTGTGTCCGATCCGGCCCGACGTACCACCGGCGCTGGATGCTGCCATCCGGCGGGGGCTCTCGAGGTCACCGGATCAGCGGCCGCCGACGGCCGAGGCTCTCGCCGAGCTGCTGGAAGGCTCCCTGGGCCAAGGCGTGGCGTCGCCTCGGGTGGTCGGCGCATGGGTGGCCGGTCTCGCCGCGGAGGTGCTGGACGCGAGATCGCGCTACGTGCGGGAGATGGAGTCCGTCTCGCAGCTCGACGCCGGACGTGGGGCCGTCGGACAGGGCTGGACGCCCGCGCCGACCGGCTCTTCGGCGGCTGCCGGTGCTGCCGCGGGATCGCAACGGCTCGCGCCAGCCGGCACCCATCCATTCGCCAACGCCGCTGCGCAGCAAGCCTCTCCATTCCTGCCCAACGCGGAAGAGTCCTCGTCTTCGTCTGGTTCGATCCGATCCTTCGGCCTGCCAACCATGCCCGTCCCGGCGGATGACCGCGTCCAGTCTTCCTTTCGATCCGTGCGTTCGACGCGACTCGCCTTGGTTCTGGGCACCGCTGCGGTCGTCTTGGCGGCTGCGGTGATTCTGGCGATCGCGGCCGTGCTTGGCGGGCGCAGCCACGAGGAGGCAAACGCGGCCGGCGGCACGACCCGTGGTGTTACCGCGCCGCCTTCTGTCCTGTCGGCCCAGGCCAGCCCGCTACCGCTCACCGCGCCGTCGGCCTCCGCGGAACCGCCGTCCACCCAGGCGTCCGGCCCGCAGGCAAGCGCAAGCGAAGTGCCGCTGGAGCCGTCCACTGCGCAGCCTGCTTCCGTCAAAGGTCCGACGCCCGCAACCGCCCGGCCGCCGGCCGTCCGTCCCTCGCCCGCGAGGCCCTACCTTCCGGACATGCCATGAGACGCAACGGATCGATCTTCTCCGCGCTCGTTCTGGGAACCGTGCTGGCGCTGGCATCGCAACCGTCGGCAGCGGCGGGCGGCGACGCGGTGGCGAACTACAAGAAGGGGCGGACGCTGATCGAACAGCGACGCTTCGAGGACGCTTTGGTGGCGTTGGAGAAGTCGAACGCCGAGATGGCCAGCCCCAACACGCTTCTTCTGATCGCGCATGCGAACCGGGCTCTCGGACGCCTCGCCCGCGCCGCCCAGCAATACGAGCGCGTGATCAGCGAAGCCGACGCCAAGATCAAGAGCGGGGAAGCCCGCTTCCAGCCCACGGCCGACGACGCCCGTTCATGGCTCGACAAGATCTCCAAGGACCTTGGCTGGGTCTTGCTGAAGGTGATCGGGGCGAGCGCCGATGCTGTGGTTCGCGTCCAGAGCGACGTGGTGACGCCGACCTCCGTTTCCGATGGTGTGCTGGCGTTCGACAAGATCTGGGTGAATCCGGGTCAGGTTGTGGTGACCGCCGACTTGCCCGGGCGAGCCTCTCGAACAGTGACGGTGGAGGTGCCCCGAGGCGGGCCGGCGACGGTCATGATCGACTTGTCGAACCAGGGGGAAGCCGAGGAGAGTCCTGCGGTGGCGAGCGCCAAGCCCGCGGTCGAGACCGGGGGCGAGGGCCGACCGGGACGACGGATTCCGACGACGACTTGGGTTGCGGGCGGCGTCGGGGTCGCGGGGATGGCGACGTTCGCGCTGTTCGGATCGATGGCGCGAAGCAAGGCCAACGAGCTCGATCGGTGCTCGCCGAGCTGTCCGCAGAGCGAGCGGTCTACGGCCGACGCGGGCAAGCGCGACCAGACGATCGCCAACGTCGGGCTGGTTGTCGGGGGAATAGGCCTGGCGACAGCGATAGGCTTCTACGTTTGGCAGCCGCGAGGGGAACAGGAGCAGGTTGGCGTTGCGGTCGTGCCCGGCGGCGTCACGGTGGTCGGAACGTTCTGAGCCGCCAGGCGGTCAACGCCGGGCTACGAACAACTGCTCGGACCGGTTGGCCGTCGTCTGCCGCTCGACCGTGGAGAACCCCGCGCGCCGGAGCGCGGCGACGATGTCGTGCGCGGTCCGATAACGCACGACGCGTTGGCCGCGCAGCCCGACCACCGCGCGCTCCCATCGTTGCATGCGGCCTTCCTTGCCGCCGGGCTCATCGCCCATCACGGCCGTCCGCACCAGGCACAGGCCTGCCGGCGAGAGCAGCCTCGCAACGCCGGCGAACAGGGCGTCGATGTTGTCGAGGTGATGCACGACATCGATGAGCAGCACGGCGTCCACCGGTTTTTGGGCCCACGCCGGAGGGCAATCCTGTTCGAGGTCCTGCAGGTCGGCGACGACGACCCGCGCGTGCGGTCCGGCCACGTGCCGAGCGAGCGCCGCGCGCGAGGGGCTGACCTCCACGCACGTCAGGCTCCAGTCCGGCCTTGCGGTCGACAGCCAAGCGGCGACCAGCCCGTAGCCGCAGCCCAGATCGAGCGCGGTTCCTTGCCGGGGAAGAACGTCTCCGATGGCGGGGAAGAGCGGATCGAGCTCGAGCTTGGCGAGCGCCGCGAATCGAATCCAAGGTGGAAGGTGCCGGAAGCGACGGGCGAAGCGCGACAGGTGAGCCGGCGTGTGCACGTCGACCGGCTGCAAGGATTGAGCAACCGCCGGGCGGAGCATGCGGCCGAACAGCAACCCATCGAACACAGGCACAAGGCCTGCGACGACGGCGAAGCCGAACGCGGCGCCAGCGGTCGACACGCGCGAATCACGAGGGAACATGGGTGCTGCACCGAGCAGGCCGAGCGCCGACGATGATGCGATCTGCGCCGCGCGCGACACGACGCTCGCCGCCCTCGGGGGTCGGGCACCGGGAAGAACGTGGGCCAGCAGAACGCCTATCGTCGTGCCGCCGGTGAGCACGGCGGTGGCGGCCGCCATGGCCGGCCGCGCAGTGGCCTCGCCCGACGACAGCGTCCAGGTTGCGAGCGAGGCGATCGCTGATGGACCCCAGAGCGCGACGGCGAGAGGGACGTCGGCCAGCAGCGCGACGAGGACGGCCAGGGAGGCACAGCACACCCACGCCCACGGGCCGAACGAGCCAAGAGGCGGGAGCTGGAAGGAGTCACCGCGACCGAGCAGCAGCGCGAGCAGCGCGAGCAGCGCGACCGACGGTGGGATGAGAAGACGCAGGCGAGAGGCGTCAGGGTGGTTGTCGGGCGCGTGGCGGGCGCGTGTCTGCGCGAGCAGCAATGGGGAAGCGCCGGCCATGAGAAGCGCGGTGAGCGCGACGCTGCTGGACGCGAGGACGAAGAACGGGTCGGCAGGGCGAACGGCACCGAGCGCGCCGAGCAGCGGAAGGGTGGTCGCAGCCGCGCACGCCGCGCAGGTAGCGATGAAGCGTGCTTGAGGGCCGAACGACTTGGGAGGAAGCGGCGAGGATGTTTCGGGTCCGGTGGCAAGCTGAGCCAGCGCGTGCGCCACCAACAAGGCAGCGCTGGTTGCCAGGGCCGCATCGGCAGGCGGCAGATGGACGCTGCAGACGGCGAAGGCCGCCATCGAGCCCAGGGTGGCGGCCAGGGCGAGGCTGGAGGCCAGGATCACGCGGCTCGCGGGCCTGGACGCCAGGGTCCCGACTGCGGCGGAGATCGCGGTCACCACGAGCGCAGCGGTCCAAGCGGCGCGAGGCGCGCGGGATACCTCCAGCAAGCCGATCAGAAGCAAAGACAGAAGAGCAAGGATGGCGACGAGCGAGGCAGCCGACCATCGCGGCGCACAGGGCAGGGGATCGGAGCGTGCGGCGGAAGTCAAGGCTCGACCTTGCGGCGAACTCGTCGTAAACGGCGCGGCGTGACGGAATCCCAGACCACATTCGATCCAGTGCCTCAGGTCGCCAAGGACCTCAATCTCAATTCCCAAGCCGTGGCGGCGGTCGTCTCGCTGCTGGCCGAGGGCGCGACGGTCCCGTTCGTTGCGCGCTACCGCAAGGAGGCCACGGGCGGACTGGACGAGGTGGCGATCCTGGCGATCCAGGAGCGCACGGCGTACGTCAAGGACCTCGAGGAGCGTCGCAGCGCGATCCTCAAGGAGATCGAGAAGCAGGGGAAGCTGACGGAGCAGCTTCGCAACACGATTCTCGCGTGCACCGAGAAAGCGCGGCTCGAGGATCTGTATCTGCCGTACAAGCCCAAGCGGCGCACGCGCGCCACGATCGCCAAGGAACGGGGCCTCGAGCCCCTGTCGGATCTCATCTGGGCGCAGGCCGGGCCGGGCGACCCTTCCCAGCAAGCGGCACGCTTCGTCGACGAGGCCAAAGGCGTTCCGACCGGCGAAGCGGCCCTGGCCGGAGCGCGGGACATCTGCGCGGAGCGCGTGTCCGACAACGCCGACGTGCGCGCGCTCGTCCGGCGAACCTTCACCGACAGCGGATCGGTGCGTGTTTCCAAGGCCAAGGAGCACCTCGACGCGGTCACCAAGTTCGACACCTACGCGTCCTTCGAGGAGCCGCTGGCGAAGATCCCGTCGCATCGGTTCTTGGCGATCCGACGCGGAGAAGCCGAGGGCGTGCTCAAGGTGTCCCTCGAGATCGACGAGGAGAAGATGGCCGAGGCCACGCTTCGGCAGGTGGCGGTCCGCCGGGACAACCCGTGGGGAGCCCAGCTCGAGCTGGCCGTGCGGGATGCGCTCAAGCGGCTGGTGGTGCCCTCGGTGGAGAGCGATGTCCGCGTGGACATGAAGCTCGAGGCCGACAAGGCGGCCGTCGAGATTTTCGCACAGAACCTTCGTCAGCTGCTGTTGGCGGCGCCTCTGGGGACCAAGGCGGTCATCGGGCTCGATCCGGGCCAGCGAACCGGCTGCAAGGTCGCCGTGGTGGACGAGACCGGCAAGCTGCTGGAGCACACGGTGCTGTACCTGGTTCAGGGGGACCGGGCGATGGAGGACGCGCGGCAGACGTTGCGGGCGCTATGCCGCCGTCATCATCCCGCGGCGATCGCGATCGGCAACGGCACGTACGGACGGGAGACCGAGGCGTTCGCGCGCGAGGTGCTGGTGTCCGACGGGCTGAAGGAGATCTTCCCGGTGTCCGTGAACGAGGCGGGGGCGAGTGTGTACTCGGCCTCGGAGATCGCGCGGGCGGAGTTCCCGGATCTGGATCTGACGGTGCGAGGAGCGATTAGCATTGCGCGGCGGTTGCAGGATCCGCTGGCGGAGCTGGTGAAGATCGATCCGAAGTCGATCGGGGTGGGGCAGTACCAGCACGACGTTCACCAGCCGATGCTGGCGCGCAAGCTCGACCAGGTGGTCGAGATCTGCGTGAACCAGGTCGGGGTGGAGCTCAACACGGCGAGCGTGCCGCTGCTGGCGAGGGTCGCGGGGCTGAGCGAGTCGATCGCCAAGCGCATCGTGGCGCGTCGCAACGAGCGGGGCGCTTTCAAGTCGCGGCGCGAGCTGCTCGAGGTGACTGGGGTCGGGCCCAGGACGTTCGAGCAAGCGGCGGGATTTCTGAGGATCCATGGAGGCGCGCATCCGCTGGACGCCAGCGCGGTGCACCCGGAGCGGTACGCGCTGGTCGAGAAGATGGCCGCGGATCTGGGCGTGCCGATCGACAGCCTGGTGGGCAATGCGTCGCTGGCGGGCAAGATCGACTGGCGCAGGTACGTCTCCGACCAGGTCGGCGAGCCGACCCTCAAGGACATCCTGGACGAGCTCAAGAAGCCGGGGCGCGACCCGCGCGCGACCTTCGAGCCGCCCGCGTTCCGGGACGACGTGCGCACCATGGAGGATCTGCGCATCGGAATGGAACTCGAGGGCGTCGTGACGAACGTGACGGCCTTCGGGGCGTTCGTGGACGTGGGCGTGCACCAGGACGGGCTGGTGCACGTCTCGAAGCTGGCCGACAAGTTCGTGCGCGATCCGGCGGAGGTGGTGAAGGTCGGCGACCGGCTCAAGGTGCGGGTGCTGGACGTGGACCTGCAACGCAAGCGGATTTCGTTGACCGCCCGGCGCGACGAAGCGATCGAGCCGGGCCGGATGGGGACGTCGCCGCAAGGGTCCGGGCCGCGGCCGCCGCGCGCGGATCGGGCACCCAAGGCGCCTCCGGCCAGCCAGTTTGCGAACAATCCGTTCGCCCAGCTGCTCAAGAAGGGCAAGTGACCCCTCCGGAGCCGTCGTCTACAATGGCTCTCCCAGGGAGAACGCGTCGGGCGTGAATCCTCCGGACCGCCCGGCGCTCTGACCCGTGACCCGCCGCCGAGGCGGAAGGAGAGACCAGGTGGCCTCAGCAGCGATTCCCCAGATTGATGCGATCAAGAGCGCGGTCCAGGAGCGCTATACAGGGCTCGCCACCTGCTGCTCGCCCTTGTCCTGCGGAGCCGCGCTCGACAAGGCGGCGCCTGCCCGCGGGGAGGTGTTCGTCGACCTGGGCTGCGGCCGCGGACAAGACGTCATCCGGGCAGCCGGCCGCGTGGGGCCGTCCGGGGCGGCCGTGGGAATCGACATTTCCGACGGCATGTTGGAGAAGGCCCGCGCGAGCGTGCCGCCCTTCCTGAAGAATGTGCGGTTCATTCGATGCGACTTGGAGAAGCTCGAGCTGGAGGATCGGTTCGCCGACGTGCTGACCTCGAACTGCACCATCAATCACGCCCCGGACAAGCTGGCCGTGTATCGGGAGATCCACCGGGTCCTGCGCGAGGGCGGTCGATTCGTCGTCTCGGATGTCATTGCCGAGCAAGAGCTTCCCGAGGCCGTGCGCAGTGATCCGGAGGCATGGGCAGCGTGCTATGGTGGAGCCATCACGGAGCCGGAGTACATGAGGGCCGTGCAGGAAGCCGGATTCCGCCGCGTCGAGGTGCTGACGCGGTCCGATCCCTACGAGAAGGGATCGGTCATGGTGAGGAGCCTGACGATTCGAGGCTTCAAGGATCACGCGGACGGAGGAGAGTCATGAAGCTGGAGTTGAGCGACAAGGAGTTGAACCTGCTGGTGCAATCGCTGACGAACTGCCTTGCGACCTGCAAGAACCAGGGCAAGGCGGAACCGTGCGAAGACTGTGACGCAGCGACGGCACTGAAGAACAAGATCTTGTCGCTGCAGGGAAAGAAGAAGGAGAAGTAGGATGAAGTTGCTGACGAAGCCCCGGAAGAACAAGGTCTGTTGCGCGCCGACCGCGGAGAAGGCGGCGCAGTGTTGCGCGAAGGCGTCGAAGCTGATCTCGGGCTGCCACGACTGAGCAGCGAACCGACGCGGGAGATCCCGCGAGAGAGCCCCGCGGTGACGACGCTGGCCGCGGGGCACGCCGCCTGTAGGAGATGACCTGCGGGTGGACGCCGTGCGCGGCCGGGAACAACCACGAGAGACGAGGATACGGTCCGCGAGGACGCCGATCCCCGAAAGGGGGACGGCGTGAGCGAAGCAGAGGTGAGCCATGTCCGAATACGTCAAGGAAATCGATCAATCGCAGTACGATTCGGAGGTTCTCGCCGCCGCGACGCCGGTGGTGCTGGACTTCTTCTCGACGGAATGCCCGCCGTGCGAGGCGCTCGCACCCAAGTACGAGGCCGTCGCCGAGCAGTTCGCTGGCAAGGTCAAGTTCTACAAGATCTTCCGTCAGGGCAACCGGGATCTGGCCGCGAGGCTCGGAGTCTCGGGCAGCCCTACGTTGGTGTTCTTCAAGAATGGCCAGGAATCCGGTGAGCGCATGACAGGCGACATCAAACGCACTGAGCTCAAGAAGTCGGTGGAAAGCCTGATTGGGTGAAACAACAGCACGGCCGAACAACCGTCGAGCCGTGTGAAGGGAACGGAGGCGCCGTCATGGCGGAGCAGTACGATCTTATTGTGGTTGGCGCAGGGCCGGCCGGACTGACGGCGGCGATCTACGCAGCGCGGTCGCGCATGAGGACCCTGGTGCTCGACGAGGGCATGCCGGGCGGGCAGGTGAAGACCACGCACAAGGTGTCCAACTACCCCGGATTCCCCGAGGACGTGAGCGGGGCAGAGTTGGCGGTGAAGTTCACCAAGCAGGCCGAGCGCTTCGGCGCCCGGATTGCCCGCGCGATCGAGATCACCGACTTCGACCTCAAGAGCGAGCACAAGAAGTTCGTTCTCGACGAAGAAGAGGAGGTCTCCGCGCCCACCGTCATCGTGGCCTCCGGCGCCAAGCCCCGCGAGCTCGGCGTCGAGGGTGAGAAGAAGTTCAAGGGCCGAGGCATCTCCTACTGCGCCACGTGCGACGGCGCGTACTTCGAAGGCAAGCACATCCACGTCATCGGCGGAGGCAACTCGGCCGTCGAGGAGTCGCTGTTTCTCACGCAGTTCGCGGCCAGCATCACCATCGTGCACCAGTTCGACCACTTCCAGGCCGAGGCGAGCATCGCCCACGAAGCCCTCCAGCACCCGAAGATCAAGGTCATCTGGGACTCCGAGCCCAGGGGGTTCTACGGCGAGAAGGGCCTCGACCGGCTCCGCATCGAAAACGTCAAGACCCACCAGGTCTCGGAGCTGCCGACCGACGGCGTGTTCATCTTCATCGGCATGGTGCCCCAGACCGAGCTGCTCAAGGACGTCGTTCCGCTGGACAAGTGGGGCTATGTCGAGACCGACGAGACCATGGCCACGTCGGTGCCGGGCCTGTACGTGGCCGGCGACATCCGGTCCAAGCGCTTCCGTCAGATCACCACGGCGGTCGCCGACGGCACCATCGCGGCGCTCGCCGCCCAGAAATACGTCCGCGACCTCCGCGCGGGCTGATTCCGATCCATCGGTCACGGCGTGGCGACGTCGGGTGCGAGGTCACTCGACAGCCGCCGCGCCCTTTTGTGCGCGAATCGCTTCGCGCGAGCCCACGCGCCGCGGACGGGGGGAATCGGGCGCGGGTGCGCGTTACGTTGGATCGTCGGAATCGTCGGCGCCCAGGCGGTAGTACTTCGCGCCCAGGCCCATCAGCTCTCGAACGGGCCTGCAATCCGGGCTCAGCACCGAGCCGTGCTCGCGGTCCGCCAGCGCGCCGCAGCCGCCGCCGCACATGGGGGCGAGCTCGCAGGTCTGGCAAGCGGGGATCGAGAACACGTTGCGCTCGCGCCAGGCCGACACCGCGGCTTCGTCCAGCGAGATCGTCGGCGCGTACGTTCCCAGCTTGTACCTGGGGTTGCCCACGGTCGCGGTGCAGCCGTAGACCGCACCGGTCGCGTCGAAGGCCCACTCCTTCTTGGTAGCGGGGCAGGCGTCGAAGTTCGGGCCCGGCAACTCGCCGGTCTCTGCCAGGTGCGCGATGCCGTGGAAGCGTGGACGGTGGAAGCGCGCCAGGTCGGGGTGCCGTCTGGCGAGCTCGATGAACCGCGCCCACAACCCAACGCGATCGAACAGCTGGTCGCGACGCTGGCCCGCAGCGCACCCGAACAACTCGTAGTTTCGCCCGATTTGGGTCTTGAACCGGCTCTCGGGAAGGTCGAGCCAACCCTGCGCCGCGCAGAACGCCGCCAGCTCGGGCAGCGCCTCCATGTTGTCGCGATCGACAACGACCCGCAGGTTGATGGGAATCTCGGTGTCGACCAGTCGCTGGACGCCGTCGGCGACGCGGCGGAACGTCCCGGCTCCGCTTCCGTGGGGACGCCGACGGTCGTGCACCGCTTGGGGGCCGTCGATGGTGACCTGCACTTCCTTGACAGGCCCATTGGCGAGGGTCGGCACGAAGGCAGACAGATCGTGGCCGTTGGTGACGACAGCCACCTCCAAGCCGCGGTGGGCAGCGCCTTGAAGCAGACGGCCGATGCGGTCGTGGTGCGAATCGGTATCGATGAGCGGCTCGCCGCCGAACAAGGTCAGGTACGGCTTGGGCGAGTCCGCCGCGTGGAACCGGTCGATCCACGCGAAGAGCGCGTCGATGGTCTCCGGCGCCATGAGCGTCTTGCTCTGCCCCTCGAACGGCTCCTGGTAGCAGTACACGCACCTCAGATTGCACGCCAGCGTTGGCACCACGATCAGCTGCGTGGGAGTCTGCTCCAGATCGTCGAGATAGCCGGCGTAGGCCTCGGCCAGCAGCTGTTGGTCTTCCTCGTCGGACTCGACGACGAAGCCGGCCTCTCGCAGATCGTCGAGCGCCAGCTCGGGCGAATCGAACGCACCGCGTTCGAGAAGCCGGGCGTGATCGGCGCTAACCAGCGCGGCCTGGCCGGAGATCGGCTGGACCAGCAGCGCGTCGGTGCGATCCGGGACGGGAACGATGATGGTCGAGCGGGACAGCTTCATGGGCATGGCTTCGAAAACGCGTCGCGGCGACGCGGCCTGGGTTGGAGGGGCGCGCAAGCGAAAGGGTTCGGCGCCGGGCCGTGGGGCTTCGCATGCCGCAGAGCAGCGACCGGCCCTCTACCTTTCATGTTGCGTCATGATCTGGTGTGCGTCGTCCCGACGATCCCCCTTGGCCGCCGGCGCGGAGGTTGATGAGATTTGGTTTGCCCGCGGGCAGGATGCGCCAGGCTGGTCCACGCGTAGAGCCGCGTCCACGCTGTCGTCAAGCCCGGAGGCTGCGCACGCGAATCGGGCTGTCCCGCTTGACCTCGATTCGCTAGTCTCGAGGCTTGGCGAAGTTCCGGGAAGTGCCCGATGCGGCGAGCCGTGCTCGCCGGGGAGCAGAGCGTCATGCAGCGGACAGCCGTCGTGGCAGGGTTGGCGATGCTGGCCGGATGGTGCGCCGGATGCGGCGACGACGGTGCGAGCGGGGCGGGTGCGGCCGGAAGTGGCGGGGCACACGCCGGTGGGGCCGCGGGCGCAAGCGGGTCGGGCGGGCTCTCGGGCTCGGGCGGTGCGGGCGGGCAGGCGAGCGCTCCGGTCTGCGCGCCCGCGCCGGGCGGATCGTCGGGCCCGGTACAAGCGCCCGTGCTGCGCCAGACGCTTGCGGGCAGTTGGGACGAGAACTGGCTCGGATCGCCGGCCGTTGCCGATCTGGACGCGGACGGTGTCAACGAGATCATCGCGACGAGGCACTCGGTGCTGTACGTGTGGAACGCGGACGGCTCGTTGAAGTGGAAGACGGCGTGGCCGTATGGGGCCAGCACCTCGCCGGAGCACGGGAGCAGCCGGATGTGGGCCTCTCCGGTGGTAGGCAACTTCGACGCGGATCCGGAGCTGGAGATCGCGGTCGGATCGGACGCGGACAGCTCGTCGGGAATGAACGTGGCGGTCTACGATCACGAGGGCGAGCTGCTGCCGGGCTGGCCGGTGCACTTCGGCGGGGCGGACGAGGTACGCAGCATCACGGCCGGGGATCTGGACAACGACGGCACCGCCGAGATTGTCGTCAACAAGACCAACGCGGGTCCAGCGACGGCTGTTTTTCGGCTTGATGGCACGATGATGAGCGGCTGGCCGCAGGTGCAGAGCTCCTGCGATCCCGCGCCGCCCGCGGAGCCCTGTTGGGACTTCGGCGGCTACAACCAGAACATCGCCGTCGGCGATGTGGACGGCGACGGCTTCCTGGACGTCGTATCGAGCTACGATGCAATTGGCTTCGGCGTGTTCGACAGGAACGGCGAACCCTTCGCGACGGCTCCGGGCTTTACGGATCCGGTGATCACCGCGGTGGAGGCGTATCATGATCTCGCCCTGTCCATGCAGGGTTGGGGCGACGGGGACAGGTCCGAATTCACCTATAGCCCGCCCGTGATCGCGGACGTCGACGGCGACGGGAAGATGGAATACGTGTTGGTCGGGGACCACGAGCACACCCAGAGCACGGCGAACCGGGGCGTGACGTTCTGGGTTCTGCGCGCGGACCTGAGTCGTCCGACGGGCTGGGACCCGCCGAAGGACACGGGGATGCCTCTGGTCGACGACGACAAGGGGCCGAACATTGTTGCGACGCAGCCCTCGCCGACGGTGGGCGACCTCGATGCGGCGCCGGGGCTGGAGGTGTTGGCTCCGGCCTACGATGGATATCTCTACGCCTTTGCGGCGGATGGCACGCAGCTATGGCGGTATTCGTTCGCATCGACGGCGAGCCCGTACACGGGGGCCAGCGAGGCGTTGCTGGCGGACCTGAACGGCGACGGTTCGCCCGAAGTGGTGTTTGCGACGTACAGCTCTGGCGAGCCGGGCAAGCCCGAGACGCCGGCGCACCTCATCATCCTGGACAGCGGTGGCCACGAGCTGGTCAAGACGCCGATTGACGGTCGGGGATCGATGGCGGCGCCGACGATCGCGGACCTGGACGGCGACGGCCATCTGGAGCTGATCCTGTCGCTGAAGGACGCGTTGGGTGGCGGGTTGGGCGGCGTACAGATCTGGGATCTCCCGGGCTCTTCGGACAACTGCCTTGCCTGGCTGACCGGGCGCGGCAACTTGATGCGTCAGGGCTACGTGCCTCTGGGCGGTCGGTAGGGGCAGCGAGGGCGGCACGCCGGGATTGCGCCGTTCGACGCGTTGCGTCTGGCAGGAGCCGGGTGCGCGGGTGTGCCGCTTCACGGATCTTCGTGACGCGAGCCGTGCTGCTGGGAGGATGCGCGAGAGGCGGACAGGGTGTTGACGGGGATCGGCCGTCAAGCTACCCGACGGAGCAGGGTGCGACATGCGCAGAGTTCCCCGTTCGCAGCCACCCTGACACAAGACCCATCCGGTGCGATCGCGAGCGGGGAGTCTGGTGCCGAAGGAAGGAAGCGCGCACAGCCATGATCAGCCAAATCGCCAGAACCATCAGTCGGTCCGCCACGCTCAAGCTCAACGAGACGGCGGCGATCCTCAGGGCCAAGGGGGATCCTGTCATTCACCTGGGCGGCGGAGAGCCCAAGGGAAAGGCGCCGCTCGACGCCATCACGGCGTCGGCCGCGCTGCTCAACACCAGCGAGGTTCGCTACACGCCGCCGGACGGCATCCCGGCGCTCAAGAAAGCGATCATCCGATACACGGAGGAGCACTACAAGCGATCGCCCGCGCCCGAGAACGTGATGGCGTCGAGCGGCGCCAAGCAGGCGATCATGGTGTGCCTGCAGGCGATCCTCAATCCGCAGGACGAGGTGATCTTTCCCGCTCCGTACTGGGTGAGCTATCCCGACATGTGCCGGCTGATCGGGGCTGTCGGCGTGCCGGTGCTGCCGGAAGACGGCTCTTTTCATCCGCGGCTGAGCGACATCGAGCGCGTGGTGGGGCCGTACACCAAGGCGGTGATCATCAACAGCCCGAACATCCCCGCCCGC
>JAJZQG010000223.1 GCA_021847645.1 Myxococcales bacterium
CGGTCGAGGATGTTCAGGGCGTTGGGCGCGAGCTTTCGGATGACGTCGAGGTAGGGGCGCCACATGTCCGAGCAGACGTACTGAATCCGCGAGCATCGCTCGGGGCCGAACCAGGAGAAGAACTGCTTGATGCTGGCCTTGGTGCGGTCTTCGCCGAGCCACAGCAACCGCTTGGAGCCGGGGCTGATGTCGTAGACCACGGACATGTACTTGTGGCCCTTGCGGTAGGCGATCTCGTCGATGCCGATGGCGCTGATGGACTCGAGGTTGCGATGCTCGAGGCCCCAGTGCACCACCCACTGCACCGAGACGCGGACCTTGTCCCAGGTCGAGCCGAATACCTTGGCGGTTTCCCACCACGACAGGCGCTTGGCCCAGGCCGACAGGAAGCACATCAGGGCGATGGTCAGGGGCGACTTGCCGTCGGACCAGGGCATGTGCTCGAC
Organism: Myxococcales bacterium; assembly: GCA_021847645.1. Taxonomy (GTDB): domain Bacteria; phylum Myxococcota_A; class Polyangia; order Polyangiales; family Polyangiaceae; genus JAJZQG01. The sequence continues at coordinate 447 of JAJZQG010000223.1, forward strand.
CACGACGCCGTGCTCCGGACACTGCACGCGCCGCGGGCTGTACAACAGGAACACGGCGATGGCCCACAGCGGGATGAACTCGAAGCGGCGCAGCGGCAGGTGGTCGTAGCTGGGCAGCACCCGCAGGCACTTGGAGCACTGCGCCTTGCCGTTGGCGCGAGGGGCGATCGTCGCGTCGATGTGTGGGAAGGCCCCATCGCTGAAGAAACGAACGTCCTTGTACACGAAGCCCTTGAGCGGATGGACGTGGTTGAGTACGGTCTTGATCTGGAGCTGCATTGGTCGTCCTTTGGCGAGGAACGACGCGCTCAGGTGCTACTGAGTGCCTCGCAATGCGGCTCCACCTACTACGTCCCGACGTCGACCAGGGAGGGCTCTCGCGGACCGTCGTGCAGAAGCCGACGCACCGCTGCCATCCGATGCTCGGAACCCCCGCCGGCGGCATCCTCCGCCCATCACCCACGGCGACGCCACGCCGCCACGCGCAGCGAAGGGCAACACAGCGCCCAGAGCCGCCCGGAGCCGCGCACAGGCGGCCGCCGCGACGACCGAGACGGTACTGGGCAACGCCGACTGCGGTCGACGAGCACGGCGAGGACGGCGAGGCCGCGACGTTGCCCGAAGCGAGCATGGTGGCACCCTGTCTGCCGTGATGGGCGCCTATGCCTGCCCTCGGTCAGGCTACCAAGCTCGGCTGCGCCTCGCCACCCACCGGCGCCGCTACACGGCAGTCAACACCCACGAATTTCCCAGAGGAGCCAGATTTGCGAGGCCACCGCGCACTTGTTGAAGACGAGCGCGGAAGCCGTTGGCGTCCAGAGGGAGATATCGGCGACTCACGCTGAGGCGAGAAGCGCCGCGTTCGCCATGGTTGAGGTGCTGAAGGAGGCCACGTCCGTTCAGAAACAGGTCGCCACGACACAGGAGGCAATCGCGGCCGCACAGAAAGACGTGACGAGGACAAACGATCGGATCATGGACATTCACGCCAGTGCGCTGGAGTTGCAGCGCCAGAGCAAGCGCGACGCGGACAGGAGCGGCAGGTGGGTCATGATCCTCACGGTGATTATGGCCTTGAGCGCGGTCGGCCAGGTTGCCGCAGCGTTCTGGCAAAGCTGGATCGCGAATCGCCAGGCGAGACACGAGTCGTCGACGAGGGTGACCGTGTCATCACCCGACAGCCCGGTACTCGGGACGGTCACTCCGGCTCCGCACATCAGCAGCTCGGGGCCATGAAGGGTCACACCGTCAGCATTCAAACCCATCACACTGCACGGAGACCCCCTCGTCGCGGTTCGCCGTCGTCGCCGCGCCAAGCCGGACTTCCTGATTCTTGAATCGGCAACGGACGAACGCAAATCGCGAGCAAGGCTCGCCCGAACATCTCGAGGAGTTCGGTCCCAAGCGCGTCGGCTTCGTCCGGGGAGATCTCGCGTCCGTATCCCTCGCGGTACGCTCGTTCGAGGTCGGTTCGGAGATCGGGAGGAAGTCGCATACGGCTACAGCGTACCGAGTCGATCGTCGGCATTCAGGGGGACGCCGTCCCAGCGTTGTGGATATCCGTGGGTTGGCCGTGCTCGCGCAGACGCCTCGACATCGCCTTGACGCATTTCTTGACGAGCATCTGGATCTCACGGCGTTGCTCTTCCTCGTTTTCCTGCGTCGGCTTCAGTAGTGTCGCGCAACGGGCTTTCTCGTCCTTGCTGATTTCCTCGGCCACCCGAAGAATGCCATCATCGAGCGCGGCCAGAAAGCTGTCGAGTCCATGAGTGAAGGACACTTCGGACCCGAGGTCCATCGCCTCCAGACCTCGCTCGTCCATCAACAACACCGAGGGGCTGGCTAGAACCGCTTCCCGATAACGAGCTGCCGCGGCCAAGGCGCGAGACAAGTCTGTCGGCCCAGGTAGAATGTACGCCAGCGAGGGCTCGGATTCTGCAAGCGCAAAGAGAGCTTCTTCAAAGCCATTCCTCAAGACGGCGACTTCCTCGTCGGATAGCGTAGCGAGTATTCCTATGAGGTTCGTCACGATGAGGTCGCTCAGGAAGTCATCCGCTTCGGTCGGCATCGACACGCCTTCCGCCGAAAGCGTAGAGCGGAATTGCTGCACGAACGTCCTCGAAAAATCCTCGACACGCGCGCGCGACGACAGGCGAACGAGGTGCCGAGTCTGCAACATCACATACAACGCTCTTCCAAGAAGCTCCCGCCTTCTTGCTTCGCGAACTCGACGTTCACGCAAGGCTTCGATGCAAGGTTGCAGCAGAGCGCCCACCGCCAGACCGGCGAGCGTGAAGAACCCCGTGATGACATTCCCGTCCATCAGATTTTGAGCCTCCAAAAAGGCGCCCCGTCGACCTCGTTATGGAGAACGTCGGCTGAAACCGCATGGTGCAGACCATCGTGTCATACATGCAGTCGTCGCACTTATCCCCACCTCTGGGACGCTGTCCCCCTGTCCTCTCGCTCGAAGTTGTGTATCTTCGAGTAGCACCGCTCCGGGAATTCGAAGAGGCGGCCGCTAGAACGGCCGCCCCCGGGGCCCGTTTCCGGGTCCTTCCCCTCGGTGCCGCGCCTGCTTTTCCGAGCGTGCTTCACCGAGGGAGGCCTGACGTTACGCCTCGCCTTCCAAGTTTGTCAAGGCCAGCCGATTCCGATCGGCCTCGGCTTTCCTGTTCCCCGGCTGAAGCACCACACCAGCAGGTCGCGTCTCACCTCGCGCACCTACTGGTATGCCCACCGGGCCGCGTACTCAAGCGTCATCCGGCGTCGTCCTCGGCCTGTGCGCGACGTCGCGCCTGCTCGGAGCCGCGCTCGCGTCAGACGGCGTGCTCGTCGCTCTGCCCGTCGCGAGACTTGGGCACGGGGCCGAGTCGACGGCCGCCATTCGCCGATTGCTCGCGAGGTACCGTCCGCGATTCGTCGCGTACGATTTCCGGGATGACGACGCGCTCGGCTCGTTCGCTGAACTCGTCCACTCGGAGGTGGCGATGCATCGCGCGACGGCGTTTCCGGTGACTCGCACCGAGACAGGACGCTTGCTCGGTCTCGATAAGCCGCTCGACCTCGCCATTGCGGCGGCGATAGCTCGCCGGATGCCGTCACTCCGAATCAGGACCGGTCTCCGGCCGGAATCGTTCCGCAGCCCACGCTCCGAGAATGTTCGATACTGGACGCCAGCGTTCCTCGCCGTGGCCATCGCTCTGGTCGCTACCCATACCGATTCTTCATCATGACCCCTATTCACAGTCCCATATGAAACCGCCTGCTCCACGCGATTCGCTTGCCCTGTCGGTCCGCTCGCCGACCTGGGTCGTGCTCTGCGCCCTGGCCGAGCGGGTCGAGCCCGATGGGCGGGTACACCTCTCGCCCGCCGCCCTGGCCCGCACCCTCGGGATGACGACGCAGAACGTGCTCGATGCCGAGGCCGAACTCGTCGAGGCATGCGCGGCGTCGATCGTCGGAGGGTCGGCCTTCTCGACGATCATCCTGGACATTTCGGCGGCGCTCAAGGCCAGCACCATAGACGACAGCTCGTAGCCGAACAGGAGGGGCTGCGGCGCCACCACCGAAATCGGGCCGATTCCGAAGGCCCCGAGGACTTTCCTCGCCAGGCCATTCTTGAACGCACCCAAGCGACATGTCCGCCCCATTCGCCCTGCAGGTCACGGTCGAGCTCGGCGATCGCCGTCGCACGCTCGGGCCGGTCGAGCTCGCCGCGGCGCTCGGGATGCCCGGGCTTCCGGGACGCCTCGCCGCCCTCGTCCTGGCCTCGCCGAAACGCACAGCCATCCACAGCCTTGTCCACAACTCGCCCGCCGCTTCCGCTCGATTCGGGAAGGAGGGGGACATACAGGGGGAGGAAGGGCAACGATCTCCGACCGACCTCGACGAGAGCCGGAAAGAGAAGATTGATATCCCGTTACCCCATTCGTTCTCGTCGGGAAGGGAGGTAGAGAGAGGCAAGGAGGGGTGCAGGGGAGGAGCGGAGAGGGACGGAGGGTTCGCGGAGGCTGTGGATACCCTCGCCGACCTGCTCGCGGGAGAACTCGACGACGCGAGAAGTCTACGGCTCTTTCGGCGAGTCGTTCGAGAAATCCCGCTCCGCAAGGTCGGGTGGGCGCTCGAAATCGCCCTCGACCTGCCTGACAGGGACATCCGTCGCTCCCGAGGAGCCTACTTCACGACTATGATCAAGCCTCACCTCTGGCCGCGAAGGTCACGGCCGAACTCCTGACGCTCGTATGCCCACCTTCCGCCCGCCTCGACGTGAACCAAGAGTCCTTGCCGTGTCCCGCGTCGCTCACGGTCTGCACTGGGCCGTGGCCGACCCGTGGGAGGTCAGGGGCGCGGGAAGGACGCCGTGCCGAGCGCGCTCCGAACGCCTCGCGATCGTGAAGCTCATCCGCCGGGAGAAGCCGACTGCCGTGGCATGCGAGACGAAACGGCTCAGGACGTCGGTTCACCAGGTCGCGAAGGTGAGCGGCGTCGCGACGATCGACGAACCGCCCCCGGTGCTCGAAGCCGAGCTCGCTCGCGACCTGTACCCCGAGGCTGCTATTCGGGCGCCGACAGACGCACTGCTCCGGCTCGCCTGTGTCGCCATCTCCGCCGTCTTGCACGCCGATATCCCAACACGCCGATATGCTCGTAACCGCGATAGAGCCGTTCCTCGCGCCGCCTGAGCTGCGCGCGCTTGCCGAAGAGGTCTTCGCCGCCCTCGCCTTGGTCCGTTTCGCAAGCGTCGAGTCGCTGCGGGCGTTCGCTGGTCCGATCGGTCTGACCTCGGAGCTTCTGGACCGCTGGATCAAGGCGGGATACCTGCTCGTCGCTTCGGTCGTCTCGGACGTCATCACGGGCGCCTCGGAGCCGTACGTCTGCCTCACGAGGAGCGGCGCCAGGACGCTTGCCCAGGCGACCGGGGCGCGGGCGGAGGGGATCTCGTCAACCAGGCTCCGACGGTCATCCCAGAAGCGCCTGCACGAGCTCGGCGTCGCCGACCTCGCCCTCGCGGTCCTCTCGCTCGCGCGAATCGGCCGGATTGACCTTCAAGGCATCGAGACCGACGACCGGAAGATCGCGACCTCGACCGTGCTTCACGACCGGAAGGGACCCAAGCGAATCGCGCTTCAGGCGGACCTGCTCGTCGTGACCCGAGGCGATCGCGGACCTTCGGCGCTCTTGGTCGAGATCGACCGCGGGACCATTTCGGTAGCTAAAATGGCCGAGCGGTACGCGGGCTACCTGTCTTGGCAGCGGGAAGGCGGACCGGAGAGGGACTTCTCGGTCAAGGCCATGCGAGTGCTGACCGTGGCGCCTGACGAAAAGCGCGCGGGGAAGCTCCACGACGCGGCGCTCGAGGCGAATGGCGGCAATCGCTCCGGGTTCCTGCTCTTCGCAACAAAGGCCGATGCCTCGGTTGCGGGATCGCAATCGCTCGTCGACCCGGTCGCGAGGCCCCTTGGAGGGCAGAGCCTCGTTTCGGTCCTTCCAGAAACCGTTCGCGGGACGTCGGGATCCCCAGGCGAGCGCGCTGACCGCGAGTCTTCTCGCGGAGTGCGCATGAAGTCATGTTCAAGCCTGGGGGTCTCGGTGCCTCGCGGCACCAGCCGCCTTCCTGCCGTCGCGGCCCCACCACAGGCTCCGATGCTCTGACCCGCGCCGGTCTCGCGCCCGCGGGACGGAGGGACGCTCCCGTGGCTCCGGGCGGGACGCAGCGCTTGCGGGAAGGCGGTCGCCCGGGCGAGCAAGAAAAGACCGACCTTCAAGGGTCGGTACATCCCACGAGCGCTGCGCAGAAGCACAGAGGTGCTACGATCGTCGTATGTGCGACGAGGGCCGAGGACGGCAGTATCTGCTCGACGAGTACAAGGAAGTCGGCATCAACTGGCGGTATTGGGGCGAGGTGCGCTTCAAGCAGCTGACTGTGTTCCTCACCGCCACCGGCGTACTCGGAGCGGCGGTGTTCAGCAGGACGCTCGACTCCGCGGAATACGCATTCGTTCGACTGTTGCTGGCGGTGCTCGGCCTGTCGATCTCGATGCTGTTCTTCCTTCTCGAGGAGCGCGCGACCTACTATCGGCGGGCGTACATGAGCTGCGCGATGGCGCTTGAGGAGACGTCCGGAACGCTGACCCAGTACCGTCGGACGCAGAACCCGTGGCCGGTCCGGTCAGACACGATCTTCCGATTCTTCTTCGCTACGATTGCGGCCTTGTGGATCACGTACGCGGCATTCGTCACATGGCCGACTCCCTGGAGCGCCGCAGCCGGCCTTTCTGCAGTCGCGCTGTACCTCCTCGGATGGTGCGTAGCCGAGGGGTACCGCAAGCAAGCTCCGCAGGCTGGAACCAGGCCACTGCCGAATGCGTCAGCGCCTCCCGCTCCTCTTCCGGCGTCCCGCCTTGACGTCCCAAGCGATTCCAATTGCGGTCGCGATCAGCCCGAACACGCCCACCACACCAAGACAGAGCATCAAGGCAACGCCTGACGGAAGCCCATGGTCGAACATGGTGCCACCTTTCCTTCGCGTATCTCTCTCGTTGCGCGAAGCCAAGGCGGGACCATGCCACGCGTGCCGGCGCCCTCGGCCATTCAGCGGCATTCCGGCAGTTGTGTCAACCCGATGGGCCACACAGATAGTCACACCCTCATTGTCGGCAAGACCGGTATGGGCAAGTCCACCATGCTCAGCCGACTCGCGCTTGAAATGGCGGAATCCGGCAGAGGCCTGCTGCTTGTCGACCCCCACGGCGACCTGGCCGAGGCTGTCGCGGCGGAGGTCCCGCGTTGGCGGCGGAACGACCTGGTCCTGTTCGACGTGACGGTGTCTGCCGCCTGCCCCGGCCTGAACCCCCTCCGCACCGTCTCCGCGGGTGAGCGCGCGCTGGTGGTCTCGAACGTGCTCGCCACGATGCGAAAGCTCTGGCCCGAGTTCTGGGGGCCGCGCACGGAGCACATCCTTCGTCACGCACTGCTCGCCCTCACCGAAGTTCGCGGAGCCACCTTGGCCGACGCCCAGCTCATGCTCGTGGACGAGAAGCACCGCCGCTGGATCGTCCGACAGGTGAAGGACGAGGGTGCGCTCACCTTCTGGACGCGCGAGTTTCCAGGGTATGGGCAGCGGCTCGAAGCCGAGGTCACCGCGCCCATCTTGAACAAGCTTGGAGCGCTCCTCGCCTCGCCTGTCGTGCGCGAGGTGGTCACGAAGAGCCGACCGCGGCTCGACGCGGGGAAAGCCATGGACCGGAGCCGGATCGTCATCGCATCGCTGCCCAAGGGGCGGATCGGCGAGGACGCCGCGCTGCTCCTCGGTGGGCTTCTCCTTGGAGCTTTCCAGCACGCTACGATGGCGCGGGCATCCGTTCCGACGTCAGAACGGATTCCGTTCTCGATCGTCGTCGACGAGGTCGGGAGCTTCGCCACCCAGCCGTTCGTGGAGATGATCGCCGAGGCGCGCAAGTACGGCGTCCGGCTGCTCATGGCCACGCAGTCGGTGGCCGCCATGGACGAGAAGCTGCGCCGGGCGATTCTCGGCAACGCGGGAACGATCGTGTCCTTCCGTGTCGGAGCGGACGATGCCGAGATCCTGTCGCGCGAGTTCGCCGGGGAGTACGGCGCCGAGAACCTGATGCGACTCGAGGTCGGCGAGATGGTCGTGCGCAGCGGCGCCGCCAAGCCGAGGCTCGTGAGCGGGATCGAGGCGTAGCGGCAGCGCAAGAAAAAGCCCGCTGGGCGCCTGGCCGAGCGGGTCGCGCGAACCGTCAGGTTCCGACTATGGTTCTCGCGCGGTGATGCCCGGAACATTCGAGAAGACGCTCGAGTCGTACGTGTAGATCGTGTGGACGCCGGCGCCGAGCGCGGTCAGGGCGATGGCGAGATCGAAGACCTGCGGTCCCTTGATACCGAGAGCCTGGCCTTGAGCCGCCAAGTCGGCGACGAGATCCGGCCCTTGGTCCAGCACCTCGAACACGGAGGCGATCCGGGCGGCGGCCGCCCATGCCTCGTCGGCGCCGACGGGCGCGGCGACACGCTTCGCGCTCGTGACCACCGCGACGTACTCGAGCAGTACCTGGGGCGTGACACACGCCGCGAAGTCGCCGGCCACCGCCCGATCCCTCAGCTCGCGAGCTGACTGGTGGTAGGGCGCCGAGGAATTGGCGGCGTAGACGAGGACGTTCGTGTCAAACAGGGCTCGTTCACCCGATGACGTCTTCATAGATGTCGCTCCGGGTGAGCGGGCGCATCGCCCCGAGGTCCCAGGTGTCGAGCTGCGGCCTTTCGTTGAAGGCGGTGGCCCCCTCGGGGAGCTCCAGGATGATCCTGATCTCGCTGCCTTCCTCGAGATGCAGCTCCTCGAGCGGCTCGAGATGTCCGGCCTTGACCCGGGCGCGAATGCTTCTGGCGGGCATGGGTTGATTCTCCTTCGCTCGGACGAAACGGTTCAGCTTGAGCTTCATACAGCGTGTGGCCGCGAGCGGCCGGTGCGAGCAGCGAGCCCTCGACCTTTCGATAGGGCTTCTCGAAAAAGAGTACAGCCGCCGGTGGAAATCGTCAAAGCGCGGTCCGTCGTTACCCACACCGCAGCGCTCCTTCGCCCCGTCCCGTCGGCCCGATCGACGCGTCGTCTAGCTCGAGACGCCGCCTCGGTCGTGCTGACCAAACCGCTCTTTGAACGTCGAGGAAGGAGGCTGCCATGCAGCGCAGGGACGGGTTTGTCGTGAAGATCAAGGTCAAGGACGAGACCGGCAAGGTCGTCGGTGAGACGGAGGCGGTGTCCTTCAAGGGCCTGCTCTCGCTCGCCCACGACGAGGGACTGCGGTCGGTCAGGACCGAGCTTGTCGAGCTGCCCAGCGAGGAGAACGGCAAGACCGCGGTCGTGCGCGCGACTGTGCGTACGAACCGGGGCAGGTTCACCGGCATCGGGGACGCCAACCCCGGGAACGTGAACCGTCGGATCGCGCCGCACGCGATCAGGATGGCCGAGACCCGGGCCGTGGCGCGAGCGCTTCGTCTCGCCGTGAACATCGGCGAGGTGGCGATCGAGGAGCTCGCGGACGACTTCGCTGTCGGTTCGGTCGCGGCCGCTCTTGATCGGCCCGAGCCAAGGCGCGGCAACGGTGAGCGAACCGCCCGGGATGCCGAAGACAGTCGAGTACCCGAGCCTTTCCGCGGACGCGACGATCGTCCCACGGAGGCCGCGCCGGACGACCGCCGGGCGATGACCGAGGCCCAGCGCAAGCTGCTCTTCCGGCTCGCCTTCGACCTGGGCGAGAACCGCGACTCGGCCAGGGATCGGGTCTTGAGCGCCCTTGCGGTCGAGCGATTCGAGCACGCGACGCGGGTCGACGCCTCTCACGCGATCGAGACGCTTGCCAAGGCAGCGAACGCCAAGAAGGGCAATGGGAAGGGAAACGGCGCGGAGGCGCATCATGCCTCCTGACCGCGTTCCCGCGACGACCTCGGCCTCGCAGCTCGTCACGTACGCCATGTGCCCAAGGAAGTACGCGATGAGCTACGTGTATGGCCGAAGACCAGAGTTCCGCTCGCTCGCGCTCGTCACCGGCTCGGCGATGCACTCGGCCATAGCGTGGTGGTTCGAGCGCAAGATCCTTGGAGGCGAGCCGACGATCGAGGCCGCCGAGGAGATCCTGGCCGCGGACCTCTTGGCCGAGACGGTCGGTCAGGAGGTCAGGTGGAAGGACAAGACACCGGCCTCGCTCGAGGAGGAGTGTCGAGCGCTGCTCCGTCTCTACCTCCTAGAGAAGGGAGACTTGCCGGTCGTCGGGACCGAAGCTCCCTTCCAGGTCGACCTACAAGACCCGAGTACGGGGGAGTTCGTCGGGCGGCCCTTGCGAGGCTACTTCGACCTACGGCTCGAGGGCGGCCGCGTCGTGGAGCTCAAGACCAGCTCCCGGGGCTGGAGCGAGTTCGACCTCGTGCGGCACCTGCAGGTCGGAGCGTATGCCTTCGCCTGGAATACGCTGCACGGAGGCCCCTGCGACCTCGAAGTGCAGGTGATCGTCAAACTCAAGCGCGAGCCGCGCGTCGAGAGCTATCGCATCGAGCGCGGCGAGGAGTCGACGCGCTGGTGGCTCGAAGCGGCCCGCGAGATCGAGTCCGCGATCGCGGGCGGTCACTTCCCGCCGAGCCCGTCGGCGCTCTGCCGCGAGTGCGAATACGAGCGCGCATGTGCCGACTGGACGGGCGAAGGCGAGTTCGCGACCGATGCGGACACGTACGCTCCTCTCCTCGATGAGCGCGCGACCTCGTTTGACATGTAGAGCGAGCCGGGAACGCGACCGTCCGTGTCGCGTTCCCGGTGCCTATTTCCGGATAGCGGGCGGAACGAGTGGCGCCTCGGCGGTGGGCGGACCATGATCTGAAAAACGCGCCGGACGCGAGCCAAATTCGCGTACGGCGCAGGACAGCCGGCACAACGGCTAGAAGGGAGGAGGCGATGGGCGGTACAGGATGATGAACATGCCCCGCACGTCAACCCCACCGAATACCGGTCGTCCAGCTCGATTGTACTACCCGTAGCTGCGTTCGACTATCCCTATGCGGTCAGGCACCCCGGAATCGCGAGAAGTCCCCAGGAGGCCGAGGCGCCCCAAGCGTTCCCTCGCGGAGGCAGGAGGACCGGTCCCGTCTCTTCGTTCCGGCCCGATGCCACACAGCCCAAGCCGCAGACCGGCGCCCCGCACGGCGAAAGGGGGAAGAACCGCGCGCGGTGCCGGGGGAAGCACAGAGGGCTGAACGGCCGAAAGGAGGGGCATGAGGACGGAGGGCACTTCTCCGCGCTTCCCGGCGCGCAGCATACCACAAGCCCCTGGACCGTGGACGCGATCGTCGGGCTCGCTGCCCGGATGGCCTTGCCCGCGAGGAATCGCCCTCGCGCGCAGCGCCGGTCCGACCGGCAGGAGAAAAGTCCGATGGAACACGTGTCGACCGTTCTTTCACGCACGATGGCGGCCTTGCCGCCCCCGGTCGAGGGCTCCGTGCTCGCCGACCGGATCCGCGCCTTTCCGACGACGCTCGGAGACCTGACCAGGCTCTTCGCGGCCGAGGAGTCGCTCGAGAACCCGGACACCGTCACTGCGATCTCGAGCTTGCGGATGACGCCAGCGGGCACTCTCGAAGTGCCGGGGGAAGGCCGCTTCTCCTTCACCGACTGGAGCCGGCGGCAGTGCGCGACGCTCGTCGGCCTTCGCTGGGACCGGTGGTTCGAGAATTGCTCCGCCGAGGACCGGGCCGATGAGCTCAACCGCCGCTTCACTCGCGCCCAGGGGACCATTCGTCTGCGGACCGCTCGAAGCCGGCAAGTCGAGCCAGGCACCGACGGCGTGCTTCGCGCGATGGTGTCGCCTGGATACTCGGCGATCGCCGACTCCGAGGTGGCTGGACTCGTCGAGACGGTGCTCTCGCCGTTCGATAGCGAGCTCAAGATCATCCGCTCCGACATGACCGAGCGCAGCACCTCGTACGTCGTCGCGGTGGGCAAGCCGTATCGGATAGGCGGACCGGGCGAGGTCGGCGATGTCTGGGGCGGGCTTCTCATCCGCAACTCGGGCGTGGGGTTCGCCTCGCTCATGATGACGCTGCACCTCACGCGCCTCCTGTGCAGGAACGGGATGGTCGCGCCGCTCATCGACGCGGTGGTGCTCCGCCGGCGTCACCGCGGGTTCGACGCTGGCAAGCTCCGGGGGGTTCTCGCCGAGCGACTGCGCGGGCTGCCAGGCCGGCTGCGCGAGGGAGCGGACCTGCTCCTTCGGTCGCGCGAACGTCGCATCGACGCGACTCCCGAAGTCGTGATCCGCCGGGTGCTCGACCAGGCCAACCTTCCGCAGAGACTCACGCCCGCCATCGTCGAAGCATACGCCGAGGAGCCTGACCCGACGGCGTTCGGCATCTCGCAGGCGATGACCTTGGCCGCGCAGCGGCTAACTCCCGAGGACCGGCTCGACCTCGAGCGAGCCGCGAGCCAGTACCTCGCGAACTGACGGAAAGGAGAGAGACCGATGAACGACAGATCGAACGTACGAATGAAGGTCGTCTACGCCATCACCGAGCGGGGCGAGAAGAGCTTCTGGACGAGGATCGGCGTCGCGTACACGAACCGCGATTCGTCGATAACGGTGAAGCTCGACGCCCTCCCCATCTCGGGCACGCTGCAGATTCGCGACGAGGAGTCGCGGGGCGAGCGGGACGGGAGGTGAAAAGACTTCTTCGCGGGGGAACCGTTGGGCTCCCCCGCGCCTTTCTTGCCGACGGGAACCCCGCAGGTAAGTGGTGGGTTGTCGAGGCATTGGTCTTGAATCGAGACTGTGTCCCGAGTGGCGGCTGTGCACACGAAGAAGTCTACAATTACCGAGGGCAGGGAGTAGTAGCCTATCCTGCCCACGACCCGCGCACGTGCCGGCGCCAAGCTCGCGATCCTTCGACAATAATCCCCCTCGAAACTCGAAACGGCTCTCGCTCATCCTCATCGCGAGCAAATCGATCCCGCAACACCACCGGCGTCTAGCACCACCGCAACGTCATCCGTAACGAGAAGCACCGTCCCGTCGTCCAGTGCGACGCCAGCCTGAGGCCGTCCCGGAATTTCGGCCACCGGTATCCAACTCCGTGCCTCGCCGCTCCGCGTCGAACGAACCACAGAAACCGGGATCCCGAATGCGTGCTGACGCTCCTGACCTACTGACGGCGATATGCCCCACGAGCATGCGCCCGCGTCACCCACCGCAGGAATACACGCCTCCAGTTTGGCTTCAGATACGTGATTCTCGCCAAGGCGGTGAAGCCGACCCAGCTCGTACGAGTGCGCTCCCCACGCCACTGTGGGCACGCCGTGCACGGTGGGCTTCAGACATCCCAACGGCGTTTCGGCTGCCAAGCCGATGCCGGTGCTCACCCGACTCGGCGGCCAAGTCGGCGCCAGCACTGGTTCCATGTCCGACATGCTTACGTAAGCGAATCCCTTCAGCGCCGCCTCCCGTAACTGCGAAACTCGCTGGAAGCCCTCCCCTAGTGCCTGAGTTTCGCACGCTTCGCGCGAAGTCTCCCTCACCGACAACGACCAGTGTGCAGACGCTTGCCCGCAAAGTATGGCTCGCCCCTCGGGAGTAAGCTGTGCCAGACGTCCCAGGGCGCGCGCAGCTACGCATGAAAGCAGCCAACTGCGTCGTTGCACCAGCGCCGCTAACAGGACCGATTCCGACTCCGGATCACCGATGAATCCCAGTGCAGCTGCCGCCACGCATGCTCGCATCCAGTCGGCGCGACTGAAACGTGCGAGTCGCTGTTCCAACGCGAGTCGAAATTCCTTGCACCCATGACGGCAGAGCATGAAAGCCACTCGCGCGGTGAGACCGAAGGCCGGAATCTCGCCATCCAGCCGGCCAAGCGCTATCGACCACACCGCTGGATCGATCTGAGCAGACGCGAAGACGCTAGAGAAGTCCCTTCGGCTTGAGTTGGTTGCGATAGCGAAGGCCACCGCGACACGCTCTGAGACGACCTTGCTTTGCGCAAGGTTCGCCAACTCCGCAGTCGTCAAATATTCCCCTATAGCCATGCAAGGGGCATTGCTGAACTCAGCTGGATTCTGTGGAGACTCAGACTCGACGCACGCTCTTACCAGCTCTGTCGCACTGGGCCGTGTTCGTAGGCGCCCAGTCGAGTGCAGCGCGCAACTCGAGCCCACTAAGCTCGCACCAGCGGCCAGGAGAACAAGGATTAGGCTCGTTGGGTGAATACTCGTCCGCATCGGGTCAGAAGATTGGCTCGTAGCGAGCAAGGGTTGCGGGCACGATGAAGGCATACCGGCTCGGAGTGACCTCGCCGACGGTGTAGCCAGCGTAGCTGTTCAACTCGCGAGGCTCGCCGAAATCCAATCCAATCGCTACCTTCACCTGACTCCGCGGTGTTACGAGATAGGCCCGGCATCCGGGACCACAGTTCGTGTGATTGATCATCCAATTCTGGGTTCCGGTGTCCGAAGGCTCGCCCGGCGCGAGCGTAATCCACGCAAGCCTATGTGCCCTGAGTGCCGGCCGTTCACGAACCACCACGCCGTCTATCTTGCCCCGGGTGGCAGCCGTTCGCCAACCGTTTTCGCCCCGCCCGGCGATCTGCGCGCAC
>JAJZQG010000224.1 GCA_021847645.1 Myxococcales bacterium
TCTGGGTTTGCGTCGTGGAGGCAGCCTCCGGCACGCAAACCACGCCCCGCTGATCGCCGCCGCACAACATGCCGTCTGCAGCAAGCCCGAATCCTGACTCGGGCTGAGCGGTCAATTGCACTGCTTGGTGCCGTAGCGACGGGCGCGCAGCGACATCTTGCCGTTGTCCTTCTCGACCCACGCCACCATGATGCTGCCGCTCGCTGTGACGGCGATGGCCGTGTGCCCGTACGGGGAATCCTTGGGCTTGTCCGAAGCGGACGCGACAGGGCCACGCACGAGCAGGACGGGCGGGTTGACGTAGCTCTGGGTGGAGCCGGCGTCGGCGTTCGGATCGAGTGCCATGGCCGTGGCGATCACGGCCGAGTAGGCCGCGCCTGCATCCGCGCCGTCTCGCTTGTGCAGCACTTGCGAGATCGCGACGCCTCGCACGGTCGAATAGGCCGAGAGCCACGTGCTGGAGATGGCGGGGTACATGCCAGCTCCCTCGTTGGAGCTGGAATTCCCGGGGAAGGCCGCCGCGTTGCAGTCGGTGCCACCGCAAACCGCGCCGCCGGACTTGATGACAGGGCCGGTAGCCGATTCGTAGGACCAAGCAACGATGCTCAAGTCATCGGGCGGATCGAGGAACGCGCCGGCCGCGACGCCCAACCGGGCGCCGCTGTTCGGCTCGAGGTTCTTGAGAGTCTGGTCGTTGCCGTGCGTCCACAGGTCCGTGGAGTAGATGCCGCCGGTCTTGGCGATCTCGAGCACTGCGCCGAAGTCGGCCTTGAACCCGATGTTGGTCCCCTGGATCGGTACCGCATTGAGCACGTCGTTCGGCACGTCGTGCTTCTCGGCGGTCTGGTTGACGACACCGCCCAAATGAGCGTCCCACGTGTACAGCTTGGCCCCGTAGACCCAGGTGAAGACAAGGTGATCGTCCATGACCAGGGCTGCCGGTGCGGAGTTGACCGGGTCCGCGAAGTCGCTCGGGGACATCCCGCCCTGGAGCATCGGAGGCACCACAGTGGAACCGGCTGGCTGCAAGCTGTCGGGGTCGAGCATCCGGACGTAGACGCCAGCGCCCGCGCCGGTGACATCGCCGCCCACGACGACGGCGAGTCGCTTGGCCGTTACCCCCGCGTCACCGAGGCTCTTGAATTGGCGGACGACCAGCGCCGGACTCGTGAACAGGTCGTCGAGCGAGAAGCTCCCCGACTTCAAACTCGCCTCGACCGGCGCCGCGGACGGGGTTGCCTGGTAGTGCTTGATGACGACGTCGCGGGAGGCGCCTGAGGTTCCCGAGCCGACCTCGTACCAGTAGCCGAGCCAGAAGCTTTCGCCATCGGCGGTGAGAACAGGCAGGCCGATCTGGTCAACCCCTGGCTGCACGATGGCTGTGTAGTCCTGCCCGGATCCGACCATGCTCTCGTTGACCAGCCCGATGCCCTGGAAAGGCGAATGCTCGCACTTCCCAGAGGTCAGGTTGCACGTGTCGACAGTGCATGGGTCATCGTCGAGGCACGCCAAATCATCGGTGCAGCCGGGCGCAGCATCCGCATCGGGTTGGCTCACGTCCGCGCCGCCGGCGTCCGAGACGTCGTCGCCGGCGTCGAGCGCACCACCGCTGCCCGCCTGCCCGGCCGCGCCTGCACTGCCACCCTTCTGGAGCTTGTTGGTGTCGATCAGGAACGAGCACCCGCCGAGCAGCAAGAACGACGTAAGCGCTGCGGCAACTCCCCAACGCGTCTCTGAATTGCTCATCATGGCCTCGACTCCACTCTGCTGTTGTCAACCCCAAAGGGGTGTTGCACGCGCATGGGTCCGGTGCATGCTCAGAATCGCCAAGTGGCTTCGAACGCTCCGCCGTGATGCGTGACACCCGCGGAGACAAGCGGCACCGGGCCGGTTGCGCGCTCTTGCGCAGGCGACGACGCGCTCAAGTACAGGTACGTGCCGACGCCGCCGCCGACGACAGCGACGCCGGTGAGGATGGTGCTGACCAGGGCCATGTTCTTGATGGGGCTGACTTCGGAATCGGAGCAACCCTGCGGAGTCTTGGCGCATCCCGCGTCGGCGTCGTTGTACTTCTTGTTGGCGATGAGTCCGGTGATCACGGCGCCGACCGCAGCTGCACCACCGATTCCCCACGTGATGTAGGCCGGGGTCCGATTGGGCTCGGGCGGCGGAGGAGGCGGCGGCGCAGTCGAGCTGGTCGCCGCAGGGGCGGTGGCCGGCGGGGCAGCCGAAGGGGACGCCGGGGGCGCGGCCGCGAGCTCCCGAATGCGCTTGTCGAGGTTCTGGATACGCAGCTCGATGGTGGGCCGGTCCTTGTTGTCGGCAGGCGCCTCGGCGAGCCACTTCTGCAGGGTCTCGACGGTCTTGGACAGGTCGCCCATGCGCTCGTAGACCGAGGCGATGGACAGCAGAATGGCAGGGCGCTTGCCGGCGTCCGCGAGCTGATAGGCCTGGTTGAACTCGCGCAGGGCGCCGTCGTAGTCGCTGGTCCGGAAGTACGACTCGCCAGCCTCGAAGTGCCTGCGGGCATCCTCGTCGCTGCTCTGGGCGAGGGTCGTGGTGGTGTGCGAAAGCACCATCGCGACGGCGATGGCAGCGAGGGTACCGAGCGGCACGACCGATCGTCTGGACATCGTGAGGATCCTCCTGAGTAGGGGCGTCGGGCCCTCCACGCCGCAGACATACCACTGATCGGGCAAGCGTCCCAACTCCCGGCCCAGCCTCGGTCTCGGCATTGCGGTGTCCGGATACGCCGATGCGCCGGACAGCGCTGGGAACATGCCTCGAGGAGGCAAGTCGCGCTCGCACCTTGCGCTGGCGGCGGCCCCCCCGGATGCACACGCCCCGATGCGTCGCGCCGCCTCGCCGGCCGGACCCGCTCCACGAAACTTGCGCGCCCGCGCCGATTCCGGTTGTCTTTCCTCTCGTCGTCCACCACATCCCAACCGCAGGATTCACCCGTGCCGCCCAGGTCCCGTTATCCTCTCGACGCTCTGTTGCACCGGAGAAAGGATCTGCAAGACGACAAGGGGCGGGCGCTGGCCGATCGCATGCGCGAGGCCTCCGAGGCTTGGCGGCAGGAATGCCGGGCGCAGGACGCTGAACGAGAGCACCACGACGCCGTCGTGGAAGCCGTGCACTCCGAGGGAGTGCGCGTCGAGCAGGGCGCGGCCACGGTGCAGGATCTGCTGATCATGCAGGCGTGGGAGACCGCACAGGCAGCGACCGCGGCGGTGCTGCGAGACAAAGCGCAGCGCGCCGAAGAAGCCGCACGCCAGGCCGCCTCTGCCGAGACGCTGGCCCGAGGCGCCCTCGCTGCTGCGCAGGCCGAGCTGGACGTGGTCGAGCAACACCGGCAACGCTTCGTGGACGCGTTGCGAGAACATGAGCAGGCGCGCTCGGATGAAGAGGCGGAAGAATCCCACGCCGCTCGGGCGTTCCTGGTCCGGAGACATCGCCGCGAATGACTCGAATGGCCCCCAACCCGGTGCGCTCACCGCTGCCCCACCGTCCACGCTTCGTCGCAGCGCTCACACTGCCCGCGATCGTCACCGTGCTGTCGGGCTGCGGGTGCGGAGCGTCACCCGGCAGGCCGGCGGAACTGTCGAGCGCGCCCGCCTCTGTCAGCGCCGCCACTGTGCCATCGCTGGCTGCCGGCCACGCTCCGGCGTCCGCGAACACGGCGTCCTCCGATCCCCTGGATTCCACCCCGATCCTCGCGGACCCGCGCCTGACCGACGCGCGCCTGGCAGCCGGCAGCAACGACGCCCGCGCGGAAGCGACGGCGTTGCAGGCTGCGATGGCGAAGTTCGCCCCGCGAGGGCTCGAAGCTGCCCGATGGCAATACCTGCTCGGAACCGCCCTGCAGGCGGCCGGCGATCCGGCTGGTGCGGCAAGCGCGTTCGACGCCGCGGCGGCCGAGCCGACGTTCGTTCTGGTGGACTATGCGCGTCTGCAGGCGGCATCGCAGTACGTGGCTCTCTCGAAGCTCGGCGAGGCTCGCGATCGGCTCTCGCTCATCGCGCCGGACGTGCCGATCTCGGAGCGCAGCGCGCTGGTGCTGGCCGATGTGCTGGACGGGCTCGGCGTCAAGAACAAGGCGGTCGAGATCTGGCGTGCTCATCTGCAAGGCGACAAGCCGCGCGCGCGATGGGCGGAGGTGTCGGTGAGCCTGGCCACCTGGTTGCTCTCCGGTCCGAAAGACGAGAGCCGGGCGCGCGAGGTCTTCACCTTGATGCGGCGCGTGCTCGTTCACGCGCCGGCGTCGGCGTCCGCGTCCAAGGCCCAGGATCTGGAACGGCAGGCGCTCGCGTGGTTGCCGCCGGGCGAGCGCGCCAAGCTGGCTGCGATCGACGCGTCGACCACGCTCGACAGGGCCGATGAATGGGTTGCCGCCGGCCACTTCGACGACGCGCTCGCCGACGCGACAGCGGTCTGGAAGGGCATCGCACGCAAGGACAAGGTGGGCGCGCTGGCCTGCAGAGCGGCGTCGCTGCGGGCCGACGTGCTCGCGCGCGATCGCAAGAAGCGACCGCAGGCAGCCGACGCGTACGGCGATGCGGTCGCCGCCTGCGCGAAGGATGGGCCTCAGCTGGTCAAGGTGCTGTACAACGGGGCCAAGACCGAGGCGATGGCGGGACGGGCGACCGAGGCGATGGCGTGGTTCGCGCGGATCGAGAAGGAGTTCCACGACAATCGGCTGGCGGACGACGCGCGGCTGCGCACGGCGCGTCTGGTGCTGGGGATGCACGACGAGGCCCGGTTCGTGGCGCTGCTCTCGAAGATGCCCGACGACTACCCGAACGGCGACATGCTCGAGGACGGGTTGTTCGAGCTGGCGTTCCACGACCTGCGCCAGGGCAAGTGGGCGGAGGCGATCCCGGTGCTGGAGCGCAGTCTGCAGCTTCGCCCACGAGAGAAGGACTTCTGGACAGGCGGCCGGGCGCGCTACTTCCTCGCACGGGCCTACGAAGCGACGGGACGAGCGGAGGACGCGTCGAAGGCGCTGTCCCAGGTGGTGCTCGATCACCCGTGGTCGTTCTTCGCGGTGCTGGCGTTGTCCCGCTTGCAGGCGTCCTCGCCGGACCGCGTGCGTGCGCTCATCGAGCAAGGCGAGGCTCGCGAGCCCGACGGCAAGCTGTTCGACGGGCTTCCCGGGTCGCTGCAAGGCCCGGCGTTCACCCGGGCAGTCGAGCTGCTGCGGCTCGGCGACCCTGCCGCGGCGAAGCGCGAGATCCAGACCATCGGGCTGGCGAGCGACGACGACGCGGCGACGTGGGCCTTGTCGACGTTGTACGCCCGCGCTGGGGCCGCCGAGCTGTCGTACCGCCTGGCACGGTCGCTGACCGGCAAGTGGTCGTCGCACTACCCCAAGGGGATGTGGCGAGCGGCCTGGGAGCTGGCGTACCCGCGTCCCTACCTGGAGGTCGTCGAGCGCGAAGCGGCGCGTTCGTCGATCCCGGTGCCACTGGCCTACGGCATCATGCGAGAGGAGTCCGCGTTCGACGCCGAGGTGGTGTCGTTGGCGAATGCGTACGGGCTGATGCAGCTGATTCCGGCGACGGCGCGGGCTTCCGCCAAGGCGCTGGGCATGACGATCGATCGCGCGGACCTGCTGCGTCCGGAGGTGAACATCGCGCTGGGCAGCCGGGAGCTGGGGCGGCTGCGCGGGCTGTTTCCGAGCGCGCCGGTGCTCGCGATACCTTCGTACAACGCGGGGCCGGGTGCCACGCAGCGGTGGCTGACCGCACGGTCGGGCGACGACTTCGACGTCTGGGTCGAGTCGATTCCGTACGAAGAGACGCGCGGCTACACGCGGCGCGTGGTGTCGTCGACCGCGGTGTACGCATGGCTCTACGAGCCGTCGAGCGCGCAAACGGTCGGGTTCGTGCCCCTCGTGCTGAAGATGTGAATTCGCCGAGGGTCCGTCGAAAAAGAAGGGCGGGCGGGCCTCGCATTTCGCGCTCGCACCGGCGCACGCGCAGCGCTACAGTCGCAGGCCGATGTCGGGCCCCGAATCCATGCTCGGTGCTGTTCTCAACGGCAAGTGGAGGCTTGTCCGCCTGCTGGGCGAGGGGGGCATGGGAGCCGTGTTCTCCGCGGAGGGGACGCAGGGACAGGGGCTGCGGGCCATCAAGATGTTGCATCCCGAGTTCGTCAACGAGCCGCAGATCCTGTCGCGGTTCCTTGCGGAAGCCTACGCGGCGCAACACCTGCAGCACCCGAACATCGCCAAGGTCTACGAGCACGCGACCGCAGAGGATGGAACGCCCTACCTCGTGATGGAGCTGCTGCAAGGCATCCCGCTGAGCGAGTACGTCAAGCCCGGCCAGCCCATCGCGGTCGCGCAAGCAGCTCCGATCGTCTACGGCGTGCTGCAGGCCCTGATGGCCGCTCACGCGCAGAACATCGTCCACCGGGATCTGAAGCCGGACAACATCTACCTGGTTCCCGACGCGGCGGGCCGCTACACGGTCAAGGTGCTGGACTTCGGCATCGCGAAGGTGATGGACGCGGCGGGGGGGATGGGCTCCAAGACGCGTACCGGGATGATGCTGGGCACGCCGGGGTACATGAGCCCCGAGCAGATCAAGAACGCCAAGGCGGTCGACCCGCGCAGCGACCTGTGGTCGGTGGGCGTGATGTTCTACGAGATGGTGACGGGCCGCGAGGCGTTCGACGCGCCGACCGACTTCGCCAAGCTCACGGCGGTGCTGACGCAGGATCCCAAGCCGATATCGCAGGTCGCACCGCCCCTGGCGGGCTGGCAGGACTTCTTCAACCGGGCGATTGCCAGGGAGCCCACGGCGCGATTCGCGGGCGCCGACGAGATGGCGCGGGTGCTGCTCGCTACCGCACGCGCCCTGGCCGGCGCGGCTCCGCTGCCCACGGCCGAGTTCCGATCCATCGACGTCCAGAAGCAGGTCGCGGCCGCGATCGAAGCTGCGCCCACGCCCGTTCCCCGGGACGGCACACACGTATCCCCTCGCATGCCTGCCACCGGCTCCGTTCCACCACGAACGTCCTCGAGCCCCAATGTCCAGGTCATCGGCACCGCCCAAGGCCGTCCTCCGGGCCTCGAAGCCACGCTCAAGTCCAGCGACGTCGCCCCCATTACCATCACGCGTGTGCAGGGCGTGCGTCCGGCATGGGTTGCTGTCATCGCGCTGGCGGCACTTCTGATCGGCTTTGCCGTGGGCGTAGGAACCGCCCTGGTCGGCATGCACTTGGGACGGTAGCTCGCGGCTGGCCGATCTCTTGGTCCGACCGGCCTTTGTGCGCTACAGCCACACCAATCGCCAGGCGAGGGAATGATCCGCTCGCCAGGTGCGTCCTACGGACGGTATCCGGGCCTGCTGGTGCCGTCCCGGGACGCATGTCCTCGAAGCGCCGTCCACAATCTACAACAGGCATCACGATGCAACGGTGCCGTCTGGGAGGTTGGCTCATGACAAGGTTGGTTCCCCTCGCCGCTCTCGCGATCTCGATCTCGGCCCTCGTGGCCTGCGGTGACGATCCGCCACCCAAGACGGCGAACGACGCGTCGCAGGCGATGGCGAAGCCGGCCAAGCAACTCAGCGAGCCGCAGCGGAAGGCGGTGGACGATGCGGAGAAGGAGACAGGCGCGACGGGGCTGGGGATCTCGGACGAGATCCTGCAGTTGTGTCCGGCGGTCAAGCCGCCGCACTTCGCCACCGACTCGGCGCGGGTCAAGACCGAGTTCCAGGACGCGCTGGTGGCGCTGGCCGAGTGCATGAACACGGGGAATTTGAAGGGCAAGACGCTGCTGCTGGTGGGCCACGCCGACCCGCGCGGCGAGGACGACTACAACCTGGCGCTGGGCGGACGGCGCGCGGAGTCGGTGCGCTCGGCGCTCGGCTCGCTGGGCGTGGACGGCGGCCGGCTGGACGTGTCGTCGCGCGGCGAGATCGACGCAACCGGCACGAACGAGGAAGGGTGGTCCAAGGATCGTCGGGTCGACATCAAGATCAAGCAGGGAAGCTGAGTGTCGAGCCAAGCGCGCGCCGCCGGCCTGGTCCGCAACGTCGGATTCGGCTTCTTCTCGATCGCCGTGCACCTGAGCATGGTGGTGGTGGCCGTGCTCATCGCGGCGCCGGCGGTGCGCGCCTACAAGCAGAATCGCGAGCTGATCGACATCGACATCCAGCCCGCGCTCGGCCAGCCCCACGGCAGGGACGAGGGCAAGGGGCTTGGCTCCCATGTGGAGATCCCGCGGGCGCCGGAGCTCAAGGCGCCGGACCGCCCGCACCCCGCGCCTCCGCCCGATCCAGACGCGATTCCCACGACGGCCGCGTCGGCTTCGGCCGCGCCCAGTGCGAGCGCGCCCGTGCCGGAAAGCGGCGACGCCGGCCCGCCGCAGGAAGGCGGCGCAGGGGAAAACGCCGGCAATGCGGACCTGACGACACCCGTCGGCAGCGAGAATGTGCCGCCCGCGTTTGGCTCGCCGGACGGTGTGGAAGGCGGCCAGGGCACGGCGCCGCCCAAGGCCAGGATGACGCCGCAGTATGCCGGCATTCTGGCCGGGTGGTTCGGCGCGCGATTCAACGTGCGCGGCGCCGACATCCCCACCGAGGATCTGCCCAAGCTCAAGGTGGCGGTACGCGTGAACATCTCGCCGGACCGTCAGGTCACCAGCTGGTCACTCTTGGGTTCGAGCGGCAACGCGGCATTCGATGACGCCGTCAAGCGCACGATGAGCTCGATCCAAGGCGGCGGCTCCACGCTCCCAGCGCCACCCGACGGGGGCGACGCGCCGCCGGCATTCACGACCATGTTCGGCCCCGTGCGCGTGCAGTAGGACGAGAGCACACCATGCGATCACCAAGTCGAAGGCCCATTCGAACAAGGGCAGCAGCTGTCGTGGCGATGCTGGCCGCGATGGTCACGCCGGCGGCCTGGGCCCAAGTCGAGCCGCAGGACATGCCGGGAACCGAGGGTGCGGAGAACGCCCCTCCCGGCAGCGCCGACAACGAGGTAGTGGTCGAGGTGACCACCGCGGTCAGCCAGCAGCCCGTGTTGGTCGTCGTGCCTGCGACCGACGCCGACCAGCCGCTTGC
This sequence comes from Myxococcales bacterium, assembly GCA_021847645.1. Taxonomy (GTDB): domain Bacteria; phylum Myxococcota_A; class Polyangia; order Polyangiales; family Polyangiaceae; genus JAJZQG01. The sequence continues at coordinate 9,078 of JAJZQG010000224.1, forward strand.
GGACGCCGTACGCAACGAGATCGAGCTGACCGGCCTGTTCTCGACGCCGCTTCCACGGTCGATCGGCCTGGGATCCGGTGTTCCGGATCGGTCCAAGTGGCCTGCGTTGACCACGGCTGCCGTGGTGGTCGGCAGGACGCCCAGACCGCAGGACTTCCCGATCGTTTCGAGCGCCTCGTACCACCGCCAGGAGAAGGACGTCGTTCGACGACGCGAGCTGGTCGAGTACCCCGGAAGCGAGGCGATGACGCCGAGCGTGCTGGCCGACGCGATCATGGAAGACGTCACCGGCATCCGCTCCAACATGTCCGGCATGATCGTGCTGACCGACGCGACCACGCGGGGCGAACGTTCGGTGCGCGTCGTCATGCCCGATGGCAAGCGCGGCCGTCGCATCAGCGGCTTTGGGTCCATCGCCCGCGGGGCGGACTTCGGAAAGGACGGGCAGGTCTACTACGCGGCAGAGGACGCGTCGGGCAAGCTCCGGCTGTTCCGTGAGCGGGAGAGCGAACCCATCGAGCTGCCGATGCCGGGCTACGTGCAAGGCATCGCCTTCTCGCCCAATCGCAAGGAGATCGTGCTGTCCATCGGCGTGGGCAAGCTGGTGCACTCCTGGGTGGGCACCTCGTTCACCTCCCTCACCGAGGTGCCGACCGGCCCGCACGAGGCCTCCTTGTCGCCGTCGGTCAACGACGCGGGACGAGTGTTGCACGCGGTCGGCCTCGAGAAGGGGCCCTTCTCGATCGAGCTGGGCGACCGGCGGGTGTCCCCTCCGGGCATATGGGCCGCCATGCCCCAGTTCTGCTCGACGGTGATGGAGGATCGGGTGGTGTACATGGTGCGTGCGGGCGTGGGGTGGAACATCCGCCTGACGAGCCTGACGAATGGCAACTCCCGCATGGTCGCGGCCAACGCGATGTCACCTGCTTGCAGCCCCGACGGCCGCACCGTCGCGTTCTTCTCACCGGACAAGAACGGCAAGGGCCCTGGCATTTACCTGGTCTCGGACACCGGGGGGCTCGCGCGAAAGGTGTGGGACGGCCAGGCTGCCGGGCTTCGCTGGCGCGCCGGCGAGCGCCTGCCCCGTCTCATCGAGGAACCGATCGCGCCGCCGGCCCCGCCGCCCGAGGCCGATGCGGGGGCCGCAGTGCCCACATCGGACGCGGGAGCGGCCATGCCCGCTGCGGACGCAGGAGCCGCGATGCAGCCGGCCGCCGCGGCCTCGTCGAGCGCTTCCCCCTGACGCCGGTCCAACCCGGGTGGCAGGCCAGCTCAATCGTTGTCGAGCACCTGACGAACCGCCTGAATGAGACTCTTCATGTCGAAGGGCTTCATCAGCAGCCTTCGCGCCCCGATGCGTCGCGCCTGGTCCTCGTCGATGGTCTCGCTGAAGCCGGTGCACAGGATGATGCGGATGTCCTTGCGAACGCGCAGGAACTCGACCACGAGTGCGGCGCCCGTCATGTACGGCAGGGACTGGTCCGAGATGATCAGGTCGAAGTCGTCGGGATGCGATCGAAACAGGCCCAGCGCTTCCCTGGCGCTCGTGGTGGCGGTCACGCGGTAGCCGGCCGCTTGCAGCATTCTGGTCCCAACCTCCGCAACGGCCGGCTCGTCGTCCACGAACAGCACATGCTCGGCCCCACGGGCGGGCACCTCGCCCGGCGCCGGCTCCGACCGCCGCGCTTCCTCGTCGGCCCGCGGCAGCAGCACGTCGAATCGGGCACCGGCGCCCGGTGAGCTGGCGAGCTGGATGGCGCCACCGTGGCTGGCCACGATCCCGTGGACCACCGACAAGCCCAGGCCGCTGCCCTGCCCCACTGGCTTGCTCGTGAAGTACGGCTCGAAGACCCGCGCCATCGTGGCCTCGTCCATGCCGCAGCCGTCATCGATGACGGACAAGCGCACGTAGTCGCCCGGTGGAAGCGTGCTGTCCCCCACCTGGCTCGCGGTGCCGAGACGGACCGACGCGAGAGCGATCTCGAGGAGGCCGCTGGGCTTGTCGCGCAGGGCCCAGCGCGCGTTGGCGCACAAGTTCATCAGCACCTGGTGCAGCTGCGAGGGATCCGCGATCACCGCGTGGTCTTGCGAATCCTGCGTGACGCGCAGCTCGATGTTCGCGGGGGTCGTGGCACGCAGCAGCCGCGCGGCTTCCGCCACCAGCTCGTTGAGGTCGACCAGCTTGCGCTCCTGGATCGCACGACGGCTGAACGCCAGGATCTGCTGCACCAGGTCGCGGGCGCGGTAGGCGGCTTTGAGGATCTGGTCCAGATCGTCGCGGACCGGTTCGCAGGGGCCGGCCTGCAGCTGGGCCAGCTCGCCGAAACCGATGATGGCGGCCAGGATGTTGTTGAAGTCGTGGGCGACACCTCCGGCGAGCGTGCCGATCGCTTCCAGGCGTCGCGCGTGCTGCAGCTGTTGCTCGAGCGACGATCGCTCGGCCTCGGCGCGCTTCAGGTCGGTGATGTCCGTGGTGGAGACGAGCACCTTGGCCCAGTCCTGCTCGTGGCCTCGCGCGCAGCTGGCTCGCAGGTCGACCCAGCGCGCATCCCCCCGCAGCGTGCGGTTGGTTCCCTCGACGCGAAAGCCCCCCGCGCCCGCGTAGAGCAGCGCAATCGCATCGCCGAACGGCCCGAGCGATTCGACGTTGAACACCTTGTCGAGGTTGCCGATGAGCTCTTGCTCGCTGGCCGCGCCGAACGTCGTGAGCACGGTCTTGTTGACATGCAAGATGCGCGCGGCCGCCGCGCAGCGGGCGGTCACCTCCGGGTGCGCGCGCAGGTACGCGCGCAGATCGGACCGGGCCCCTTCGTCGAGACTGTCGAGCTCGCGCTTGACCGCGGACATGTCCTCTTCCCACAAGCCCACGGGCACCTGCTCGAACAGTTCGCGGTGGCGCGCCTCGCTCTCGACGAGCGACTGGTGAAGGCGAACCTGCTCGCTGATGTCCCGCAGAACGACGAGGGTGTGGACGACACCACGCATCGTGTAGGTGGACAGGTGCACGTCCATCTCGAACTCCTCGCCGCTGCGGCGCAAGCCGCGTACGGTGTAGTTCGACAGCGCCGGCACTCCCCGGCCTCGCGCCTTGACCCTGTCGCTGACGATCTGCCGGTCCGCGGGCGCGATCAGTGCCAGGATCGAAGTGCCGACGAGCTGAGCTTCGTCGTCGTAGCCGAACAGCTGCACGTACGCAGGGTTGACGAAGACGTGGGTGCCGTTGGCCGACACGCCGATCGCGTCGCGCGAGGCTTCGAAAACGGTCCTGAAGCGCAGCTCGCTCTCGGCCAGGGCGTTCTCGGCGCGCCGACGGGCGACCTCTTGAGCCAGGTGGTTGGCGACCTGCTCGAGCACGCCGACGTACTCCAACAGCGCTGGCCGGCGATCCATGTCCCCGACGACCACGGCGCCGACCACGCCGTCGCGCGAGCGCAGGGGGACGGCCACGTACGAACGAACGCCGCTCTCGCGGGCCACGCTCGCGCCGCCGTGCGGATCGTCCTGAACGTCGAGCACGGCGACGGGCTCACCCGATTCGATCACGCGACCGGCGAGCGTGGATCCGACCGGGGCCTTGAATGGCCAGGTTCCGCGCGGAGAGGTGCCGGCAGCGCCCGCGCTCGCGAGCTCCCCGGTCCGCGGGTCATACAACAACACCGCGGAGAAAGCGGCGTCCAGTGCGGACGCGATCTCCGCGGCGACGGTGTCGCACGTGCGCTCGATGGACCACGAGGCCAGAAACGCTTTGGGTGCGGCTCCATCCGAACGGTGCTGATCGAGCCGAATCGTAGGGACTTGGCGTGAACGGTGGCAGGACAAGCGGGTGCCTTCTGCGGTACGTAACGGTTACCACGCCGGTTACCCACGCAGGAGGTCCCACCGTGAGCGCAGCTTACTCTCTCGTCCCTTCCGCCGACAAGTTCCAATCGTCTCGCGTGCAGTTTGAGCAGATCGTCGCGTTCCTGGAGTCCGCGGATGCGCTGCAGCTGCAGCATGCCGCCGTCGAGGAGCAGCTCACCCGCGACGGGCGCGAGTTGCTTCGTCGACTGTTCCAGGACCACCTGAACCTGCGATCGGCGACTGAGCGCGAGTTGCCCGAGGTCACCGGCTCGGAAGGTGCACGACGTACCGAGAGTCGAGAGCTGGGCGTCGGTCTCGGTACGGTCTTCGGTGGGGTTCGCTCTATCCGCCTCGTGTATCAAGCCGCTGGCCTGCCTGGCTTGGCGCCGATGGACGCGGTGCTCAATCTGCCGCCGGGCTACTACTCTCACGGCATTCGCAAGCTGGTCGCCGAGCATGCCGCGAAGGACTCGTTCGAGGAAGTCGTCGCTGAGGTCGAGGCGATCACAGGCTGTGTCGTCGGCAAGCGTCAGGTCGAGGAGTTGGCCGCGGCGGCTGCCTCGGACTTCGACGCTTTCTATACGCAATACCCCGCGGCGAGCTGGAGCATCACCCCGACCGCGTTGCTGGTGTTGAGCTTCGACGGCAAGGGCATCGTGGTGCGCACGGAAGACCTCCGGGAGGCTACGCGCAAAGCCGCCATCGAGGGTAAACACAAGCTCGACAAGCGCTTGGCGAAAGGCGAGAAGCGCAATCGTAAGCGCATGGCCGAAGTCGCTACAGTCTACGCTGTCGAGCCTTTCGTGCGAGATGCCGAGGACGTCATGCGCGAATTTCGGCCGGGCAAGGATGTGGCGACTCGGCGGCCCCGTCCCACAGCCAAGCGTGTGTGGGCGAGCGTCGTAGAGGACATGACCGACGTCATCGACGAAGCGTTCCGCCACGCCCGACGGCTGGACCCAGATCAGCAGCGGCCATGGGTGGTCCTGGTGGACGGCAACAAGGACCAGATCCGCGCCGTGCGCAAGGTAGCGAAGAAGTATGGCGTATCGATCGTGCTCATCGTCGACGTGGTACACGTGCTGGAGTACCTGTGGAAGGCCGCGTACTGCTTCCACGCGGATGGCAGTCAGGCCGCCCAGGACTGGGTGACAGAGCGTCTCCGCGCGCTTCTGACGGGCAGCGACCCCAGCCAGATGGCCGCGGGCATGCGACGCAGCGCGACGCGGCAACACCTGCCGAGGGCGACACGGAAAGCCGTGGATGCCTGCGCAAGGTACCTCATCAACAATCGTCGCCGGCTCAACTACGCCGACGCGCTGGAGCGCGGCTTCCCCATCGCGACCGGCGTTGTGGAAGGCGCGTGCCGCTACCTGATCAAGGACCGGATGGACCGCACGGGCGCCCGATGGTCGCTTCAGGGAGCGGAAGCTGTTCTGCGCCTACGCGCGTTGCGCACGAGCGGAGACCTGCCCGAATACTGGGCCTTTCACCTCGACCGCGAGATGCAACGCAATCACCTGTGCCTCTACGCGGACCAGCAACCACCGAATCCGCTTCCAACCCGGAGCCCGTCGACGCCGAAGCTCCGCAGAATCAAGTGACTACTGCCCCGTTCAAAAGGAGCCGCACCC
>JAJZQG010000014.1 GCA_021847645.1 Myxococcales bacterium
CGACCCAAAGGGCGGGGCTAGCTGCCCCCCCCCCCCGCGCCTGTCAACCACGATCGCATTGTCGGCATCATCCGCACCTCCGTACTCGGTGGACGAGGATCATCCATGAGCACGGAAATTCGGTCAACGCATTTCGGCTCGGAACCGGGATCCATGGGTTGTGTTCCTTAACGCAGAACACCTCGGCCGTTATCAACGGGCCAAGCTACTCACGCGCACGACGGCCGCAGCGCAAGCATCTGCCGCGGGCATGGCATGTCGACTCCCACCGCCGCGCGTCCACCCACCGATCGCCGCCGCCGCTGACATGTCTATCAGCAAGGGCTGCACGACTGGCCGCCATGAGCTGCCCACGAATGCACGATGTTCTGACGACTCGGACACTGGCCCACGCGCGTGTTGCCGCCACATGCCGCCATCCGCCGCGGCATGGCCCGCGCGAGGTACCCGAACAGGTCGCTGTCCTGCGCAACTACGGGAGAGGCTGTTGGCAGCATGCGCCGCGATCCTCGACGCGACAGGCTGCGGGCCCGGGGCGCATGTTCTGGCACCGTTTGCAGGGGGCGCCGCAGCGGTCTGCAAGGCAGTCCGAATCCCAATGGAAGGCCACCACCTGCCCTTGAAGTGACAAATGCCGACACCCGTGAGCGCTGCGACCGCCGCGGCGACGGGAGTTCGTCTTTGCGCTCGGGGGTGACATCGGGCTTCCATAGAGCTGTGAGAATGGTCGCCATCACGCTTGCATCCGCGAGGCGCACCGTCCAAGATCCCAACGTGTTCCTGCGAAGAAGCTTGCTTGTGGTCTGCATAGCGGCCGCGCCCGCAACCGGTTGCATGAGCAACGACGGCGCCAAGGATCCCGGAGCGTCGTCGCCCGACAGCGGTGTCACGCCGCAGGAGGCTGGAACGGATGGGCTGCCGACGCCTGGGCCCGGGCCGCTGCGGATCGTGAGCTGGAACACGTGGAACTTCTTCGACACGATCAAGGGCAACTGCCAGGACTGCCCCTACGAGCAGACCCTGTCGGCCTCCGAGTACCAGTCGAAGGTCGCGGGCGTGGCCGACGGTCTGGCGCAGCTCGACGGCGACGTGGTGGTGTTGCAGGAAGTGGAGAACGACGCGGTCATCGACGACATCGCGAGCTCGGCGGCGCTGGCCGGCCACGGCTACACGGTGCACCAGCTGCTGCGGGGCAACGATCCGCGGGGCGTCAACATCGGTGTCATGAGCCGATACCCGATCGACGCGTACATCTCGCACAAGGGCGACATCTTCACGCGCCTCGACGCGCCGGCCACGGTCTACCACTACACGCGCGACGTGGCGGAGATCCACATGACGTGGGGGTCGAACCATGTGGTGATCCTCGGCGTTCACTTCAAGTCCAAGGCCAGCCCCGACGATCCGGATCGGCGCGTGGCCGAGGCGCAGCACACCCGGCAAATCGCGGACGCCATCCTGGCGCAGGATCCGAGTGCGCGGCTGTTCATCGTGGGCGACTTCAACGACACGCCGGGCACGGACACCTATGCGGCAGTACGCGACGGGCAATCCGGCCCCACCTGGGAGAACGCCATGGCGGCGGTCCCATCGGCCGATCGCTGGAGCTACGAGTACAACTCGCAGAAGCAGCTCATCGACCAGCTATTCGCCTCGCCGACGGTGGCCGGCACGCTCGATCCGACGAGCGCCAAGATCCTGCACGACTCGTCTCTGGCCAGCGACCACGCGCCCATCGCGGCCACGTTCGTCATCCCTTAGCGGCTTGTGCGCCACGCTCGCGGGCCATGCGCAGCTCGGCCTGGACGACGGCCACGAGGATGCCAATCCCACCTGCGGCGAAGATCACCAGAAACGGGCCCAGCAGCCCCACCGCTGCCCCCAGCAGGGTCAGCAGCACGAACGTGTCGCGCTTGAACAGCGGCGAGATGCCGTCGACCAGGCGTGCGACCTTGCCCTTGGGAGCGTCGGACGACGACGGCGCCTTGCCGATGCCCAGCGGGTACTTGAGCAGATCGCCCGAGCCGATCTTCGCCAGGTAGCGGTACTCGATCGCGCTGGTGGCCACCCCGCACGCCAGGGTGACCACACCGGCGACCAGGTACAGCTTCGAGCCGGTGGCCGCGTGCAGGCCCCAGGCCGCGCCCGCAAAGAAGCCGTAGTTGGTCAGGTCGTCGCCGACCGTGTCGAGCCACTCGCCCAGGTGCGACCCGCGGTACGTCACCCGCGACAGCTCGCCGTCGCAGCCGTCCAGCACGCTCTGCGCCTGGAACAGGAGCGCTCCCAGGAGCATGGGGCCGTAAGTCCCGCGCGAGGCCAGGTACGCTCCCAGCACGCCCACGGCCAGGATTCCCACCGATACGTGGTTCGGGTGCAGCGGCAGGTAGCTCAACCACCGAGTCAGGAACAGGGAGATATGGCGGTTGAGATGGGTCGAGGTCCAGCCGTCCTGCGGCTTGCGAAGCGAGTGCAGCAGCGCGCGGGCCGCGCGGCTCGCGCTGCGACGGTCCGTGACCAGGATCGGGTCGAACGAGAAGGGGCGTTGGAACGGGAAGGGCTCGGCGACGAGGTTGCGCGTTCCCCGGGCCCCGCTTTGGGCGAGATCCTTGAGCAGATCGCGGTGGAGCACCAGATTGCACGGCGCCTCGACGATCAACGCGGGCGCGGCCTGGGCGGCCAGCTCGCTGTCGCCGATCACGGCAGCGCGCAGGCGCGCATCGTCGAGCAGCGCACGACAGGATTCGGTTCCCTGCGCGAGCACTATTTTTTCCGCTCCGCCGGCCTGGGCCGACAGCGCCATGCGAAGCGGCAACGTCAAGCCGACAACCCGCTTCGCGACGTCCGCGGATTTGCCTTGTTCGATCGTTGCCGGAAGCAGCCGGAGCACCCACGACATGGCCAGCGGGTGTACAACATCGGGCATGACAAGTCCTCGTGCGTTTACACTCGCCTTGCTTCTTGCCTCGATCCCGGCCTGCGGCTCGTCGAACGCATCGTCTCCGGCCACGCAGCCCACCTCGGGGACAGCCACGCATGCGATGTTCGTGGTGCCCGAATCGCTGTCGGAGTTGGCGGACGACACGTGGTTCGACCACCCATGGCCGAGCGACATGCGCCTGGACCCGGACGGCAGCGAGCACTTGGAGGGCTGGCGCAATCCGCGGTCGGTGCTGCTGCTCTCCCAGTACATCCAGGCCATGAAGGGCGTGCTGCACGGCTTCTCGCCCGCTGCCGCCGGATACGTGCGGTTCGACGGCGACATCGACCCGGCGACCCTTCCGGCCGACCCGGCCGCTGCGACCGACGCCAGCTCCACGGTCCAGCTGATCGACATCGACGACGCGTCGCCGAACAAGGGCGAGCGAAGGCTGCTGACGTTGTATTGGCGGCAAGCGGCGGGCGCGTATTGGATGCCCGACACGCTGGCCTTTATGCCGACCATGGGCTACCCGCTGATGGCCAATACGAAGTACGCGTTCGTGGTGACCGACGGCGTGCGGGGAGCGGACGGCGCGCCGGTGCAGCCGTCGGCGGCGCTGCGGCAGGTGTTGGGGCTCGACCCCGCACAAGGCCCGACGGCGGCGCTGCACGATGCGTGGGCCCCGGCGATTGCCACGTTGGGCAGCCTGGGCATCACGCCCGATCACATCGCGCAGATGACGGTCTTCACCACCGACGATCCGACGGCCGAGACGATCGCGGTGGCGAAGGACGCCAGGACGAACCAGCCGGTTCCCAAGGTGGACGACACGGCCTGGCTCGTGAAGGAGCACGTCTCGGGATACCAGGTGTACGAAGGCAAGTACGGGCCGTCGCCCGACTACCAGAAAGGCACGCCGCCCTTTGCGAATTACGGTGACGGGGGCGCGTTCGAGTTCGACGCGAGCGGCCATCCGGTCAAGCAGCGCGAGTTCAACCCGCGCTTCGCCCTGGCGATCCCTGACGCCTCGAGCTGCCCTCTGCCGGCCAACGGCTACCCGATCGTGATGTATGCCCACGGCACGGGCGGCGACTACCGCAGCTTCCTGGACGATGGAACCGCTGCGTCGCTGGCGTCCAAGTGCCTCGCATCGATGGGCGTCGATCAGATCATGCATGCCTCGCGACTGCCCCAGCCGCCCGACCCGTCGTGGAGTCCCGAGCTGCTGTTCTTCAACTTCCAGAACCCGGACGCGGCCAGGACCAACCCTCGTCAATCGGGCGTGGACGAGGTGGTGCGCGCGCGTCTGGCGCGAGAGGGCCACATCGTGGTGCCGGCCGCGGTCTCGACCACCGGACAGGACATCCCGATCGACCCGTCGACCGTGCTGTTCTTCGGCCATTCCCAGGGCGGGTTGAACGGCCCGATCTACATGGGAGTCGACGACGGCGCGCGAGGCGGTGTGCTCAGCGGCTCTGCCTCGATGATATCCATTACGCTGCTCGAGAAGACGTTGCCGGCGCCCAGCGTGGCGGGCCTGGTCAAGGGCCTGCTGTTCGCGCTCAGCACCTCCGAGTACGACGAGCTCAACTACCTGCATCCGGGCGTGTCGCTCATCCAGTCGTTCATCGACGTGGCGGACCCGATCCACTACGTGCCCATGATGATCCAGCGTCCGCTGCCCGGATTCGCGGCCAAGAGCATCTACCAGACCGAAGGCGTGAATCCGGACGGCTCGGGCGACAGCTACGCGCCGCCGCACGCCATCGAGGTGCAAGCGGTCGCCACGGGGCTGCCACTCATGAATCCTGTCGTGCACCCGATCGCGGAGATGGCGTATTCGGGTCTGCAGCCCGTGACCATTCCGCCCGAAGGGCTGTCGGGCAACCTGGCCGGCGGCTCGGCCTCCGGTGTGCTGGCCCAGTGGCCGGCGTCGCAGGCCAGCGACGGACACTTCGTGGTGTTCGACATTCCCGCGGCCAGGAGCCAAGCCGCGGGGTTCTGCCGGAATCTGGCGGACAACCCGGTGGGGCGCATTCCCGCTCCCTGACCCGCTGAATCGGACCACGAGCATCCAGCTCAAGGTGGGAGCATCGCGATGCAGCCGTCGGCCGACAGCGGGCCGCGGCGGGCGGCGGCGGGGTGCTTGGAGATCGCGTCGAGATGGGAGACGAACGCGGGCCTCAGCTGGTCATCCAGGGGCGAGGCGGCCGCGTCGAACAGGTGATAGGGGCACAGCTCCAGCGCGGGCGGGCGGCCGTCGGCGAAGCGGACGCGAGCCAGCGCGCTCCATCCCGTCCACGGGTGCGACGAGTTCTCGTGGAACACGAGATTCCCCAGGCTGAAGACAATCGGCTTGCCGTCGTGGAACTCGACGCGCTGCAGCGTGTGCGTGTGGTGGCCGATGACCACGTCTGCCCCCGCATCGGCGGTGGCGATAAGCACGTAGCGCGTCGCCTCGATCGGCACGACCAGGTACTCCTCGCCGATGTGCACGGACACGACGACCCAATCCACGCTCGCGCGAATCGCGGCAATCCGCCGGGCGAGCGCGCCGATATCCGCGTAGGCCACGTAGGCCGACGCTTCGTGCTTGGGCAGCGGGCCGTCGTTGAAGATGGCCGTCACGGCGAACAGGGCCAGCTTGCGCCCGCCGCGCTGCACCACCACCGGACGCATGGGATCCTCGCCTCGGGCGTCCGTGCCGACGGGTTGGATGCCAGCCGCGTGCAGCCGATCCATCGTCTCGACCAGGCATGGCTTGCCGTAGTCCCATGCGTGGTTGTTGGCGGTGGACATCACGTCGAACCGGCTACGGGCCAGGACCGCGGCGCCACCGGGCGGGCCGGCGAACACCAGCGGGTTGCCCGGCGAGCCCGTCACGCCGTTGAGCTCGCACAACTGCGATTCGAGGTTGGCGAAGCGAACGTCGGCCGTGGCGAACAGCGGCTGCATCGCCCGCAGCGGATCGAGCGAAGGCTCCCGCAGGATGCGCTGCCCCGTACGTCGGGACAGGTCGACGTCGCCGCCGGCCAGCAGCACCAGCGCGCGATCGGGATCGGTGGCGGGCGACGGCGATGCGGAGGCGATCGGCGTGGGGGAGCGTGCGGGAGCCGCCTGGGCCTGGGCGGAGCCGGAGGCTGATGTGAGCCTGGGCGCAGCGCGCCGTCCTCGACACGAGGACAGCGGCGGGGTGAGAGCACAGACACACAGCGCGGCCCAGAGGGTGACACGTCGCATCCGGCGAAACGCTGGTGAGGTATCCGGCCGCGCCACGACAACACCTTGGCAGAGCGGAGGCGGCGATCAAGACAATTGCGAGATTGACACGGCTGCGCACGTACCCCTATCGATGGCGCGTCGCGTGGCGAGACCACGCCGACGCGTTGTCGATGAAAGCGCTTCCCACGGTCGGATTCATCACTATCCTGGCGGTGCCGTTTCTGGCGGAAGCCGTGTCGGGCAGCTGGGTGCGCCTGGGCCGGTTGCACGGTTCGGACTGGGTGCTGTATGCGTTGCTCGCCGCGGCCAGCGTGGCCTTCTGGTCGGCGTGCACCTCGCTGGTTGCAGAGAGCCGACGCCGCGCCCTGGTGGCGTTGCCCATCGCTCTGTTCCTGGGCGTGGTGGTGGGCGCCCACGCCGTGTTCTTCATGCAGTACTCGTCGGTCATCACGGCCGGCTACATCGAGGAAGGCTACCGGCACGCGTTCGACACCTGGCGCACGATTGTGCAGGAGCGCTGGACGATCCTGGCGTGGATCGGCATTCCCACGCTCCTGTCCTACGGGCTGCTGCTGCTCGCCCGACCCGTGAGCCGTCTTCGCCCCATTCGGCTGCGCTGGAAGGCGGCCGGGATCAGCGCGGGGCTGTGCCTGTTCCCCCTGGTGCCGGAGAGCACGGCCAAGCCCCTGGACATCCAGATCGAGCAGAGCGTGGCCCGGTTCGTCTGGCGCCACCTGACCCACAAGGACACGCCCGGCACCATGGGCGACGCGCCGTATGTGCCACCGGCGCGCGGCAATCGCGTCAACGTGCTGTTCATCCTGTCCGAGAGCTTGCGGTTCGACAGCTACTGCGACGACCCGTCGGCGCCCTGCGAGATCACGCCCCAGACCAACCGGGTCATGCACGACCGGGTGCCGATCGACCAGCTGCGATCGAACGACAGCTTCACGATCATGAGCACCGCGGTGGTGACCACGGGGCTGCCGATCCTGGCGAGGCGCGCCGAGCTGGAGCACGCGCCCAATCTGTTCGAGCTGGCGAGAGCGGCGGGCCGGCACACCGAGTACCTCGGCTCGCAGAAGCTCAAGTACCTGTTCCTCAGGACCGCCAACATCGACCACGTCGTGACGTTCAGCGACCTGTCCAAGGACGACGGCTACGAGTATGCGGACGAGGACCTGGCCAGGCTGGCGACGCAGCGGATCGCGGGGCTGGGATCCGAGCCGTGGCTGGTGATGCTGCAGTTCGGCGACACGCACACGCCGTATTCGGTGGATCCGCGGCTGGCGCCGTTCCGGCCCTACGAGCGGGACTTCTCCTGGGAGGGCACACCCAAGCTCTTCAACCAGTACCGCAACGCGGTGTACCGGCAGGACCTGATCATCGGACGGATGCTCGAGCGCCTGCGGGAGAGCGGCAAGCTCGACAACACGGTGGTGTTGTTCACTGCCGATCACGGCGAAGCGTTCCGGGAGCATACGCAGCTGTTTCACGGCGGCTCGGTGCTCGACGAGGAGATCCATGTGCCGGCGTGGATCTGGGCGCCTCCCGCTGTGCAGCGGAGCCTGGGTGCTGGCTGGGAACGGCTCGTGCGCGATCATGATCAGCCCTGGACCCATCTGGACGTGATGCCCACGCTGCTCGACGCCATGGGTGTGCTGGACGAGCCGTCGTGGCGAGGCTTCACGGAGCGGTTTGCGGGCTCGTCGATGCTGCGGGAACGCGGGGTGCCGCGGGCGATCCCCATCGGCAACTGCAGTGATCTGTTGGCGTGTGCATTCAAGAACTGGGGAGTGCTGCAGGGCACCGTGAAGATCGAGGCGCGCGAGTGGGACGGCTACTGGAACTGCTGGGATCTGCACACGTCAGGGCCGCAGCCCACGCCGCTCTCGATGAGTGCTCCGGATTGCCAGCGGCTCCTGGTCGAGGCGCGCAAGCTCTACCCCTCGCTGCCGAACGGCCACCCGTTCTGAGCGGAGGATTCCATCGCCCGAAAAAAGCCTGCCCGCGCGGGTCCGTTGTACTACCTTGCCCGGCGTGGTTCGTCGACACGCCCTCCTCCTCGGTCTGTTCCTGGTCAGTGCTGCGTCGCTTCTGTTCGAGATCTTGTTGACCAAGTTCTTCGGATCGAAGCTCGAGCACCACTTCACCTTCGCCATCATCAGCACCGCGATGCTTGGCTTCGGCGCGGCGGGAGTCTGGGTACACCTGCATCCCAACCGCTTCCCGGCCGCGGACGGTCCGGATCCGACGGTGCTGGGCCGCTATGCGTACTCGTTCGCGCTGGCGACGCTGGTGGTCATCCCGGTGTTCTGCGTGATGCCGATCGATCCGCTGTTTCCGGACTGGCGCGGCGCGGTGGCACTGCCGCTGTTCTTTCTGATGTTCGCGCTGCCCTTCTACTTCGTGGGCGTGTGCGTGAGCTACACGCTGGTGGCGGCCAAGCAGGGCCCGGGCATCATCTACTTTTGGGATCTGCTCGGCGCCGGCCTCGGTGCGGCGGTCGCGGCTTGGGCCATCCGATCCCTCTCGGGGTACGGCGCCACCGTCGCGGTCGGCGCCCTGTCGCTGGGAGGCGCACTGCTGTATTGGCACGGCAGCGGCGCCAAGCCCTGGTCCTTCAGCCTCAAGTGGCGCGTGCCCCTGCTCGTGCTCGCCTCCATCGGCGTGCTCGCCTACCCGTCGTTCGGCCGACGGCTCTACGGCCACGACATCTTCTCGATGAAGTACGGCTTGCTGCGCAAGGCCCTGCTGGTCGACTTCCGCGGGATCCAGATGTCGTACTGGAATGCCATCGCCCGTATCGACGTCAGCAAGATGGGCGACTCGCGGGAGCGCTCGTATCGCGGCGGCATCGCTCACCGCTTCGACTTCACCGACCTGCCCGGCCGCTTCATCCTGGTCGACGGCGGCGCCAGTACGAGGCAATTCGCCCTCGACAAGCCCCCCGCCCAGCAGGAGTTCCTCAAGAACTCCCTGTGGGCCGCCCCCTACGTCTCCCGCCTCGCGGGCAAGCCCTTCGAGCGATCCCTGGTCATCGGAGCGGGCGGCGGCGTCGACATCCTCGTAGCCAAAGCCTTCGGCACCAAACACGTCGATGCCCTCGAGCTCAACCCCGACACCTACCAAGTCCTGCTCGGCAGACCCGACGACCCCCTTCGCAACCGGTTCGTTCCCTGGGTCAACAGCGACTCCAACACCACCGTCAATCTGATGAACACCGAGGCGCGGCACTGGTGCCACACGCTCGGCGGCAAGGAGACCTACGACGTCATCGAGGCCAGCGGCGTCGATACGTTGACGGCCATCCGCACGGCGGCCAACGCCCTGTCCGAGAACTTCCTGTATACCGAGGATGCGGTCGCGGACTACTACCGCCTGCTGAAGCCGGGCGGGATCTTGTCCCTGTCCCACGGCTACTCGTCCCCGGGCACCCTGACCCTGCGCAAATTCGTCACCTACCTCGACTTCCTCGACAAGCAGGGCGTGGCCAACCCGGGCATGTCCCTGGTGTTCATCTTCGACAACTACTGGGAGAACGGCCTGCTGAAGAAAGGCGAGTTCAGCCGCGAGGAGGTCGCCCAGCTCGAAGGCTGGGCCGCCATCAACGGCTACCGCTTCATCTACCACCCGTATCTGCCCGCGGACACGCCCCCGCCCCGCCCCATCGGCGACGCATTCGCCAACCTCGACGAGGCTTCCTACGAGAAGATCGCCAACTACTACGCTCCTTTCATCGACCCCGAGCGAACCACGGTCACCCAGAAAGACCTGCCCTTCATCCCCCTCGCCAGGGCCAAGAACGCCGCCGAGCGCGAGTCCATCCTCGCCGGGCTGCGCTGGGATCTGCACCCAGCCACCGACGAGCGCCCCTACTTCTACTTCGTAGGGTCCAATCGCGATCCCTGGCTCGACGCGCTCGACGGCGCGTTCGTCTTCCCCCAGCCCGCCATTCGCTGGATGTTCGTGGTGGCCGTGATTGCCTCGCTCGCCCTGGCCCTCACACCCGCGTTCGTGCGCAAGCGCAAGGGCACCGAGGGCAACGGCCGCAGCGTGGTTCGCGCCCTGCCTTTCTTCGCGCTGGCCGGATTCGCCTTCATGCTCACCGAGAACGTGGCATTCCTGAACCTCACCCTCATCGTCGGCGGCCCGCTCTACTCGCTGTCGATCGTGCTGCCCGCCATCCTCATCGGCTACGCCGTCGGAAGCCTGCTGACCGAGCGATACGTCGTCCGTTCCAAACACAACCTGCTGCTCGTGCTCGGCCTGTACCTCGTGGGCGCCTTCGGCTACGTCGCCATCGTGCGTTGGGGGCTGCCGCACCTGATCGGCACATCCCTGCAGCTGCGCGTGATCGTCTCCGCACTGGTCACGCTGCCCCTGGGCGCCCTGCTGGGCATTCCCGTCCCCTGGTACATGCACTCGCTCAAGGCCACGGACAGCCGCAGCCTCGCCTGGATGTGGGCCGTGTCCTCGGCATTCAACGTCATCGGCTCAATGAGCTTCGTACCGATCTGCTACGCCTTGGGACGCACCGATACGATGGTGCTGTCCGCGGCCATGTACCTGGCGGCCATCGGCTGGGCGGCTCTTGCCAAGGAACGACAGCCCCACTCGTCGCCCGCGGCGCTACCCGCCACGCCCTGATTTCTCGTACATTGGGCCTCCGCCCGCTCATTCGAGCGTTGTGCATCTCGGGCTGTCCGGGCGAGGCGATCCTGGTGGAGCCCCTGCGCAAGCAAGCCGCGGCGTTCCTTCACAAGCCGTTCCCCAGCAAGCTCTTCCTCGATACGGGCCGCACACTACTGGCCAGTTCGCCATCGTAGAACCTCACCCTCGCCTCCAAGCCGCTATCGCGCAAGGCCGCCTGCCCGACGCGCCTCTCAGGACGACGAGGCAGTCGGCTCCCGCGCATCGGCCTGCCGAAGCCTTCGTCCCGCTTCCACGAGGCGCTCGACCGTCTGGTTGCCGAACGAGAAGCGGACATGTCCCACGCCGACCGGACCGAACGCCGAGCCCGGCACGGCCACGATTCCCGTACGGCGCACGAGGCTCTCGCAGAAAGCCACGTCGTCGGTGCCTTTCACGAGCTTGGCGAGCCCGAAGGTGGCGCCCTGCGGCACGCGCAGCTCGACCTCGGGCCAGCCCCGCAGCGCCTGGATGAGAGCCGATCGCCGCACCGTGAGCTCCTGTCGCGCGGCCGAGACGAACCCATCCAGCGCGGGCAGCGCACGAAGCACGGCGCGTTGCGAGATGACGGGAGCGCAGATGACCAGCGCGTCCTGCACCTTGAACGCCTCTTCGATGAGTCGGTCGGGTCCCGCAAGGTAGCCCAGCCGCCACCCCGCCATGGCAAACAGCTTGGAGAACGTGCCGAGCACGGCCGCACGATCAAAGCCCCCCACCGCAGCCGGAGACACGTGGCGCCAGGGGTCGAACGTGAGCAGGCCATAGGTCTCGTCGGAGATGATCCACAATCCGCGCTGCTCGCACAACGCCACCAGCTCCCGCACGAAGGCCTCGCCCGCCACCGCGCCCGTGGGATTGCCCGGGGACACGAGCAACACGCATCGGGTCCGCGGCGTGATCGCCGCACGCACGCGATCCGCGTCGAATTGCCACGAGCCATCGGGGCTGTCGAGGCTGACCTCGACCTTGCGGCATCCCGCCATGGCGATGGTGTAGTCGTGATCGAAGTAGCCGGGGCCGAAGGTCAGGATCTCGTCGCCCGGACGAGTCAGGGCGAAGAGGGCATTAGCGAATGCCTGGTTGGCGCCGCAGGTGACCATCACTCCCTGCCCGGAGGGGCATGGCACGCCCTTTCTGTCTCGCAGGTGGGCGGCGAGGGCCTCGCGCAGCTCGGGCAGGCCGGGGTCCGGGCTGTAGACGTGAGGCGTTGTGGAGGACAGGACCTCGCGGGCGCCGTCGAGGGCCTCCGGGGGCGGTTGGATGCCCAGAATCGCCTGGCCCAGGTCGATGAGATCGGCGCCTCCGGCCGCGAGCCGGGCTGCCAGGAGGTTGACGCTGGCGATCGGGGGACTGACCAGCGACGCGGTCCGCCCGTGCCATGAGGAAGCCGATACGTTCATGTCAGTGGCCTTCATAGCCGATGCGGTCCGGCGGGACAGGACAATCCGCGGGCGGGCGTCGGGTCATGCGCCCGTCCTGCCGAGCATGCGACGTCCGACGAGGAACGTGGCAACGAGTGCCGCGGCGAGCAGCGCGAGGGAAGCCCAGAACACCGCGCTGCCGGGGCGAAAGAGGGAGTCGCCGAGGACGGGGTACAGCACGGCACCGGGCAGCAGCCCCACGGCAGTGCCCAGCAGAAACGGCCAAGGGCGGACGCCGGCGACGCCTGCGGCGTAGTTGACGACGGTGTAGTGGGCAACGGGACAGACGCGCAGCAAGGCGATGAGGGAGCCGGCGCGGCGCTCGGTGAGGAGACGGACGACGCGGTCGGCCTTGGGGCGTCGGGCGAGCAACGATTGGACCCAGTCGTGCGCGGCGCTCCGGGCGAAGAAGTAGGAGACGGCAGCGCTCGACAGGTCCGCGACGACCGACAGGGCGCCGCCGATCACCGGGCCGAACAGCACACCGCCGGCGACCAGGCCCCAGAGCCTCGGCATCCACAGAAGCTCCAGGACCACGACGGCCAGCACGTACACGAGCATGCCCGCGGCACCGGAGCCGCGGACCATCTGCTGCACGCTATGGGGCTGAACCCAGCCACGCGAAATCGCTAGTAGGCAAACGGCGCCCGTGGCGACGAGCACCACGCCGAGCAGGATGACACGCACCGGTACGGGCGCGCTTTCTCGCGCCGCGCCGTTTTGCTGACCAGGAGTAGGCGGCGACGACATCACGGTCCACCCGGATCCCGGCAGCAACGGAATCCTATTTCGTAGAACTGGAAGTAGTCACCGTGCACGAGGACGTTGCTCTGGCAGGTCCGCGACTCGGCCCAGTAGCGTCCCTTCAGGTTGCCGTGAAAATCGGTGGTCCCTCCGTCGCGGCGCAGCGTCCACTCTTCCACGTTGCCGCACAGATCGAAGGCTCCGTCGGAGTTCGTGCAGCCCGGATTCGCCCCCGACGGGTCTGCCTGGTAGAGCCATTCGACGTGATCCGCGGCCGCCGCAGCGGCCGTCGACACCGCCCGCGCGGCGTCCAGCAGCTGACCAAGGGACTCAACATCGGGCGTGGAGACGTTGTTCGGCCAGCCGTTGAGAAGCGTCTGGTTGTAGGTCAGCCAGGTCTTGTCGTCGTTGCACGTGCCGGGCTGATGAACATCGCCATAGGGATAGGCCCAGGCGTCCGGCCCTTCGCACGCGCTCTGCCATTCATCGTCGTAGCACAGGCGCTTTCCCCGCGCCGTGCACCAAGCGTCGGCCTCGACCAGATCGTACATGACCAGAGGCAGCTCCCCTGCGTGGTTGGGAGCCTCGTACAGGTCCACGCACGCCGCGCCCACCAGCACCATGTCGTCAGGGCACGGCGCGGACGCCTCGGGCTCGTCGGACGCGTCTTGGCTCACCTCGCTCGAGGTGTCCGCAACTTTGCTGTCCTCGACCGCGTCGGACAAGCCCGCCTCGAGCGTCTGGTGATCCGCAGCCGCGTCCGGGGAGCCGCCGCTGCCGCCACCCTCCCCGGGCGTTGCGACGGTGTCGTCACCGCTGCAGGAAACCGAGGAGACCGATGCCGCCAAGGCGCACAGCCCTGCCAACCGGGAGAGCCAATGGCCTGCGCCGCACCGGCGGTGCCCTGCTCTGCTCACGGCAGCGTGCCTTGATCGAGCACCGTCGCCGGGATGTCTCCCGCCGCCTCGCCGTTCATGTACACATGCACGTCGGCCGTGCCGGGCGTTACCCCGTAGAGCACGAAGACACCGTCGTCGGGAGCGGGATCGGCGCCCAGCACATTGACGTTGCTGGACGTGAGAGAGACCGTGGTGCCGTCCTGGGCAGGCGAGCCCCCAACGAGAGCGGTGGTATCCACCTCGACGGCGATACCTGCGTAGATTTGGATGAGATTCTCGGTCAGCGTGGCATCCAAGGGCGGCTGCGTGCGGGCCTGCAAGCTGACGCCCGGTTGCTGGCCGCATCCGGCCAAGACCACGAGTGCGATACCCGCCAACGCGGCGGGCAACGCACCCACGCGAGGCCTCGGCGACCTTACGCGAGCCCTCATGGCGCCTCCGAGATGGTGAGTTCCAGCGTGGATTCGGTCGCTCCTGTCGCAACCCTGATCGTCGTCACGCCCGGCCCGACCGCGAGCACCTTGGTCGATGTGCCATGCGAAGAGGTGTCGACAGCGGCCACGGAAGGAGCCGAGGAAGACCAGGAGTAGGCCAGGGAGCCGCCGAGCACGTCGTCCTGCGGCCCGTGCGGCGCCACGGTCAGCTCGCCGGACTCGCCCACAGCCAGCGAGGAGGGGCCGCCGGTCACCAACTCGCCGATCGGCTCGGCCCGCACGTGCACCAGGTCGACAACGATGCCAGCATTGTTGCGCGCCAGAAGGGCACAGTAGCCTTTCGCCGTGAACTGAATCGACAAGCCGTCCTGCAGCGCCATGACCGGCGAGGCAGGGCGGATGGTGACCGCGTTCTCGGCGGATTGCCCTCCGACGTAGACGACCTGCAGCGATGAGCCTACGGCTACGGAGCCAGGCAGCGCGACCTGATCGCCCGGCGTCGAGCACTGGGAGTCGCCGTCGGTGCAGACGACCGCAAAGGAACCCTGAGCGACGTTGCCTTGAGAGCTGTTCATGCACGCGGTCAGCGGCAGGACGGCAAGGGCGCAGAGCGCGGCGAGCGCAGGGCGGGAGCGTCCAACGCACCCGGGAAGCGCAAGCTGCAAAGCAGTTCGAAGCATGGCGCCGGAGTATACCTCGTGCGGGCGGTGAGCGCATGGCGACCGCCGACCGTGCGAGCGTCACGGAGCACAGACCCAGCGGCCGAGGATCGAGTCGATGTCCCGCGACATGCGCAGCTTGCGCTCCTCGGCAACGGCCGGGTTGGCCATGACCATGTCGAGCTGGCGGGTGTGGTGCACCAGGTAGCCCAGGATCCGCAGCTTGCGGATCATGATGGGCTCGGCGAGCCCTTCGGCGCGCGCGTGAAGCGCGTCACCGTTCTTTTCCACCCGAAAGCCGTAGTCGCCCAGCAGATCGCCGATCAGATCGACACGCGCGACACGTCGGGCCTGATCGGCCGCTCCTCCCCGGAAACGGAAGCTCGCGTAGTTCTCCCCTGGCCGTTCACCCACCAGCGCCTCGATCGTGGCGAAGTGGAATCCGAAACGGGACTGCAGCGTGCAGAACTGCCGCGACACCATGAAGTAGTTGCGCTCGGCGTAGCTGCCGGCGACCGCCGGATCGAGCTCGGGATTCGCCGTCGCTTGGAACATGACCGACATGAAGCCACCGGCGTCGACCGGCGGCGGACCTTCCCACGGAATCGCACTCATGCCTTCCCACAGCGCGAGCATCGGTGTCGACGCGATGTCATCGATGCTCACGAGCCTGCCCGTGACCTCTCGCTTGAAGCCGTCATCCAGGTTGATCACCCACAGCTGCATCGGCACGTCGGTGACTAGCTGCTTGCTCGAGCGTTCGGAAAACCGGTGGTCGCGACCGAAGCGAAACATCTCCTCGACGGCCTTCTCGTGGCAGAATCGAGTAATGTCGTGCAAGGTCTCGCAGCTGTCCGGGTGAAAGGACGGCGATTCCGGATCGTGCAGCGTAAGCGGCACGACGCATCGCGACACCTGATTGAGCGCCGCGTACACGGGGCTTCCTTCCATCAAGTCGGGGCGTGGGTGCGCGCGCCGCAGGACGGGCTCGGCGCGTCCCGCGTAGATGACACGCTGGTCCGCGTCGACGGTGACCAGCGCGCGGTCGCACACCGCGCCCACGGCGCCCTGCAAGGCGAACAGCGCGGGCACCTGGAGCTCGCGCGCCACACTGGCGAGGTGCCCCGCGATCGATCCCTGCTCGGTGACGACTGCGGCGGCGCGGTCGAGCACGGGTGCCCACATCGGCAGCGGCTGGGCCGTGAACAGCACGTCGCCCTCTTCGAACCGGAGCAGATCAGCTGCCTGCCGGATGACGCGAGCCGGGCCGCAACCGACGCCGGGGCTGACCGTGACCCCGCCGCGCAGCAGCACGGCGCCCTGCGCATCGGCCTGGGCCTCCTGCGCGCCCGCGTCCCTGGCCTCGCTCAACCGCACTGGCCGACACTGCAGGATGAAGATTCGCCGCTCGCGGTCCATGGCCCATTCGACGTCTTGCGGCGGCCCGAAGTGAGCCTCGAGGACCATGGCGAGCCGGGCCACCGCTCCGGCCTCTTCGCCGGTAATCGAAGCCGGCGCCCCTCGATCCACGGCCTGATCGCCGGACGGTGGCTCGCCCGACGCTCCCGACGAAGCCATCGACACCGCGGGTTCGCGCGGCAACGATCGCCCGGAAGCCTCCCGCGGCACCCGAAACACGTCCGGCAGCCCGGCGCCGTCCACCACGCGCTTCGGCAAGCCGCGCACGGCGGTCACCAGCACCGACGGGTCCGACGGATTCACCGGACTGCGGGAGTACGCGACACCGCCGGCGACGGCGTCGACCATCACCATGCAACCGACGCACATGGCAACAACACTATCGGGGATACCGCGGGTGTAGCGGTAGGTCATGGCCTGCAAGGTGTACTTGCTGGCCACTATCTCCTTGTACGTTTGCAGCAGTTCGTCGACGTCGACGTCGAGGCTGGACCGGTATTGCCCGGCAAAGGACGCGGCGTCCGAGTCTTCGCCCAGGGCGCTGCTGCGCATCGACACACGCACGCCAGCGCCGCACTCCCGCTCGAGCGCGCGGTACCCCTCGAGGATCGCGCTGGCCAGTTCGTCGGGCACGGGCGCAGCAATGACGAACTGCTGGATGCTCGAGCTGAGCGCGAGCATCTCGTCGAGTGCGTCGGCCCCCGCTGCCTGGATGCGACGGTCGATCTCCGCTTGCAGGTCATTGTGCTGTAAAAAACGGGCGTAGCCCGTCGTGGTCACCACGAACCCGGACGGGACCGGCAGCCGGAGCCTCGAGGCGACCTCCCCCAGAACGGCCATCTTGTTGCCGACCTCGTGCGCCCTGGAACGATCCAGCTGCCGAAGTGGGACCACCATGGGGCTCGACGCATCGGGTGGCGCGGCCGCGAGCAACCCCGAAATCTCCTCGTGGATCGCCCGGAACCGGGGCAGCAACGTGGGATAGCTGCCCGGGGCCAGGGCTTCGAGGTTGCGCACCATCTGCAGCACGTTGACCGCCACGGTGGTCGCCGAACCACGGACGAACCCCATGCCGAACGGCTCGCTGCTGCGCAGAGCCCGCTCCATGCCCGCCATGGCATCCAGAGCCCGGTTGTTGGCGCCCAGCAGCAGCTTGAAGTTGTGGTAGCGAACCCTGAAGTCGGCACGCAGACCCTCGACGTTCTCCGGATCGGAACGGGAGTCCTGGGCACCGAAGAGCCGCTTGAGCGCATCGACGATCGTTCCCATCGGAGCCCGAGCCGGCACCACCCGGGTCACACCTCCTTCTTTGCCGTCTTCTTCATTTGCAGGCCCACTCCGTCGAACAGGTTGAGGATCGCATAGCCCCACCAAATCGTGTACAGCAAGTAGAATAGCAGCGCGAAGGCCAGGATGCCCACGTTGGCCGACGCCTTGCGGGCGTCGATGCCGTAGAAGTTGTAGCCCACCTCCACGCCCTTGAGCTGGACCTCCTCGACGAAGGCCACTTCCCTTCCCTTGCCCTGAAACTTCAGCGCCTTCTGGATTTCCTTGAGGGAAGTCCACCAAACGAACATGGCTTCGCGCTCCGGCATCGCGTGGCGCGCGCGCACGGCCGCCCCGTCGTTTCGGAACATCGCCTCCGAGTCCACCAGCGCATCGCCGGCGATCGCCGTCAGGCTGCCGCTGACCTTCAGATCGCAACCCGACCGAACCACCGACGCTCCGGCGCCGCGCAGAATAGCTTCTGCCTTCAGCGCGGTGTCGTCGTCCTTGAGCACGATGTCCACCTCGATGGGCATGGGCCCCTCTTGGCTCGCCTTGTCGCGCAGTTCGTTGGCATAGTGGCTCGACCCCTTCGCGATGGAGTTGAACAGCCGATCCGACGCGGCGAAGGCATTGCGCCCCTCTCCGAACGACGGGGTGAAGAGGATGCAGAGGACGGCCGCGAATCCGAGGCTCAGCAACAGGCCAATGACGAATGGCTTCTTGTTGACGATCATGTGCGCTTCGCTCCTCCCCGCAGGATGCTCATGTTGGCAACGAACTCCTTGATGACCCACAGGGCGAAGACGCCCACGATGGCGAAGAAGACCACGAACCCGATCTTGTCGAAGACGTCCGTCACGCCTTTGGACACCGAGATGATCTTCATTTCGTTGAGCTTGGCAGGGAGAGCGAAGAATCGGTTGATGAATCCAGCGAGAATGGTAAGGGCGTAGAATCCCCGGATGTGGATGCCCTTGACGACCTTGGTCGTCAGCGCGCCGACCTGGATCCCCAGGAGCGAGCCGAGCAGCATGCCCATCGCGAGCGTGTAGAAGATGAACCCGTAGACGGCATACTGCGAGATGCAGGCCCAGCCGGCCGTGAAGATGATTTGCAGAATGTCGGTGCCGACGGTGGTGAAGGACGACACGCCGAGCACGTAGACGAAGATGGGGAAAGTCAGAAAGCCGCCTCCCACACCCATGATCGACGCAGCCACGCCGACGATGCCACCGGCGATTGCGACGAAGACAGCCGGAATGCGCTTCCCGCCTGGCACCAGGTCCTGGTCGAACGTAATGAGCGGTGGAATCCGCAATCCCTGCAAGGTGGCCACCATGCCCTTGCCCCCGCCGGCGATCTGACGGCCGTGCTCGCTCTCGCCGTGATGGGCCCCCACCTCGCCGCCCGCCTTGCGCAGCTTGATGAAGTCGAAGAGCGCGTAGGCGCCAAGAAAGCCCAGCAAGACCACGTACACCACATTGATGAACGTGTCGCTCAGCACCGGATTGGACTCGTAGAGCTTGCGGTTGATCGAGCCACCCACCGTCGAGCCAACGGCCGAGCCGACCAGAAACGCGATCGCGAGCTTGAGCGAGACGTTGCCCAGCTTCTTGTGGACCGCCGTGCCCATGATGGCCTTCGCGAAGATGTGGAACAGGTCGGTGCCGACGGCGAGAATGCCCTTGACGCCCACGCTCATCAGGGCCGGCGTGATGATGAAGCCACCGCCGGCGCCGATACAGCCGGTAATGAGACCCGCGCACAGGCCGACCAGGATGGATGCGCCGAAGATCGTCGGCGTGTAGAACGAGGGTGCGTAGGCCTCCTTGCCGCCCAGCATCGCGGGCAGGTCCGCCGCCTGTGCCACCGACACCAGCAGGATGGGCAGCACCGTCAACGCAAGGAGCCACCTGCGCTTCCTGCATCCGAGGATGTTGCTCGCCATCTCGCACTCCCACCTAGCGTGGGCCTGCGCCGCTGACTCGAAGAGCCGATACACCTGTCGAATCGTCATGCGACTACCTCTCCGGAGCAATGGATGCTGGCAAGATTCAGTGGGCACTCACCGGCTCTGACCGCCGGCTCCCTGCGCCTTCGCCAGGCACCGCCTGCGATGCGCGTCCTGGACGCGTGCCATCAGCGTGTCGATGTCCGCGGGCTTCATCAGGTAGTCGAAGGCGCCCAGATCCATGCCGCGCATCGCTACGTCCGCGTTGGCGTGCCCGCTCAGCAGAATCACCTCCAACGTGGGATCGGCCTCCTTGATCCGACGCAGCGTCTCGATGCCGTCCATGTCCGGCATCCGCACGTCGAGCACCACCACGTCGACCCCGTGCTCTGCCACGATGCGAAGCGCCTCCCGCCCCGTGTCCACCGAGAGCAGATTGAACCGGCGCTTGCGCAGGCGCTTCGCCACGACCTCTCTGAAATCGCTCTCGTCGTCGACGAGCAACACCGTACAGCCATCCATGTTTCGCCTCCGCGTTGCGCGAGCGCCGTCACGCGGTCGGTCTATCACGTATTGCGGGACCAACTCCGAGCAGCTCGCTGCGGAATGAGATTCCTATCTTGCCGACTGAACCCGATTCTGAGCCTAGCTGCGCGCTAGAGCCTGCGCATCGTAATTTCCTTGATACGAGCCTCCAGGATTTTGTTCTCCTGGCTTTCCTTGCGCCGTTTGGCCGCCATGATGCGCGACAGCAGGTGGTCGACGTCGCAAGGCTTGAGCGCATAGTCGAACGCCCCCGCCTTCATCCCGTCCACTGCCGCCTCCAGCGTCCCTTGCCCCGAGAGCAGAATCACCTCCGCCAACGGGCGCGTTCGCTTGATTTCCCCCAGCGCCGTCGGCCCGTCCATGCCCGGCATCCGCACGTCCAGCAGCACGACGTCCACGAAGTGATGAGCCTCCAATGTCCTGAGCGCCTCGGCTCCCGTTCGGGCCGACAGCACCTTGGCGCCCCGCCGCTCCAACCTGCGCCCAAGCACCTCCACGAACCCCGCTTCGTCGTCGACGATCAACACGACGACGTCCATGGGCTCGCCCGTCGCGCCCGGGTCGGAGACGACCGCCGACGCTTGCGTACGCACGGCCGCCTCCGCGGCGTTCAGGCGGACCGAGAAGTTCGTGCCCTGCCCCGGGGTGCTCTCGACAGCAATGGTTCCGTTCATGTTGAGGACGATCCCGTGGCAGATGGACAGCCCGAGCCCAGTGCCCTTGCCCACGGGCTTGGTGGTGAAGAACGGGTCGAAGATGCGGGCTATGTCTTCCTTGGGAATCCCGCGCCCCGTGTCGCTCACGGTCACTACGACGTAGTCCCCTTCGCCGCGCGTCTTGACCGTGACCGTCCCACCGGGTTGGGTGGCGTCGATCGCGTTGTTGACCAGGTTGACCAGCACTTGCTGCAGCCCGGACGCGGACGCCCGGCAGACCGGAAGCGCGGAAGCCAGCTCGTCGCCAAGCGAGACTCCGCCGTCCGCTGCCCGCGAGGCGGAAAGCCGCAGCACTTCCCGGACCACCTCGTTGACATCGACCTTCTCGATCTTAACCGCGGTGCGCTGGGCAAAGCTCAGCAGGTTGCGGGTGATCTCGCGGACCCGTGCCCCCTGCGTCTGAATCTGCCGGACCGACCGGCGCAACTCGGACAAGTTCGTGCACGAGGCGAACTCCTCCTCGTCGAGCAGGTCGGCCATCCAGCCGGCTTCCTCCACCATGATCGCGACCGGGTTGTTGATCTCGTGCGCAAGCCCGCCCGCCAGATCCCCCAAGGACGCCAGCTTCATCGTCGTCGATGGCGCCTCCGGCTCTTGGCGCGGCTCGCCGCCCGGAGCCGACGGCTTCAGCGCGACAGGCTGCGCCGCGGCAGCGCGCTCTCGCGGCCCGGCGACGGACGGGAGCGCGCGCCGACGGACCATCGCGACGACGACGACGGCGCCGATCACCAAGACCAGCAGGACGGTCAGGAGCTCCATCGACTCGTAGCTCGTTCCTCGGGTCTGAAGCCAACTCGGGTCAGCAGGGCACGGGCACCGGAGGAGTTACCGGCGAGCCGCCAGTGCTGATCGTAGCCGAACCGAAACCAAGTGCACAGCCACCAGGCGCCCGCCTACGGCGACGCGGCTCGTTCGCAGGCACGAAACCGCATGAACCGATCGGGCCCGTGGTGCATCCCGCGCCGGTACGCCCCTACATCGCCCAGAGCCGACGTCCCTCGTTCTGGCAACCACGCCGCGACCTCGGTTCGATATCGGACCAGAGCCCAACACGACCAGCGAAATCGCCAACCGAGCTGCCATGCGATCGGTCACTTCAGAATCGCCGCAGCCACCGACGGCGGTTGTTCCCAAAGCGCGTGTCTGCGGTAGGCTAACGTGCATGCCGTCCCCGCTGTTCGCCAAAAAGCCGCTCTCCCTGCTGCTCGAGGAAATGAAGGGAGAGAACCGACTGCGCCGTGTCCTCGGTCCCGTCCAGCTCACGAGCTTGGGCGTGGGCGCCATCATCGGCACGGGCATCTTCGTTCTCACCGGCCAGGCGGCCCATGACAAGACCGGCCCTGCCCTCGTGCTGTCGTTCGTCGTGGCGGGCCTGGCCTGCATCTTCGCCGCGCTCAGCTACGCCGAGTTCGCGTCCATGGTGCCGGTCGCGGGTTCCGCCTACACCTACGCGTATGCCACCCTGGGCGAGCTGTTCGCCTGGATCATCGGCTGGGACCTCATCCTGGAATACGCCGTAGGCTCGGCCACCGTCGCCCACGGCTGGTCGCACTACTTCCAGGACTTCCTCAAGGCTCTCGGCGGCCACGTCCCCTACGTGCTCACCCGAGCCCCCTTCGACTACGACCCGGCTCTGGGAAGAATCGTGGGCACCGACGCCTGGTTCGACCTGCCGGCCATCGTCATCACCGGGATCGTCACAGCGCTCCTGGTGAAGGGGATTCGCGAGAGCGCCAGCTTCAACGCCACGATGGTCGGCATCAAGGTCGCTATCGTGTTCTTCGTCATCGCGGTCGGCGCTTTCTTCGTCAATCCGCACAACTGGCACCCGTTTGCGCCCTACGGGCTGACGGGCATCAGCTTTTTCGGCCACACCGTGGCGGGCCAGACCGGAAAGGGCGGCGAGCCGCTGGGCATGCTCGCCGGCTCGGCGACGATCTTCTTCGCGTACATCGGATTCGACTCGGTCTCCACGCACGCCGAGGAGGCCAAGCACCCCCAGCGCGACGTGCCCATCGGGATCATCGCGTCTCTGCTGTTGTGCACGGGTCTGTACATCGCCGTCGCGGCCGTGCTCACGGGCATGGTGCCGTTCAACAGGATCAACATCGACGCGCCGGTCTCCGACGCGTTCGCCCAGGTCGGCCTGCCCTGGGCACAGCTGCTCATCTCCATCGCAGCGGTCGCGGGCATCACGTCGGTGTTGCTGGTGCTGATGCTCAGCCAGCCCCGGGTGATGTTGGCGATGGCGCGCGACGGGCTGGTTCCGCAGAGCTTCTTCGGTGCCGTGCACCCGCGCTTCCGCACGCCGTGGAAGTCCACCATCCTTACCGGCCTGTTCGTCGCTGTCCTGTCGGCGTTCTTGCCCCTGCGGATCCTGGCGGAGCTGGTGAACATCGGCACGCTGCTGGCCTTCGTGATCGTCTGTGCCGCCGTGCTCATCATGCGCAAGACCCACCCGGACGCCGTGCGCCCCTTCCGTGCACCGCTGGTGCCGCTCACGCCCATCCTCGGAATCCTCATTTGCCTGCTGCTGATGTTCTCTCTGCCCGCCGAGAACTGGTTGCGTCTCGTCGTCTGGCTCGCCCTCGGTTTCGTCGTGTACTTCTCCTATGGGCGCCACCACAGCGTCCTGGCGAAGGCTCGCGCTGCCGACTCCAAGCGCGAGAGCGTGGCGCAGGCCGAGGCGGACGAAGCGGTCTGACGCGCGCACGGGCAGACCGGTCGATGACCACGATGCGACCGCACTCCACGTGGTGAGGTGTCGAGTCTCCCGGCGTGCAGCCGCCCTGACGCAACGCGGTGTCCGGATGGCGAGAGCCGCGTTCCGGGAGGACGGGCGGCGGGACCTGCTCGACCTTATTTGGTTCTGGCCGTCGGCCGGCCGTGCAAGGATGGATCGTGCTTTCATCGCGGGCGGAGAACCCATGGCAAGCCTCGATCAGATACTCGACAGGATGACCGAACGCGGCGGGGAGAGGTTGACGCTCCGGGTCGGGGAGGTGCCCACGGTCCGCTCCTTGGGCCGCGACGTTCCCGTGCAGAAAGTGGCGTTGACCGAGGATCAGGTGTTGACGCTTGCGCGCGAGCTCGCCGGGCCGGACGACGCGGTGCGGATCGACAGACGCGAACCGGCCTCGTTCTCCTATCGCGGATTCGACGTGAGGGTCTCTTTCACCGACGCCGGAGCGTGCGTGGACATCGTGCCGGGCGACCCGTTGGCGGCCGGCGACCAGGAGCCTCTCCCGGCCCTCGACACGTCTGCGCCGTCCATCGGCGCGCAGCCGGCCGCCTATCCGGGCCGACTCGCCTTCGAGCTCGACGAGGCTGTCGGTCCTCAGCCTTCCATCGAAGTCGACACCTCGACGGTACCCGTACGGGCCTCGGCGAGCCCGCCCTCGAACGTGGTGCCCGGACCCGACGGCGCCGCCCCCGCAGCTCCTGCGATGTCCGGCCTTCGACGGCCGGCATTGCCACCTTCGCCCGGACAGGCACCAACGCCCCCGTCGCAAACGGCACTTCCGGGCGGATTCCTGGACGACATCCGCTCGTTCTTCGAGACGCGGCGCGCACGCTACGTGGCAGTCGCCGTGGCCGGCGCCCTGGGCATGACGGTGCTGGGCGGCTTCCTCGTATGGTCTCGTCCGCCGCGCGTTCCCAACGTGGTGCTGGCCGACGCGAGCGGCCACCCCGTGACGTTCCAGGACATGCGCGGCAATCAGCGTCGCCTGCTGGTCGTGTTCCTCTTGCCCGGTTGCTCGATGAGCCGATTTGCCGCCGACACGCTCAAACAAGCCTATCCGGAGCGCTCCGGGAAGATGGCGTTCGCGGGCCTGTTCTTCGGCACGCAGGCCGAGGCCCAGCAGTTCGCCAAGGACCAGCAACTCCCCTTTCCCCTCTACGGGCTGAAGGACAACAAGAACCCGTTCCTGATCCAGCAGCTCATGAAGAAGGTCGGTACGTCGGACTGGATGGTCAGTGGCATCTACGGCGGAACCACGATCGTGCTCGACGACGACAACCGGGTGATTCTCAAGCTGGAGAAGGAGGGCGTCCGCCAGCTTCCGCAGAAGCTCGCCTCGCTCGAGGATTGACGCGCACGCCCTGCGGTGCATCGTGCGAGTCCATGGAACCCCGCAAGGCCGCGTCGGTCATCCTGCTCCGAGACGACGAGGTGTACCTCGTACGGCGTCACGCCCGCTCCTCGTTCATGAGGCTCGCCTTCGTGTTCCCTGGCGGGGGAGTGGACCCGCGCGACGACACCCCCGAGCTGACCGCGATTCGCGAGCTGTTCGAGGAAACGGGGATCCTGCTGTGCAGGGAAGAGCCGTCCGCCGATCGGCTGCAGCAGATTCGCGAGCGGCAGGCCGCGGAGCAGGCATCCTGGGACGACCTGCTGCGCCAGGAGGGGATTCACCCCGATCCATCGAAGCTCCGATTCTGGGCGCGGTGGGTCACGCCGTCGGTCGAGCCGATCCGCTTCGATGCGGTGTTCTTCATTGCCAGGCTCCCGGCCGGCCGGGTTCCGAGCGTCGACGGCCGGGAGGTCATCGACGATCGGTGGATATCGCCCCGGGAGGCGTTGGCGGCGCACGAGGCGGGCGAGATCCAGCTTCCTCCGCCGCAGCTGCGGATGCTGTTCGAGCTCGGCGCCGCCCAGGCGCGGGGGCCTGCGGCGTGGGAGTCGATCATCGCGGATCGGTATGACACCGAAGCGCGGGTGATGCCGCGGTTTGCGCTGTTGGGCGATCACCGGCAGCCTGCGCTGCTGCTTCCGTGGGACCCGGGCTATGCGACGCAAGGCACGGGCGAAGCGTATGCGCTGCAACAGAATCACCCCTGGGCCTGGGGGCCGGGCAGATTCCTGCGCGGGGCAGACGCCTGGCACTTGCGCAGCGCGCCGGCAGAGCATCTCTGAGCGACCGACGCCGCCCCACCGCCACGGAAAAGCCTGGCGCCCACGCGCCATCTGAACCACCATGCTCGCGATGGTCCTGCGCGTTCCTGGTCCGACTGCGACAGCCCTGGGCGTGACGTGGGTGCGCGCGCTGTATACGTCGTTGCCCCCGCCCCTCGGCATTGTCACCGATTCGCTCGCGTTCAAGCTGGTTCCAGCCCCGTTGGCGGCGGTGGCGCGGGCGGCCGGGGCTGGATTCGGAGTCTCGGGCCGGGCGACGCACGCGGTGCTTGCGCGCCTGACGGCCGGCATGACGACAAACATAGCGCTGCGCACCGCCGCGATCGACGACGCGATCCGGCGGGGCCTGGAGCGAGGCGCCGGCCAGTTGGTGCTGCTGGGCTCCGGGCTCGACGCCCGGGCGTGGCGCATGCCTGAGCTTCGCGGCGTCGACGTCTACGAGCTCGATCGGCCCTCGAGCCACGCTTACAAGAAGCGTCGCATCGGCCTGCGGCAGGGGGCCACGGCCGTGCACCGGCTGGTCGACATCGACTTCGAGCGCCAGCGCGTGCCCAAGGTCCTGGCTGCGGCCGGCTTCGACATGAGCCGCCCTTCGATTTGGCTGTGGGAGGGCGTTGCGGTGTACCTCACGCGCGCTGCGGCCGACGCGACGCTCGACGCGGTGTCGCGCTGTTCGGCAACCGACAGCACGCTCATTGCCACGTATACGCGCCCGAATCTCGGCCTGGGGCGGCGGCCGAGCCTGCATTGGCGGCTCGCCGCCCGCGCGATCGGTGAGCCGGTGAGGGGCGAGACCAGCACCGAAAGCCTGCACGCCCGCCTCGATCGGCGCGGGTTCGACGTCGTGTGCGACGAAGGCAACGAGGAGGCCATACGCCGCTACTGGGGCCCTGAGTGGCTGTCCTACGCGGCGGGATGGGAGCGCGTGATCGAGGCCGTGCGTCGCGGTTCGTGATGGGTCACGTCCCGATGGCCCGCCCTGGCGCTTGCACCAGCCGCGAAAACTTGCTCCAGTTCCCGGTGGCATGAGCGTCCCTTCCGCCTCTGATCGCGCACGTCGCGCACCCTGGCGCCGCAGCCTCGCGCTGGCCTGCGCCGCGGGCGTGCTGGGCTGTGCCCTCGCCGGGCTCTCTGCTGCACAGCCGGCCGCGGCCCAGCCCACGGCGTCGGCATCGTCGGCGAGCGTGCCGTCACCCCCCTTGTCCCAAGCTCAAGGGCCGGCCATGCAGCGCGTGGCCCGCCAGGTCGCCCGTGACATCGCGTCTGCCTCGGCCGGCGCGATTGTAGCGGGCGCAGCCCTGGACTCGGACGCAGCGGCGCCCCGCGGCGCCGAGTTGGTCGCGCGCGTGGTGAGCCTGCTTGCCGGCGCGATCGGCCCGGAGGTGCGCACCGGCAAGGCCCCCACCACGCTCGAAGCCGCGCGCGCCGACGCCTCCTCCGCGGCTGCGCTGGTGTTCGTCAAGGTGCAAGTCGCCGGCGGCGAGCTGCGCGTCTCGGCCGACGTGTTCCCGATCGCACGCAACGTGTGGGACCGCGCCCGCAATCCGTCGCCCGGCCCGGCCGCGCACGGCTTCGGCAGCGCACGCATCGACGCCGAAGTGCGATCGTATCTGGCACCGATCCCTCTGGTAGCCTCGGAAACGCTCAAGGCGCCTGTGCCCGCGCCGGCCATCCAGGCGCTGCTGTGCGCCGACGTGGACGGCGACGATGCGCTGGAGTTGGTGGCCGCCTCCGGACGAGACGTGCTGCTCGGTCGATTCCGCAACAAGCGATTCGATGTGATGCGCAAGGCTGCGTGGGAGAGCTTCTCGCCGATTGCGCCGGTTCCCTGGCGGCAGGCGCTCATGTCGATGGCCATGTCCGCGCGAGGAGGATTCGACCTCGGATCGACCGATCGGGCCCACGCCGTTCGTCTCGACGGCCAGCTGTCCTTGCAGGATGCCTTCGGGGGGTTTCCCGTTCCCGTACCCGGCGGCGCGGTCTGTGCCCAGCGGGAGATCGGCGAGCTGTCCAAGGAGCTGTCGCCCTGCACCAAGCAAAGCGCTCCTTCCCCGTGGCCAGACATCGGCTTTGCGTTCGACGGCTCGGCTGCCGCCAGCGTGGTGCGCGCCGACGGGCGTGTGGACGGGGTCTTCGCGGCCCGGCGCGTCTCGGACAGCACCGCGGTGTTGCGGGACCTGCAGGGCCACACGGCCAACGTGCCGAATGTAGGCGCCCAGCTGGCCGTCGCCGATCTCGACCTCGACGGCGAGCCCGAGCTGCTGGCGAGCCGCAACGTGCTCGATCCGTCGCAAGACGCGCTGGTGGTGCGCACGTGGCGGCAGGACGGCGCTGTGCAGGAGCGCTGGTCGCTGCCCGTACCGCAGGGCATCTCGGCGATCGCCCCTTGTCCCCCGGAGGGGCCGGGCATGCGCCCGATCGCGGTCGCGACCCCCACCGAGCTGTGGTTGATTCGATGATGCGTCGGCGCCAGGCCATCGCTCTGGGGCTCGCGCTGGCGGCGCACCGCTTCACGCGCTCCGCACACGCCATGGGACGCCTGCCCATGGCGGGGACCGTGACCATGCGCGTGCCGCACGACACCGCCAGGCTCGATCCCTACGATCTGAGCGACCCGATGGCAGCTATCGTCGGGTCCGCCATATTCGAGCCCGTGTTCCGGCTCGACGCCGCCGGAACGCCCTATCCGTCACTCGCACAGTCCGCTCCTGTTCGCGACGGCGCGACCGTGCGTGTGACGATGCGCGAAGGGCTTCGTTCGTCCCGTGGCCGGCCCGTGGACGCCCACGATCTGGTGACGTCGGTCGAGCGCGCGCTGGCCGGGGGCGCAACGGCCCTGCTCAGTGAAATATCGCGCCCCACGGTGCTGCGAGGGCAATCTCGCGTAGCCGTGTTCCGCGACGTCGACCCGGTCGAGCTCGCTCGCGTGTTGTCCTCGCCGCTGCTCGGGCTTTCGTCGCGCTCGTCGTCCCCCGTCGCGCCCGACGGGACCGGACCCTTCCGGGCCGAGACGTCCACCGACCGGCTGACGCTGACGCGCAACCGGTACGCGGCGCGCGGGCCTGCGTTCCTGGATCAGATCACGCTCATGCGCGCCGCCGAGCTGGCCGAGCCACTGCGCGCATTCGAGGCGCGGCAGGTCGACGTGGGCTGGCTGGGTGCCGGCTACTACCAGCAGCGGTCCGACGCGGTGTCCTTCGACTTTGGATCGGTGGCGTGGATCGTGCTGCGAACCGGAAGCGAAGCGGGACCATGGGGAGGCCCCGGCGTGGCGCAGAGGCTGCTCGACGGCATCGCGCCCGAGAGGCTGGCGCAGCTGGTCATCGGCTCCTATCCCGCACAGTCTGCGCCCATCACCTGGGGCGGGGCGCCCTGCGACTTGATGGCTCCCGCGCGCTCCCCTCACTTGATTGAAGTGGCGCGAACCCTCGCGTCGATCCTGTCCGCCCCCGGACACGAGCTGTCCGTGCGCGTGCTGCCCGATTCCGAGATCGATCGTCGGCGCCGCTCCCGCGCCTACGCCCTGATGATTGACGTGGTGCGCCCCGTCGGCCCCGCCGGCATTGGCACGCTGATCGCCCTCGCCACGGCCGACGATCCCGCGCGCGCTCGCAGCATCGTGCGATCGCCTCCCAAGCTCACCTCGTTCGCCCCGCGAGTCTTGGCGCGTACGCTGCGCCTGGGCGTGGTGGGCGACTTGCTCATCGCGGGCGCCACGCTTCCATCCATTCACCTGCTGCCCCAGCCCGACGGCTTGGGATGGGATCTGGGCAACTCGTACCGGCTCGGTGCGTAGGCGTCCGCGGCGAGCGCCCGCGCGCGGTCGAGACCGACCATCGACGGCAGAGCCCGGGAACACGGAGCAAGGGACATCCCGACTCCGATCGTTGCCAGCGTTCGCGCACCCGCGCTTTCGTTCGACGCCGCGCAACGCAGCTTGACACGATGCGTCAGGGTGGTAACGTCGCTCGACTGAATCGCCATTCAGCACCCGGGACACATCCCGGCCGTCAAGGAGGGTCCATGGCTAGCCAAGGCAAGAAAAACGGTCCCGACCGCGTAGCCATCATCTCCGGGCTCCGCACGCCCTTCCTCAAGCAGGGCACCGGATTCCGGAACATGAGTACCGTCGAGCTCGCGGCGACGGTGACCAACGAGCTGGTGCACCGCACGGGCATTGACCGCAAGGAGTTCACTCTGTGCGTGTTCGGGCAGGTGATGCCCTCGCTCGACTACATCACGCTGGCGCGCGAGGTGGTGTTCCGGGCGGGGTTGGACAAGAGCACGGAGGCCTTCGCGGTGTCGCGGGCGTGCGCCACCAGCGTGCAGGCTCTGACCAGTGCCATTGAGTCGATTTCGTACGGCAACCACGACACGGCGATCGTGGGCGGCGCGGACAGCATGGACGACCTGCCGCTGGGCATGAGCAAGAAGCTGACCACCGCGCTCATGGCGTTCCAGAAGGCCAAGACGGCGATGGACAAGCTCAAGCTGGTCTCGACGCTCTCGCCGAAGGATCTGGTTCCGCCGATGCCCGGCTATTCGGTCGAGCCGATCACGGGCATGTCGATGGGCCAGCACTGCGAGGCGATGAACAAGGACAACGGCATCTCGCGCGAGTGGCAGGACGACGTGGCGTACCGCAGCCACACGCGGGCGGCGCGGGCGTGGGCCGAGGGCTTCTATAGCGATCAAGTCATGCCGGTCGCCGCGCCTCCGTACAAGGACGCTTTCCGCGAGGACAACCTCGTACGCAAGGACTCCAAGCGCGAGGAGTACGCGGCGCTCAAGCCGGTCTACGACAAGAAGTACGGCACGATCACCGCGGCCAATGCGTCTCCGCTGACCGACGGTGCCTCCGCGCTGATCGTGATGCGCGAGTCCAAGGCCAGGGCGCTGGGGCTCGAGCCGTTGGGCTATCTGCGGTCCTGGGCGTACACGGCAGTCGATCCGAACTGGCAGCTGCTGATGGCCCCGGTGTTCGCCGTGCCGATCGCCCTCAAGCGCGCGGGCTTGACCCTTGCCGACATGTCCATCGTCGAGATGCACGAGGCCTTTGCCGGCCAGGTGTGCTCGAACCTGCAGGCCCTGGCCTCCAAGAAGTTCTGCGAGGAAAAGCTCGGCCTGTCCGAGCCGATCGGCGACATCGACCCGGACATCCTCAACGTCAACGGCGGCTCGATCGCGCTCGGGCACCCCTTCGGCGCCACCGGCGGACGCATCGTGCTGCAGGGCCTCAAGGAGCTCAAACGCCGCAACAAGCAATTCGCGTTGATGACGATCTGCGCGGGCGGCGCCATGGGCGTAGCCGGCGTGCTGGAGGTGGCGTCATGACGGACATCAAGAATACGCTCTCGCTCGCAGTGCGCCCCGACGGCGTGGCCGTCATCACCTTCGACGTGCCGGGCGAGCCGGTCAATACGCTGCAAGCGTCGTTCGCCGAGGAGTTCGAGGCCATCCTGCGAAAGGTCGACGGCGACTCGTCGGTACGAGCGGCCATCATCGTATCGGGCAAGCCCGACTCGTGGATAGCGGGTGCCAACATCGACATGTTGAAGGCATGCCAGACTGCGGCGGACGCCGAGAAGCTCTCGCGCATGGGGCAGGACGGCTACAAGCGGCTGGAGGCGCTTCACAAGCCGGTGGTGGCGGCGATCAACGGTGCGGCGCTGGGCGGTGGCTTCGAGCTGGCCCTGGCCTGCCACGGGCGCGTGCTGTCGGACGATCGCAAGACGGTGCTCGGCCTGCCCGAGGTACAGCTCGGCCTGCTGCCGGGCAGCAATGGCCTTCAGCGCCTGGCGCGCATGACCAGCCTTCAGGTCGCCCTCGACCACGGCCTGACCGGCAAGAACCTGCGTCCGAGCAAGGCCAAGAAGCTCGGTGTGGCCGACGATGTCGTGCGCAAGTCGATCCTGGCCGACGCCGCGGCCAAGCTCGCACTGCGCCTGGCCGAGTCTGGTGGCCACCGACACGAAAAGAAGAGCGGTATCGGCCTCAACGCCGCTGCGCTCACCACGCTCGCGCTCGAGAAGAACCCCGTGGGCCGACGCGTCCTGTTCAAGAAGGCCCGCGAGATGCTCCTCAAGAAGACCTACGGTCACTACCCCGCGACCGAGCGCATCATCGACGTGCTCGAGGTTTACGCCGACAAGGGCTTCGACGTGTCCGCGGATCTCGAGGCCAGGTACTTCGGCGAGCTGGTCATGAGCGACACGGCACGTCAGCTCATTGGCATCTTCCACGCCACCACGGCCCTCAAGAAGGATACCGGCGTGGACGACCCGGAGGTCAAGGCTCGTCCGGTGCGCCAGGCAGGGATGCTGGGCGGCGGCCTGATGGGCGGCGGCATCTGCTACGTCACCATGAACAATGCCGGGCTGCCCATTCGCCTCAAGGAGAAGGACCTCGAGGGCCTGGCCCGCGGCTACAAGTACGTCACTGACATCTTCGCCGAGCGCGTCAAGAAACGCCAGATGACCAAGTTCGAGCGCGCCGGCAAGATGGCATTGCTCACCGGCACCGTCGACTACGCTGGATTCGGAGACGTCGACCTGGTCATCGAGGCCGTCTTCGAGGACCTGGGCCTCAAGCACCGCGTGCTCAAGGAGGTCGAGTCGGTCTGCAGCCCGAATACCATCTTCGCGTCGAACACCTCGTCGCTTCCCATCACGCGCATCGCCGAGGCGGCCTCGCGGCCCGAGTTGGTCGTGGGCATGCACTACTTCAGCCCGGTGCACAAGATGCCCCTGCTCGAGGTCATCGCCACCAAGAAGACCGCACCGTGGGTCGTGGCGACCGCCGTGGACCTGGGCAAGAAGCAGGGCAAGACCGTCATCGTGGTCAACGACGGAGTGGGCTTCTACACGAGCCGCATCCTCGGGCCGCTGATGAACGAGGCCAGCTACATCCTGGCCGAGGGAATCAAGATCGAAGACATCGACGGTGCCATGCGCCGCTGGGGATGGCCCGTCGGGCCCGTGACGCTGCTGGACGAGGTCGGCATCGACATTGCGGCGCATGTCGGGCCGATCATGGTCGAAGCCTTCGGCGAGCGGATGCGTCCTCCGCCTACGATGGAGAAGCTGGTGGCCGACAACCGCAAGGGCCGCAAGAACGAGCGCGGCTTCTACCTCTACGGCGAGGCCGCCAAGAAGAAGGGCAAGGGCAAGCACGTCGACACGAGCGTCTACGAGGTCCTGGGCATCGAGCCCAAGCACAAGCTGGCGCCCGAGGAGATCCAGATGCGCTGCTCGCTGCAGTTCGTCAACGAGGCCCTGCGCTGCTTCGGCGACGGCATCCTGCGCAGCCCGCGCGACGGCGACATCGGCGCTATCTTCGGCCTCGGCTTCCCGCCGTTCCGCGGCGGGCCCTTCCGCTATGTCGACGCGGTGGGCGCCTCCGAGGTTCTCAAGCGTATCGAAGCCTACCACCAGAAGCTGGGTGTCCGCTGGGAGCCGGCACCAGTGCTGGTCGAGATGGCGAAGACCGGCAAGAAGTTTCACCCCTGACCCGCGCGGCCGCGGCGTCGCACGATCGCGGCGCGCGGCTGACCACGCGCTTCATTCCATCCTCGACGCACCGCCCGTCATTTTCCTCGGCACCGGGCCGCTTGCCGTCGTTCACCCGCACGCCCATGCTCGCTCACAAGGACAGATGACCGACTCGACGCATCGCGCAACGGCAGGCCCCGGCGGATGGATCCGCACGCTGGCGGCCATCGCGGTCGTGGGCGCGATCTACTTCGGCTCCGCGCATTTCGGGCTCTCGCTGTCCTTCGCGCACACCAACGCCACCGCCGTGTGGCCTCCTTCCGGCATCGCCCTGGCCTCGCTGGTGCTGTTCGGTCCGCGGGTCTGGCCCGGCATTCTCGCCGGCGCGACCGTGTCGAATCTGGCCTACTTCATGGGACAGCCCGCGGTCGGCACGCTCGCCGCAATCGGTGGGGCGCTCATCACGGGCGCCGGCAACACGCTCGAAGCCATGACCGGCTGGACCCTGCTGGCCCGGGTCATCGGCTCGTCGCATCCATTCGACGACGTACGCAGCGCGTTCCGGTTCGTTGCGCTGGCTGCGACCACGGCCATGATCGGGGCCACGGTGGGCGTGTTGGCCTTGGTCGGCTGCCGGGCTGCTGGATGGAACGTGCTGGGCACGTCCTGGGTCACCTGGTGGCTCGGCGACGCTTCCGGCATCTTGGTATATGCGCCGATGCTGCTCGCGTGGACGGTTCGTCCTCGCCAACGATGGACGACGGCACGGGTGATCGAGGCGGTCCTGATCCTGGTGATGCTCATGCCGACGGGCTTCGTGCTGTTCGGCGGATGGCTGCGGGAGCGCTATACGTACTCGCTGCCCTACTTGGTGATGCCGCTGCTGTTGTGGGTGGTTTTCCGCTTCAGCCTGCGCGAGGCGGCGACCGCTGTAGCGATGGTGTCCATCGTAGCCATCTGGGGCACGGTGCGGGGGCACGGCCCGTTTCTTACCGGGTCGCTGAATGAGTCGCTGATGCTGGTGCAGTTCTTCGCCGCAACCGTGGCTGTGACCGTGCTCGCCTTGTCCGCGGCGGTCACCGAGCGACGGCGCCTGCTCGATCAGCTGACCCTGGTCAATCGCACGCTGGAGGACCGTATCGGGGAGCGGACCGCGCAGCTGGCGGCCGCCAACGCCGAGCTTACGGACGAGGTCCGGGAGCGTCGCAAGGCCGAGCAGCTAATCAAGCATCTAGCCGATCACGACCCACTGACCGGTCTGGCGAACCGGCGTTTGCTCGAGCACCTGTATGACGGCTTGGAGGCCCTGGCGCGACGCCGGAGCTGGCCGATGGCCGTGCTGTTCATCGATCTGGACGGCTTCAAGCCGATCAACGACGAATTCGGGCACAACGCCGGCGACGAGGTGTTGCGCAAGGTGGCCGAGCGGATGCTGGTGACCGTGCGCGAGTCGGACCTGGTGGGCCGGTTCGGCGGCGACGAGTTCGTCATCCTCCTGACGGAGCTGGAGCGGCACGAGGACGCCGCGCGCGTGGCGGACAAGGTCCTGCAGAGCATCCGGGAACCGTTGCGCCTGAAAGGGCAATTCCGTTCGCTGGGGGCGAGCATCGGGATCGCCAGCTACCCGCGGGATGCAGGGGACTTCGCAACGCTCGTGCGGTTCGCGGACCAAGCGATGTACGAGGCGAAATCCGCGGGAAAGAACCAGTGCGTTCGCTTCCGGCCAGAATTCGCCGCGCGCATCTCGGTCCCCCCGATGGACTGCGCGCCGGCGCCCGACAGCCGGCGATAGTGACCGCCGCCGCGCCGGTTACGGAGACTCACAACACGCACTTCTTGGGCACCACCACGATGTAGTCGGTGCTGCCGGCCAGGCTCACGGTGCGCAAGCCGCGACTCTGATCGAGCGCCCGATCGTAGCCGAGCGT
The DNA here is from genome assembly GCA_021847645.1 of Myxococcales bacterium. Taxonomy (GTDB): domain Bacteria; phylum Myxococcota_A; class Polyangia; order Polyangiales; family Polyangiaceae; genus JAJZQG01. Next base: position 35,229 of record JAJZQG010000014.1, read on the forward strand.
CGTGTTGGAACGAATCTCGACGTTCTTGTCGATGATGGCGTTGCGGATGCTGCAGGCTCGTCCGACCGTGGTTTCCTGCAAGATGCCGCCATCCATCGCGCCGCCGAGCAGCACCGAGGTCTCGATGGTCGCGTAGGAGTGCACGTAGATGCCCGAGGCGAGCACCGAGCGCGAGACGCGGGCGCCGCTGAGAATGACACCGTCGCCGACGATCGAATTGACGGCGTGGCCGGTGCGGCCGGGGCCCTCGTGAACGAACTTGGCAGGGGGAAAGTGCTGGGGATTGTTGAAGATGGGCCACTTCTCCCCGTAGAGGTTGAACAGCGGCCGTGTGGCCACCAGATCGAGATTCGCCGCCCAGAAAGCCTCGATGCTGCCCACGTCTCGCCAGTAGTCCGCGTCGCTGGCGTTGGGCACCAGCTCCCGGCGCCGCATGCCGTCGACGGTCGCGTACTCGTACTCGGGAATGATGTTGCGCGTCCGGTAGTCGAAGGCCGACACCAGCTCGCCCGACGCGATCATCTTCGGAATCAGATGGCGGCCGAAATCCACCGCAACGTCGTCGAGATTGGCAATCAGCCGCTCCCGGTCGAACAGGTAGACTCCCATCGATACGAGGCATTCGTCCGTTCCCGGAATCCTCTTGGGGTGCTGGGGCTTCTCGTCGAAGCTCAATACGCGCCAGTTCTCATCGACCTCGACCACGCCGAAGCTCTTGGCAGACTCCGGGTCGGTGCGCAGCACGGACACGGTCAGCGCCGCGTCGTGCTCCCGGTGCCACCCGGCCATGATGCGGTAGTCCATCTTGTAGATGTGGTCGCCCGCGAGCACCAACACCTGATCGCAGCTCGAATCGTGAATCAGATTCATGTTCTGCCGGATGGCATCGGCCGTACCCTGGTACCATCCGGAGCCCAGCTGCATCTGCGCGGGTACCTCGTCGATGAATTGGCCCATGCGACGGGACAGGAAGTTCCACCCTGCCTTGAGGTGGTTGCTCAGGGAGTGGGACTTGTACTGCGTGAGCACGAAGATATGGCGTAGACCCGAGTTGATGCAATTGCTCAGGGTGAAGTCGATGATCCGGTAGACCCCCCCGAAGGGCACGGCGGGCTTGGCCCGGACCTGGGTGAGCGGCCGGAGGCGTCCGCCCATTCCGCCCGCCATCACCACCGCCACGATCCGTTCCGGCATGCAGGAGTCCTTTCCAGACTGCGCCTCGCCCTCCCGACGCGCGCGTCACGACCGCCGCTGCCGGGCCGGGCTCAAGCGTGTCCCATCGTACCACCGGCGCATTGCGTGGCAAGGAACGTGCTGGATTCGCTATCGTCGCGGGCCGCTCGAGGACGCTGTCGCGGACGCCGAGAGCGCGCCGGAGCCGGCCGGCTGGGCGCTGCCTTCCGCCTCGGCCTCGATCTCGGCGGGCACCTCGATCGGAAGCTGCTCTTCGTCGTCGGAAGCCGCCGGCTCGGGCGGCGGCGGTGGCGGCGGAAGCGGCACGGCCGAATCCACATTGTCGGGTCCGCCCAGGGACTCCACCGTAGGAAGGAGCGAGTCGTCCGAAAGACGCCACGCCACTACCGCGCCGAGCAGAATGGCAATCGTGGCCCCGACCGCGGCGGCAATCACCCATTCGGGGCGAGGCGGCGGAACGCGTACCGGCTCGGCTTCGGGCCCCTGGCCTCGAGCCGGTGCCTGCCCCGACGGCCGCTCCGGGGCCTCGGCGGACACCACGCGCAGATCCCCGCCGCAGACCGGACAGACACCCTCGGGGCCCGTCGCGCCCGCCAAGTCCGCTCCACATCGCCAACACTGCCCTGCCACTGCGCACTCCTCACCCGCCCGGCGGCGGGGAGCCGACTGCTCTCCCCGCTTCGGACGGCCCATGACCTGTCAACGATACTTCTTCAACAGCCCGGTCTTGTCGTTGAACTCCCGGATCTTCTCGTCGATGTCCTTGATGGCATGGAACTGCCGCGTCCAGTAGTTGTCGTCATACCACTGGGCGTTGAGCTCCTCGACGGTCTTGCCCTGCTGCTCGACCCAGGTGAAGTACTTGAGATTGTGCATGCGCTTGCGGTCCCAGTACCCCAGCTCCTGCATGTGGTCGGTCGTCTGGCCGAGCAGGCGCCGATCGAAGTCCGCGGCGGCATGGGTCTCGGTGTATTCGCCCTCGAGCTCGCGGTATTCGACGAGCCGCGACTGGTACATCTCCATCGAGTCGGTCGCTACGGTGAAGAGCACGTCATCCGAGTTCATCTCGTAGTACTTCGCCATCTTGATGGTCGTCAGCAGGTTGGCGATGCCGGAGATGCCCAGCAGGTGCAGCCGATCGACGATCTCGGGGGCGACCCCGGCGTGCACCAGGTGCTTCTTGCCGGCAGGCTCGTTGAACAGGCGCATGACGCGGATGCAGTCCTCGTCGGCGACGTCCACGGCCAGGTCGGTGTTCTTGAGGTTGTGAATCCAGGGTACGTGCTTGTCGCCGATTCCCTCGATGCGGTGGGCGCCGTAGCCGTTGTGCAGCAGCGTAGGGCACTCCCAGGCTTCCGCCGCGGCGACCTTGACCAGCGGGAACTTCTCCTTGAGGTACTCGCCCGCGCCCAGCGTGCCGGCCGAGCCCTGCGTGAGGCCCAGGCCCGCGAAGCGCTGGCCGGCCGTGCGATTCTTGAGGAACACCTCCTCCATCGCCGCACCGGTGACTGCGTAGTGCCACATCGCGTTGGGCAGCTCCTCGAACTGGTTGAGGTTGACCACCGTGTCGCCACGGGTCGTCAGCAGCTCCTTGACCTTGTCGTAGATCTCCTTGACGTTGCTCTCGCTGCCGTGGGTGGCGATGATCTCCGCGCCCACGGTCTTGAGCCACTCGAAGCGCTCCTTGGACATGCCCTCGGGCAGCACCGCGATGGCGTCGCAGGCCAACAGCACGGAGTTGAACGCGCCGCCGCGGCAGTAGTTGCCGGTGGACGGCCACAGGGCCTTCTGCGTGGTGGGATCGAAGCGTCCCTCGATCAGGCGGGTGACCAGCGGACCGAAGGTGGCGCCGACCTTGTGGGCGCCCGTGGGAAAGAACTTGCCCAGAAGAGTGAAGATGCGGGCGTTGACGCCCGTGAGCTCTTTGGGCAATTCGATGTAGTTGACGCCGCCGAAGCCGCCTCCCTTGGCCACCGGCTCGTTCTTCCACGTAATGCGGAACAGGTTGCGGGAGTTCAGATCCCACAGACCGATCGACTTGAGCTCGTCCTTGATTCCTTGCGGCACCCGCTCCGGGTGAATCATCTCCTCGAACGTGGGAATGATGATGTTGCGCTCGCGGCAGCGCTGAATCGTATTCTCCAAAACCTTCTTGGGATCTCTCATCTCAGAATCTCTCCTTCAAAGCTTCCGCGTCGGGGCGGATGGCGGACGGAATCTTCACTCCCTTGGACGCCGAGGCGATGTCCTTGAGCCCGTGTCCGGTCACGAGCAGCACCACGTCGTCCTTGGGCGTCACCAGGCCTTGCTGCAGCGCGGCCAGCAGCCCCGCATGGGCCGCCGCGCCCGCCGGCTCGGCAAACACTGCGGCGTGCCGCGCCAGCTCGCCAATGGCTTCCAGGATCGCCTCGTCGCTCACGATCACCCCCGCTCCACCGCTCGCCCGGATCTCCCGCACGGCCAGCAGCCCCGCTCGAGGCGCCGATACGCAAATCGAATCCGCCACCGTGTGCGCGTCGATCGTCGGCTCCAGGTCGGCCCCCGACCGCACCGCCCGCGCGATCGACGCAGACCCTTCGGCCTGCACGGCGATCAGCCGCGGCATCCGATCGATCGCCCCGGCCGCGATCATGTCCCGGAATCCCTTCGCCACGCCCGAAATGATCACCCCGTCGCCCACGGGCACGACCACCGCGTCGGGCACCTTGCCCAGCGCCAGCACGATCTCGAAGGCCGAGGTCTTCTTGCCTTCGACGGTGAACGGGTTGAACGCCGTGTTGCGGTTGTACCAGCCGAACCGGCGCGTGGCCTCCAGCGACAGCTCGAACGCCTGGTCGTAGGTGCCATCCACCGGCACCACCTCGGCGCCGTAGCACAGCATCTGCACCAGCTTGGCGGGCGGGGCCGAGGCCGGAACGAAAATGACCGCGCGCTGGCCCAGCGACGCCGCCACGCACGACAGGGCCGTGGCCGCGTTGCCCGTGGAGGCCGCGACGATCGTCTTCTCGCCGTACTCGGCCGCCTTCATGCAAACCAGCGCGCTCGCCCGATCCTTGTACGAGGCGCTCGGGTTGCGCGTGTCGTCCTTGACGAACAGCCGGGGCATGCCGATCCGGCTTCGCAGCCGCGGCACGTCGAGCGTGGGCGTGTCGCCCACCAGCAGCGGGATGCGCGGCGCCGACGGTCCGACCGGCAGCAGATCGCGATACCGCTCGAGGCCGATGCGGTCGGGCACGCCCAGGGCCCGGCGCCATCCCGCGCGCAGTGCCTCGGGCTGCCAGCTCACTTGCAACACGCCGCGCGTCACGCCACCCGGCTGCTGCTGCTGCGCGCAGCGCGGGCACACGTAGCGCACCGCTTGCTCGTCGTAGGTTTCCCCGCACTCGGTGCAGACCAGTCTCCAGGTCGCTGTCGTGGTCGGCTTCATGTCGTCCGCGCCGTGTCGTGCATCACGCCTTCTTGGCGAGCCGGTCCGCGAGCTTCCTAGGCAGCAGGGCCGCGCCTACCACCGCGGTGACCAGATCGCGCACCTCGATGTACTCGCGCGTCGTGTGCGCAAGCTCCTCGAGCCCGGGCGCGAATCCGATCGTCGGAATGCCCAGACGCCCCATCGTCGCCACGCCGTTCGTCGAAAACACCCAGCGGGAAACCCGAGGCCGCGATCCGCGCGCCAGCTCCACCGCTTCGACCGCCGCCTGCACCAGGTCGTGATCCTCGGGCAACACCCACGTCGGGAAGTACTTCTCCTGCGCGACATCCTTGCCCGTCCAGGCCTTGGCCTCGTGACGCAGCACCTCGACGGTGGCGTCGCGGAAGCTCGGCAGCCCGCGGATCTGCTCGAGCGCCAGCTCCATCGTCTCGCCCGCCGTCAGCCGGCGATCGAGGAAGATCTTGGCCGTGTCCGGCACCGAGTTGAGCGACGGCGTCTTGACCTCCATGAACGACACCGTGATCGTGCCCTTGCCCAGGAAGTCGTCGACCGCCAGACGCTCGTTGAGCTTCTCGATGTCCAGCACGATGGGCGCCATCTTGTAGAGCGGGTTGATACCCTTGTGGCAGTGCGCTGCGTGCGCGGAAAGCCCCTTGGTGGTCACCGTCATCTCCACGCGGCCGCGATGCCCGCGGTACACGTCGAGGTCCGTGGGCTCCCCCAACACCACGTAGTCCGGCTTGATGCCTTCCTTCTGGATGAGATGCAGCAGGCTCAGCCCGTCGCAGTCCTCCTCCATCGCCGAGCCCACCACCCACACCGTGCAGCGCTCTCCCAGCCCCAGCTCCTTGATGAGCTTGCCCGCATACACCGTGCTGGCCATCGCCGCCTTCTCGTCGACCACCCCGCGGCCCCACACCTTCCCATCCTTGAGCTGCGCGTCGAAGGGATCACGTCCGCCCCACGCTCCGGGATCCCCCACGCCCACCGTGTCGATGTGGTTGTCGAACATGATCTTCACCGGCCCGTTGCCCACACGCCCGATCACGTTGCCCACGTCGTCGAACCGCACCTCGTCGAATCCCACCTTCTGCATCTCCGCGGCGATGCGGCGCACGACCTTCTCCTCCTGCGAGGAGAACGACGGGATCGAGACGATGTCGCGCAGGAACTGGACGAGGCTGGCTTCATCGCGGTGTGCTAGCTGGCGTACCTTGTCGACGGTCATGGTGATCTCCTGATCCGCCCCTCGTACACCCGCTCGCTCGGACACTCAATGGGCCATGTGAGGGAGCCTCGCACCATGCGCACGCCGCCCTGGCACCCCGAGGGTTGAACGAATCGATCGCGCCTCCACCCAAAGCGTTGTCGCTCCTCGAAGCATCGCCCCGGTGCGTGCCTGCCGCCCGGCGGCTCCGGTTACTACATCAGCAGGACCTTCAGCTTCCTGTCTCGTCCGGAGGTAGCCATGATCGGCGCTCGCGTTCTGCCCCTTGCCCTTGCCTTCCTATCGATATCCCTGAGCACCAGCTGCGGCTCGAGCACCACGACGACCGCCGGCTCCGTGCCGACTGGCACCGGCGGCTCCGGCACCGGCACCGGCGGCTCCGGAGCGAATTCAGGTACCGGCGGAGCCCACACCACCGCGTGCAGCGGCGACGGCCAATGCGCGCCCCCTACCCCGTATTGCGGGCCTGGTCTGGGCTATTGTGTCCAATGCCTCGGCGACGCCAATTGCCAGAACGGCGTGTGCGATCCGGTCAGCCACGCCTGCGTGGAATGTACGACCAACAGCCAATGCGGACAGGGGCGCCCGTACTGCGATCCGACCAGCAACAGTTGTGTGGAATGCCTGGCGGCGGCCAACTGCACCGGGCACGGCGAGACGTGCGATACCACGACACACCGGTGCGTGCCCGGATGCTCCACGAGCGGCGACTGCGCGGCCGCCACCGGCACGCCGTACTGCGACACGATTCGCGGGATCTGCGTGCAATGCGTGGGCGACGCGAACTGCGCCGGCGGGGATCGGCCCCGGTGCGACACCACCATGGGCCGCTGCGTGCAGTGCCTCGCGTCCGGCGACTGCGGGGGCGGCACACCCTATTGCGAAACCACGTCGCAGCGTTGCGTGGAATGCCTGACCGACGCGAACTGCTCCGGAGGAACGTGCGATCCCCAGGACCACCAATGCCGCAACTGAGACCCGCCGCGCGCTCGCGACGCGCTGGACGGTCAATCAGGCGGCGCGGCTCACGCCCTCGGGCTCGATAGCCGCCGAAACCGGCGGGGCGTCCGCGCTGAGCACCAGCAGCGTCCCGGGCGCGACGTCGATGAAGCGCCCGGCGGCCCGGGCAGGGTCACTGAACACCAGGTCCACGCGAGGTGAGGTCCTGGACGAGATGGCAAGACGATCGGCGCGATCGCCCAGCACCAAATCCAGCTCGCGAGGCCCGTCCACCGAGCGAAACGCGATGCGGGCACCGGTGCGCGCCACCGCCAGGAACTCCCCATTGCCTACCAGCAGATTCAACGCAGGCGCCACCAGCCCCGCCTGCGCCGCTGCACGTCGAACTGCCGCTAGATACGCGCGAATGGCGTCGCGCGCGTGCGCTGCCGTGGCACGGCCGTCCAGCAGCGCGTTCCTGTCATGTAGGCACGACAGGAACAGACGGAACAGCAGCTCGTTGCTCGTGTCGGCCTGCAGATTCGCACTCAGGAAGTCCGGCAGCCGCAGCCGCAGGGCGCTGCGGAACGGCTCCGACTGGTCGACCGCACCGCAGTGCGCGTACAGCCAGCTTCGGTAGCGGCATGGATAGGTATCTTCGGTGCCACGGGCTCCGGCCGACGCCTTGCCATAATGGCCAATCAGGCTCACCCCGCGCACCTCGCCCAGGACTTGCCGCATCGGTACGGCCGAGCGCGCGTCGGCCGGATGACGACGCAGGAGCACCTCGCCCTCGTGGTGGAAGCCGATGCCCCAGCGAAGCAGCGAGTCGGCCCGCCCCAAGTCGAGGCTGCCCATGCTCGCTTCGAGCGCCGCGGCGCCGATCTCTGCGCTGTTCGAGATGAAGCCGAACAATCCTGACACGTTTACCTCCATCACACGCCCTGGGCGTCGCTCGATGTCGGGCCTGTCGAACCCGACGAGGCCCCATCGCAATTCACAGCATCGACGCCGATCGTGCCAAGTTTTCGGCCCCGCACCGTTCGAATCGGTGCGGGAACGTCGCACCGAACGGCACATGCCACGACAGGAGCACTTGCGGCGCGCTCGCTGGTACAAAGGCGCCGTGCCCACCATGCACTTCTCGGGATAACGAGTGTATGTCTTCCCGCTCCTGCCCTTCCTGGTCGCCTTCGTGGTGTCCACCGTGACCTCCATGGGCGGCGTGTCCGGCGCTTTCGTCCTGCTGCCCTTCCAAGTCAGCGTGCTGGGATTCGTGGGCCCGCCGTCGCTCCCACCAATCATCTGTTCAATGTCGTAGCCATCCCGTCGGGCGTGTACCGCTACGTGCGGGAGCGACGCATGCTCTGGCCGGTCGCGGCTCTCATCGTCGTAGGGACGATCCCGGGGGTGGTGGCCGGCTCCCTCGCTCGCGTCTACCTGCTTCCGGATCCGCGCAACTTCAAGCTGTTCATGGGCCTGGTACTGCTGTTCATCGGCGGGCGCCTCGCCAAGAAGGTATTCGGCGCAACGCCGCCCCGGGCCGCTCCCGCCGACGGCAGCGGGCTGCAGGTGCGCGTCCACGAGTTCATCCTGGCCCGCGTGGACTACGAGAGTACCAGGGTGTTCGCTACCGGGTGTCGTCGTGTTGCGTTGATCGCGCGACGGCACGCGTCGCCTGCCGCTCAGCTCAGCGCGCGCCCTTCCTTGAAGTGACGGCGGCACACCGAGACATACCGGTCATTGCCCCCGATCTCGATCTGCGCGCCTTCCCGCACCGCACGGCCGGACGCGTCGACCCGCAGCACCATGGTCGCCTTGCGGCCGCAATGGCAGATCGTCTTGAGCTCGATGAGGTTGTCGGCCAGCGCCAGCAGCCGTTGGCTGCCCTCGAACAGGTTGCCCTGGAAGTCCGTCCGAATGCCGTAGGCGAGCACAGGAATGCGCAGCACGTCGGCGATCTCGGTGAGCTGGTAGACCTGGGCCGACGTCAGGAACTGCGCCTCGTCCACCAGTACGCAGGCCAGGGGCGTGCGGGCGTGCACCTCGCGCGTGAGCTCGAGCAGGTCGGCGTCGACGGCGAACGAGGTGGCGCCGGCCTCCAAGCCGATGCGCGAACGAATCTGGCCCACACCGGCCCGTGTGTCCAGGGCCGGACACAGCAGGAGCGTATTCATGCCCCGCTCGCGGTAATTGTAGCTCGACTGCAGCAGAATCGTCGACTTCCCGGCGTTCATCGCCGAGTAGTAGAAGTAGACCTTGGACATCGGTGCGGCTCCAGAAACGTGCGAGCGTGCTTACTGCACGCTCGCCACCGCGTCAAACGCGCCTTGCCTCCGCTCCACTCCGCGACGCCCGTTTGCCGCGCCCGTGCAGCCATGGTACGAACGCGTCGCATGGGCCTGTCGGACTACCTCGTAAGGAACCACCGCCGCGTCGTGTTCTTCACCGGCGCAGGCATGTCCGCCGAGAGCGGCGTTCCCACCTACCGCGGCAAAGGTGGTATCTGGAAACAGTACGACTACGAGTCCTACGCTTGCCAGCCAGCCTTCGAAGCCGACCCCGCCCGCGTCTGGGAGTTCCACAACTACCGCCGAAAGCTGGTGGGCGCCTGCAAGCCGAATCCAGGCCACGAGCTCATCGCCCGCGCGGAAGCCGCCTCCCACGGCGTCACCGTCGTCACGCAGAACATCGACGGACTGCACCAGCTGGCCGGAAGCCGCAACGTGCACGAGCTGCACGGCAGCCTGTGGCGGCTTCGCTGCGAGAAGTGCGGTCGGCGCGCCGAATCGCGCGACGCACCGCTGCTCGACCCGCATTGCTCCTGCGGCGCCTGGTGGCGCCCCGCCATCGTGTGGTTCGGTGACGCGTTGGACGGCGAGGTCATCGACGCCGCGATGCGCGCGATCGTGAGCTGCGACCTGCTGATCTCCATCGGAACGTCGGCCGTGGTGTACCCGGCCGCGCAGATGCCGCTGTATGCCAGAAAGGCCGGAGCCAAGCTCGTGGAGGTCAACCCCGAGCCCACGCCCATGTCCGCTTCCTACGACCTGTGCGTGCGCGAATCCGCATCCGAATGCCTGGCAAGGCTGTGCGAAGGCATTTGACCCGGCGCCGCCCAAGTCGAGACTAGGACAGCCGCTTCCACACGGCACGCGCCGCAGCCAGCGTGCGACGCCTGATCGCCGCCTCGTCGATCCCCGGGAAGGCGCCGCCGCTCATCCGCACCACGCCGTCGGACACGGTCGCCGCCACCGGCGCCTCCGTGATCCCGAAGGTGAAGTGCCCGTCAAAGCTCGAGGCGTCGAGCGGAGTCGGCGGGTCGTAGTCGACCACGCACAAGTCGGCCGGTGCGCCCGCCACCAGCGAACCCAGCAGCGGCTCGCCGAACAGCCCCCGCGCCAGACGCACGTTGGCCTCGAACAGCAGCCGTCGCGGCAGATCGAAGCCCACCGTCGGATCGCGACGGGCCTGGCGCAACATCAGATATGCCGACTTGGCCGCCCGCAGCATGTTGCTCGCCATGCCGTCGGTGCCGAGCGCCACGCGCACGCCCAACGCCATCGCGCGCAGCGGGTCGAAGTGGCCTACCGCATTGTTCGCATTGGACTCCGGGTTGTGCACGATCCACGCCCCGGCGGAGGCCACCCGGCGCAGCTCGTCGTCGCCTAGATGTACGCCGTGCACCAGGAGGCTGCCCGGCCGAAGCAGCTTGGCTTTCTGCAGCCGGTCGAGGATCGAGCTGCCGAACAGATCGCGCGTCCGGTCCACGTCCGCAATGGCCTCGGCCGTGTGAATGTGAATCGGAAGATCGGCGCTGACCGCCGCCGACGCGCTGTGCAGGGTGGCGTCGCTCACGGTGAACGACGCGTGCAGGCCGAGCAGCCCGCGGATACGGGCGGAGGCCTCGTGGGAGAGGGCGAAGGAGGCGTTCTCCTCGATACCGAGCAGGGCGCCTTCGGGGCCGTTGCGGTCGGTGATCTCGTAGCAGAGCGCCGCGCGCAGGCCCGCGGCCAGGCAGACGCGCTCGAGCGCAACCAGGGAGCCGCGAATCGCGGTGGGCGACGCGTGATGGTCGACGATGGTCGTGGTGCCGCTGCGCAGAGAGTCGAGCGCGGGCGGCCAGGCGCCGGCCTCCACCGCTTCCAGATCCAGAGCGCGGTCCAGCCGCCACCAGATCCCGTCGAGGATGTGCGGGAAGTCGTGCAGGTCCGTGCCCGCAGGGATGGGCATCGCGCGGGCGTAGGTGGAATACAGGTGATGGTGCGCATTGATCAGGCCGGGCAGCACCAGCTTGTTGCGCGCGTCCAGCACATCGGCATCGCCGGCCTTGGCCGCCAGCTGCTCGTATCGCGCCACCTCGCGCACGCGCCCGCCTTCGCACAGCACGCCCGCGTCATGTACGATCGTGTCCTGGGCGCTGTTGGTGAATACGGTCGCCGGCCCGATCAACAAAGGCTTGGAGGTCATCGCGTAGCTCCTTCGTCCATCGCGCTCCAGCATACGCGCGAACGGTGACGGCAAACAGCCCAGAGAACGTGCCTCGCCGGCCCCGGCCGTCGACGACGGAGCGCTGCGCGTGGGGGGCTCACTACGAGGCAGTCGCCCCCGAGCAGCAGTTCGGAATCAAAATTGATACAGCACGCTCTGTCCCGGGAGCCCGATCGACATCTTGCCGCTCTGCGTCTTGTACGCATCCTGATACGCCTTCTTGAGCGGCCCCAAGTCGATCGCAAGGTGCTTGTCCGAAATCGCCTTGCAGCTGTCTCCGTGGGCGTCGTGCCACACCACGGCGGCAACCTGCACCGGCTGGCCCTCCGTCAATCGGCCCTCGTAGCAGACGCCCAGGGCGTGCTCCGCGCAGCCTCCCGAGAAGCTCGTGTCGAGCTGCAGCGTGTCGCCCTCGATCCTGGCCCGCTCCACCGAAACCATGTCTCGCTTCTCCTGCCCGGTGCAGACCGTGATCCGATCGGACGACGCCGCAGCTGGCGCAGCGGACGCTTGCGGTGATGAGCTGCCGGTGGCCGCCGAGGGCGCGACGGACGCGGCCGGCGCCGGGGGCGGCGCACTCGACCCCGGTGCCGCGGAGACGCCGACGGTGCTCTCCTTGGCGCACCCGGCGGCAGCCGAAACGATCAACGCGATAGCTGTAAGCGCGAAGTGGGTCCGATTCATCGCAATGGTCCTCGTGGCAAGAGCGGATACGTTCACAACAAGCGCGAACAACTTCCTCTTACACCCGACGCCGTCGTCGGGCCATTCCGTCGCGGGCAAGGGGCTGCATTCGATACGAACCCGGGCCGTTGCGCCGTTGCGCGAGCGCGGCGGCACCCGGGGCCATGCTCGGGACACCGCTGCCCTGCCATGGCCCCCAACACGGCCCGAATCGCGGTTTGTCCAGCCGTGCGATCGCGCCCTCATTCGCCGCGGAACAGTGTTCGGCGCCGCGTCCACGCCGGGCTCGTGACAATGGCCACGCCCGCGAGGATCGCTGCCGCGGCCAGCACGATGCGCCGGCTCGGTGCAAGCCCCAGCTGCTCCCACGCCAGCATCGCAACGATCAGCGGCTGCAGGTACACGTACACCGCCACCAGGCTCGGCCGCGCCCGGGCCAGCGCCCACGCGTTCGATAGATAGGCGAGCACCGTCGGCACCAGCACGACGAACCCCACCAGCGCCCAAGCGCCCGGCGACCAGGTGATCGCGCCGTGCACCAGGGCTGGCCCGCCCACCGGTGCCATGAACAGCACCCCGAAGCCGAATGCGTACGTCACAACCACGGTGGCCCCGTGCCGCGCCAGCTGCGTCGGAGCCAGAGCCAGGTACAGCGAATACGCCAGCGAGTTGATGAGCACCAGAAGGTCCCCCAGCGCCGGCAGGCCGAACCCGGTCAAGATGCCAATTCCCAACAACGCCACCGCCAGGCCGATCGCCATGCGGGCCGTGACGCGCTCGTGCCCCAGCACCACCGAGATCGCCGCGGCAAACACCGGAATCGTCGCCACCAGCAACGTAGCCGACAGCGGCGATGTGTGCTTGAGGCCGTGCAGGAAGAACGCCTGGTTGATCACCACGCCCAGCAGCGACAAGCCTGCGAGCGACCCGTGGTCGCGCAGGGACCGGACCAGCGGCTGGCGCGTGAGCGCCATCAGCACCGCGAATGCAGCAAATCCGCCCACGATCCGCGCCATGGCGAGAGCCGACGGGTCCACCCGGAACCGCTCGCCCATCGCCAGCTTGCCTTCCACGGACAAGGCGCCGAACGCCACCTGGGTCACCAGCAGGGCGACATGCACACCCGCGGACGGACGCTCGCCTGCGGTCATTGCACCGCGCGCCGGCCCGTTCGCCTGCTGTGGCGGCTTGGCACCGATATCGGTCATGAAGGCAGCGGCTCGCGGACAACCAGGCGGCCCGAGGCTTTGCCGACAGGCCCTTGAGCCTGCTCGAAGACCTCGACCCCCCGCACGAACGTGCGTAGCACGCGCCCCACCATCGTCATGCCCTCGAAGGGCGTGTACTTCTGGCGCGTCTGCAGCTGCGCGGCCCTCACCGTCCAACACTGCGCGGGATCGAAGATCACCAGGTCGGCGTCGGCACCCTCGCGAAGCGCGCCCTTGGCAGGCCCCAGACGATGTACCCGCGCAGGCCCCGCGCTCAACAACTCCACCGCACGCTCCAGGGAAATGCGTCCTGCCGCCACGCCCTCGGACAGCACATACGACAGCATCAGCTCGACCCCCGGAATGCCACCGTAGTCGCTCCAGAACGAGCCCGTGTGCTTCTCCTCGGGCCACTGCCCCGGCGCATGATCGGTGGCAATCATGTCGATCGTTCCGTCGGCCAACCCTTGCCAGAGCGCCTCCCGATCCGCCGCGGACTTGACCACCGGCGCGGTCTTGAGCACCGCGCCCATCCGCAGCAGATCGTCGACCGTGAACTGCAGGTAGTGCGGGCAGGTCTCGGCCGTCACGCGCACGCCCCCGGCACGCGCACGACGGATGCCCTCGACGCCCGCACCGCAGGCCAGATGCACGATGTGCAAGCGCGCGCCGGTGCTGGCAGCCAGCTCGAGGCACGTCTGCACACCTCGCGCTTCGGCCTCCGCGCTGCGGATGCGCGCGTAGGCGCCCGCCGATCGGCCGTCGGGGTCGTGGTGCGCGCGCGCCGCCGCCGCGTCGATCATCTCCCGATCCTCGGCATGCACGCCTACGACCAGGTCGAGCCTGGCGGCCGTGCGCATGACGTGCTCGAGCTCGTCGCGCCCGAGATCCTCGAACGTGTCCATGCCCGAGATCAGGTAGGTCTTGATGTTCCGCACGCCCAGCGTTGCGAGCGACGCGAGCGATCGATCGACCGTGGCCGGCTCGAAGCCGTTGCCCCGCACGCCGCCCCAGAGCGCGAAGTCGACGTGCGCGCGGGGCGCGATGACGTGCAGCTTGGCGCGGAACGCGTCCGCGTCCACCACCGGAGGCAACGACGTGCACGGCATGTCGACCACCGTGGTTACGCCGCCGGCAGCCGCGGCGCGCGTTCCCGACGAGAAGTCCTCGCGGTGCGTGAAGCCTGGCTCGTCGAAGTGCACGTGCCCGTCGATCGCACCGGGCAGAACCCACGCTCCACCCGCGTCCAGATCCGGAAGGCCGGGTGCGGCGCCTGCGCCAAGCCGCTCGATTCGTCCATCGCGGACGACGATGCTGGTCTCGACGGTGTCGTTGCCGCCGTCGGGGATGCGGGCGCGAACGAGGCGAAAGGATGCGGAAGGGGGCATGCCGGTGGCAGGATCAGGGGCCCTGGCGAAACAAAGGTCAAGGGCCGTGGTGGTCGCGGTTGACAACCGGCCGCGTCTGGCACAAGCGATTCGCCATGCAGACCTCCGGCGCCCAGGACGCGATCTGGACCGTGGAGGCCGTGCTGCGCTGGATTTCCGGGGACTTCAAGGCGCGGGGCATCGACTCCCCGCGCCTGGAGGCCGAGCTGCTGGTCTCCCTCGTGCTCGGCTGCACGCGCATCCAGCTCATCGTGGACCGCGATCGCCCGCTGGTCGCCACGGAACTCGCCCGCATTCGCGAGTTGGTCGCGCGCCGGCGCAAACGCGAGCCCGTTGCGTACCTGACCGGACGACGCGAGTTCTACGGCCACGAGTTCCGCGTGGATCGCCGCGTGCTCATCCCGCGTCCCGACACCGAGACCCTCGTCGAGGTGGCCCTCGAACGTACGCGCGACCATTCGCTGTTCGGGCGCATGCTCGACCTGTGCACCGGGTCGGGCAACGTGGCGATCGCATTCGCCAAGGAGCGCCCGACCTGGCACGTGGAGGCCACCGACATCTCGCCCGATGCGCTCGAGGTGGCCCGCATGAACGCGTTGCGGCTCGGGGCGGTGTGGAACGTGCGCTTCCGCCGCGGAGACCTATTCGACGCCGCCGCGCCCCGGCCCTACGACTTGATCACGGCCAATCCTCCCTATGTCACCTTGCGCGAAATGCAGGAGGTCTCCGCCGACGTCCGCGACCACGAGCCTCACCTCGCGCTGGTGGGCGGTGAGGACGGCCTCGACGTCATCCGGCGCATTGGCGCGCAGGCCGGCGCCCATCTGGTGGCCGGCGGTGTGCTCGCCCTGGAGATCGGCTGCGAGCAAGGCGACGCCACACGCGCCCTGCTCGAGGGTGAAGGGTTCATCGACGTGCGCGTGGATCGCGATCTGGGCGGCAGGCCCCGCGTCGTGAGCGCGGTGCACCCCGAGAGCGGCGCCGCCTTCGATCCGGCTTGGGACTGACACGCACCGGGACTCGGATTGCCCCTGCCCTCACTTCTTCTTGAACAGACGCCCGAAGATCTCCCCCACGCCGTCGTGCTTCCAGTCGATGGGCCGGTCCGTGCCGGTGGTCCGGGCTTCGGCCTTGGGCTCGTCCTGCTCGCCGGCCTCGCGCTGGCCGGTCCCGCGCATCTCCCACAGGCGGACTTCGCGCACCGCGTCGATGTTGCGCGGATTGAGCTCGGCCGCCTGGCGGAAGTCGGCAATCGCCGCCTGCTGCTTGCCAGTCATCTTCAGCAGCGTACCGCGATAGAATCGTGCACGCTCGCACCGGGGCTCGAGCGCGATAGCCCTGTTCAGAAGCGTCAGCGGCTCCCCGAAGTCCTTGCTGGCCATGCGCTCCCGACGGTTCGCCAGGGCCCACGCGTACAATGCCATGTAGTCGGGCTGCTCCGGATCCCCCTCCATCGCGCGCTGGGCCAACGCCTCGGCCTTCTCGAAGTCATGCTTCTTGACGAACACCTCGGCCTTCTGGAAGTCGAGCGTGGCCTCGATGACCCGTTGCACCTTCGCCTGCTCGTCGGGCTGCCCCTCGCCGGACTTGAGCATGTCCACGTACTTCTGCCGGCGCCCCGCGTCCGTCAACGTCGCGTGCGCATCCGACATGCGGGCAAAAACCCGGGCGGCATCGTCGCGCGCATCGGCCAGCGACGCCGGAAGGCGGTCGGGGTGCCACTTCTTCGCCAGGGCGAAGTACGCGGAGCGGACCGCATCCGGCGCGGCGTCGTCGGGCACGCCCAGCACGGCGAAGAAGGTCTCGTTATCGATGTTGGCGGCGCGACGCTTGATCTCCTCGCGCAAGGAGGATTCCTCGGCCGCGGTCAGCGGCACGGCTCTGCCCGGCATGTTCTGCGTCGTGGTCCGGGTGGGGCTCTCGTTGCCCGCCGCGGACACGCCCGGCGTCGACTTCTGGGTGCCTCGAGGCGATTCCGCCTGAACCGCGGGGGCGGCCGCCGGCGCGACCACAATGCTCTTGGTGATGAGCAGCGCATAAGCCAACAGCTTGCTCTGCCGCACCGGCAGCACCGCCTTGCCGACCAGATCGTCGATACTCATCGGGGTCGCGCGCAGCAAGTCGATGAGCATCAGCTCCGGCGGTCCGAACCCGAATCGCTCCAGCGCCATCGCCCCGCTCAATCGCACCGGCGCCCCGCCCAGCCGCGCCAGCGTCGGCTCGATGTTCGGATCGTTGGGCCGGGCGTTGATGCCCTCCCACAACACGCGATACGGATCGATGGGCGTGAGCAGCGGCCCTCCCCAGCCGTCCAACAGGTTGACGTTCGCGTAGAACTCATAGGCCGTGTGCTCGGTCACCTGCTCGAACAGGCGAATCATCCGACGCATGACCTGCTCGCGCAACGCCGCAACCAGCTGCGCTTGATCGAGCTTGCCCAGCGCTAGCAGGTACTCGCCAATCGGCTCGTTGGCCGCAGAGGCCGCCTGTGCCGCGCGCTCGACCGTGTCGTGGTCGACCAGCCCCAGCTGCGTCAGCACGCGTCCGAAAGGCGCCACCGCGAACGATGTCTTGACCTTGCCCGGTGCCCCCTGCGCAAATGCCACGAAGCTCTCCCCGCCCTTGCGGTCCCGCAGCAACAGCGTGCCGTCGAGGCGCTTCTCCGCCACGAACACGAGCAGGTGCGCCAGCGGGTTTTTCGCCAGAGTTCCCGAAGCGGACGGACGAAGATCGGCGGGCGCGGGCATGGACGTGGGAATCATAGCGGACCCGGCGCCGGTGCGGAACCCGCCCCACGCGATCGGTCGTCGCTCGTGCTAGCTTCACGCCATGCTCAACGCCCACATCCTGGTGGTCGACGACGAGGTCGGGATCCTGACCGCGCTGCAGAAGACCCTGGCCTTGGAGGGGTACACGGTCGACGTCGCGGGCGGCTTGCGGATCGCCGAGGAGCGGCTGGCGAAGCGATCGTACGACGTGGTGTTGCTCGACGTCGCGCTGCCCGACGGCGACGGGCTGTCGCTGCTGGAGTCGATGCGCACGGCAGGCAACGACACGCCTGCGCTGATGATGAGCGGCCACGCGACGATCGACGCCGCCATCCGCGCGACGCGCCTGGGTGCCATCGACTTTCTGGAGAAGCCCATCTCCACCGATCGGCTCTTGCTGGTGTTGCAGAATACGCTGCGTCTGGTTCGCGCGGAAGCCGAGACCCAGGAGTTGCGCCAGGCCACCGGATGGGCCAGCGATCTGGTGGGAAGCTCGCGGGCGATGGAAGCGCTGCGCGAGCAGATCGGCCGGGCCGCCCGGGCCAACGCCAGCGTGCTCTTGCTGGGCGAACGCGGCACGGGCAAGGAGCTTGTCGCCCGGGCCATCCACCAGGCCTCGCCGCGCGCCAAAGGCCCCCTGGAGAAGCTCAACTGCGCAGCCGTGCCCCCCGAGCTCATCGAGAGCGAGCTGTTCGGCCACGAGGCCGGCGCCTTCACCGGCGCCACCCGCCAGCGCCGCGGCAAGTTCGAGCGCGCTTCCTCCGGCACGCTGTTTCTCGACGAGGTCGGCGACATGCCCCTCGCCATGCAAGCCAAGCTCTTGCGCGTCCTGCAGGAGCGCGAGATCGAGCGCGTGGGCGGCCACGAAACCATCAAGGTCGACGTGCGCGTGGTGGCTGCCACCAACCGCGACCTGGTCGAGGCCTGCCGCACCGGCGCCTTCCGCCCCGATCTGTACGACCGGCTCAATGTCGTGCCGCTCGTGGTTCCGCCCCTGCGTTCCCGGCGCGAGGACATCCCCGGATTGACCCGGCACTTCCTCGAGCTCGCCTCCAAGGTCAACGACCGCCCAGGAGCGCGCATCACCGACCGCGCCGTCGATGCACTCTGCGCCCACGCCTGGCCGGGCAACGTGCGCGAGCTTCGCAACATCATCGAGCGGCTCGTGATCCTCGCCCCCGATGACACCATCGACGTCGACGACGTGGCGCTGTGCCTGGGCGGGGCGCCGTCCCCCACGGCTTCTGGCCTGTATCGGCCGGGCGTGCCGTTCCGGGTCTTGTCCGAGGAGGCCGAGCGCACCATCGTCCAGGAGGCGCTGCAGCACCACGGCGCGCAAATGGCCGCCACGGCGCGCGCGCTGGGCATGGAGCGCAGCCACTTTTACAAGAAGTGCAAGGCGCTGGGGCTGCGGGACGCCGGCGAGAGCGACGAGTAGGCCTGCAACTGTCCCTACGTGGGAATCCGCCGTGCGCAGAACGCTGCCCGCGCCGCCCCCTCGCCCACGCTCTGCTGCAGACCTCAGGCGCCCATCAGCCCGGCCGCTCGCAGCACCTCGAATATCTTGTCCGGCGGAATGCGCCCCTCGCGCTTGATCGTCACCGGTTCGGTCGACGGGTCCACAATCGTCGACGGCGTCCCCGCCGGCAGGTCGCCCGCGTCCACCATGACGTCGACCGTGTGGTGAAAGTCCTTGCGGATGTGCGACGCCGAGCCGGAGCCGACCTTGTTGGACAGGTTGGCGCTGCTCACGAGCAGCGGTCCGGCGAACCCGCGGACAACCTCCCACGAAAATCCAGGCGCGGGCACCCGGACGCCGAGCAGCGCGGACTTCTTGAGGGCCATCGCCTTCAAAACCTTGCTCGGTATCTCGCCGCCGGGCACCACCAGCAACGTCAGGGGCCCCGGCCAGAACGCCGCCGTCAGCGCCGCCGACGCCGCGGGGAGCTCGTCGGTCAGCTGCGCCAGCGTGCTCGCGTCCGGAATGAGGACCAGCGAAGGCGCCTTGCCCGACCGGCGCTTGGATTGCACCAGCCGAATCACCGCTGCCTCGGAGAAGAGCGACGCGGCAATGACGTATTGACGGTGCCCGGGGAAACAGGCGAGGCCATCCTCACGCAGCACGTCGACAACGTCCTGCACAGCCGCGGAGGCCTGATCGAGAGGGGACGCTTGGATGATGCGCATGCGAACCGCGGGAGTTAGCCCGATTCGCCACCGAGAACAAGACCAAAGAAATGACGCCGTGCGCTGGCCGGGTTGCCCCTCAATGGCCTGCGCCGGGCTTCGGATGCAGCACCCGGGGCGAGGACGGATCGGATGCGTTCAAGATCAGCAGCCCGCCGGCGTCGTTGGCGGCAACGAGCGTATCGCCCATGAGCGCTGCACGGTTGACGGCCAATTCAGGGTCATAGCCGCCGACCTTGCGCATCGACGACGGCGTGGTGATGTCGATGGCCATCAGGCCGGATTCGCCGGCACACAGCCACGCTGTCCGCGGCCCGAGCGCAATGCCGCGAATCATATCCGTGCTTTCGGGCCGAATCGAGCCCACCACGACCGGCTTGGCAGGGTCACGCAGGTCGACCACGCGCAGCCCCGCAGGCCCTTCCGCCAGATACGCCAGCCCGCCGCGCACCGCCACGGCCCGGGTGTCCCCGGCACTGGCAACGGTCGCTACGACACGGGGCGCTCCGGCCGCCTTGAAGTCCACCACGATCAGCCCCGCCCTGCCTGCCGCCGCCGCAACGAGCGAGGGCGACGCCTTGCCCGCCGGCACGCCGCTCGCCACGTCAAGCACCGCCACGTCTCGCACGTAGTCGTCCGTGGGCACCACGCGCGTGACCTTGGGATCCGCGGGCGAATGCAGGTCCACCTCGGCCACGCCACCGGTGCCGCAGGCCGCGAATGCCTTGTCCTTGTCCGACGAGGCGGCGTTCCATGCGCTGTAGCAGCCGCCTCGCTGTACCGGCGTCCACGGCATGGGATTGAGCACCATCAGCTTGCCCGATCGCGCGCCCGAAGCGTCCACCAGCGCAAGCCCCGAAGGCCCCACCGCCACCGCCAGACGCGAGGGCGCGCCCTGAAGCAACGCCAGGTTGTTGACGCTACCAGGCAAGACCACGTCGGCCAGCGCCTTGGGCGCCTCGGGTTGCTGCAGATCGAATACTGTCACGCCCGCTTCGGTGCCCACGTGCGCCAGCGTGCCTTCGATGGCGACCGCGTAGGTTCTCTGCCGCAACGGCTCGAGACGCGCCGCGGGGCTGGCCACGGGCAACGGAGCGCTGACCGTAAACGCAGGCGCAGACGGGCACGAGGACGCCGCGGCCGAGGGCGCCGGCGCGCCGCGCTTGGGGGACTCGCACGCGCTCGCCAGCGACAGCGCCGCGAGCAGCGGGACCAGGTACGACCAGGCGCGCGTCTTCATGGCGTCAGATCCTCGTTGGAGTAGTAGCGCACCATGCGCTCGAGGCTGCGACTGCACACCGCGCAGAACTCGACCAGCCCCTTGTGGAACATCTTGCAGTCGTGCTGCGGGCGAAACAGCCCCTTGGCCTTGTAGCCCGCCCCCTCGAAGGCACCGACGACTGCCGCGTACTTCGGCTCGTCCGGGGTCGGCACCGGCGTGCTGGGCGCGATCAGATCGCGCCACTTGGCGCTGTTGCGCGTCCCGTCGAGCAGCGCGGTGAGATTGGGCTCCCACGGCTCGGTCCCGGGGGGATACATCGCGTCTTCGTCGCTCGCCACCGCTGAGGTGTAGTACTCGTCGCCCAGTGCCCCCATGTGGTGGCCGTACTCGTGGAGCATCAGGTAGTCGTCGTATTCGTTGTCCGACGTGAAGACGCTCCACTGGTTGTAGATGCCGCCGCCGCCGTAGCGCGACGAATTGACCATGACGAACAGCGTGTCGTAGGGAGCGAGGGACGCGATCTGGCGCAGGCGCTTGGTGTGCTGCACGGTCAGGTAGCGCGCCGAGTCGAACGTGTTGAACGTCGAGCCGAGGACCGTGTCGCGGTAGATGCCCTTGCGCGGCTCGCTCACCCCCGACTCCCTGCTCCAGGCCAGAATGCCGCGCATGTGAATGCGGGCGCGGTTGGACTTCCACGGCTCGTAGTCGAGGAACACCCGCGCAAAGCGCTTCAGGTCCGCCCGCAGCTTGTCGGCGTCCGACGGCGCGTAGCCCTCGGGCACGATGAGCACGTCCATCGCCTTGTCCGGCGCGGCCTCTCCCCCCAGGTCCACCACCTGCAAGTCACCGAACGGACGAGCCCGCGAAATCATGTACGACGACGGATCGATCGGAAAGGACACGACCGGGCGGAAATCGGCTCCCGGCACGCGCCGGTCCAGATGGACGAGCACCGCTTTCTTGGGCATCGGAAACCGGACCGACTCGCTCATCGATCGCCGAATGCCCGTTCGCGCCTCGTCCGTGCCCGTCCATTCGTCGAACAGTGTGGCGTATCCCTGCCGGAAGATCTCGCGGCCGCTCGCCAGGTCCGTCACTCGCACACGCCAGGTGCCGTAGCCGAATGGATCGATCAGATAACGCCGCGTGCCCGGCCACACCGGCTCGGCCACGACCTCGTCCAACGCGTAGGAGTTCTCCTGGTCCGTGCCGACGTGAAACAGGTCGACGCGCAGCGCCTCCGAGGTAAACCAGTCGTCGTAGACGACCGGCAAGGCCGGAGCCGCCGCAGTCGAAGAAGCCGCGGTGCCAGGGGACGGCGCGGCCGGCTCCAGGGCATGGGCAGCCACCGTCGCCGACAGCCCGAGCGCGCCCACCGCTGCCAGTGCGCGCCACACGAATCCGAAACGAGTCATGGAACGTTCGCCTTTCCTGTGGGCACCCTAGTACAAAACCGGGGCGGCCATGCGGGCAAGCCGCTCGGACCGCACAGGCAGGCGGGAACGAACGTGAGCGGTCAGTTCGACGGCTTCTTGCCGCCGATCACCGGGATCGTGACGAAGCCGCCGAACGAGGTGGTGGGCTGCAGCGCGGGGGACGGTGCCGGCGCACCGGACATGACGGTCTTCGCCAGGGACATCGCCTGGGCGATTTCCGCGAAGTACGCGGGATCTACCTGCACCGTGGTGCCGTTGCGCAGCAGGTGGATGTGAATCGTGCCACAGGTGCAGCGGCTGATGCGGATGCCCTCGGTCTTGACGATCTCGGTGTGCGGACCGCACGCGGGCTTGGGGTCGGAATCAGACATGGTCGGCAAGGCATAGCGCCCGGCCGGGTCGTTGCCCAGGGGGTTTGTCGTTCTGCCGTCCCGCCGGCGCGTGCCCAAGGCTAACCGGTTCGATCGAACGGCCGCCAGCCCCCGTCGATGAGCCTCTCGTGCGGCAGGAAGCGGGCCTTGTAGCGCATATGGGCGTTGTCGGCCACGTACAGGCCCAGGTACAGATAGGCCAACCCCTGCCGACGCGCGACCTCCAGCTGCTTGAGTATCGAGTACGTGCCCAGGCTCCACGATGGATAATCCGGGTCGTAAAACGTGTAGTGCGCCGACAGCCCGGTCTTGCCCACGTCCGTGATCCCGACGCCGATGAGCTTGTCTCCCAGCCAATAGGAGAACTCCAGCGTGCTGCAGCAGGTATCCGCCAGGAACTGCCGGTACCTCGCCAGGTTCATCGGGTCGTCGTCGCTCGCCCGCAGGTGACGGCCCGCCAGATGCTTCTCGTACAACAGAACGCGGGAACGGGAGGTCGCCGGGCTGCCCAGCTCCAAACGAATCCGGGCGTCGTTGTGCGCGAGAATACGGCGGTGCGTCTTCCCAGGCCGGAATCGGTCCACCGGGATGCGGATCGCCTCGCATGCCTGGCAACCCGGACACGCCGTCCGATACAGCAACATGCCGTGACGGCGATCCCCCTGCTGCAGGCGCACGTCGAGCTCTGCAGGGCGCAGCATGCGGATCGGCAGCCGAAGAGGCATGCGGGCTTGCAGGCCGGGCAGGTACGGACAGGGCGTGACCTCGTCGTGCACGAGCAGCTCAGGCGGCTCGAGGTCGGGAATCAGGGGCAAGGAATCCTGCGGACGCACGATGCGCGCATTGTGACACCGGCAACGTCACCGCGGTAGGGGCATCGCTCCCCCGCGTCGCCCGCGTTCCCTTCGCGGGCTCGCCGAGCATGGGCCCAACCGCGGCCGTCGTCGCGCCCCGACAGGTTCGCCCCCGCACCGCCGGCTGCTCGGGTTGCCGCCCACTCGCAAGCGTGCGCTCCCCGCGCGTTTCCGCTACCCTTCGGACAACCCCGAACTGTCGAGGTCCTGATGGCGACGTCGCTGCCCTGCATTCATGTCTCCTTCGAGTCCGTCGACCAGCTCCGGCAGGAATACGCGAGAACCATCCGCAAGGGCGGCGTCTTCGCGCCCGGAGCCGAGCCCTTGCCCGATCGGTGCGAGTGCACGCTGGTCCTCGCGCACCCGGACACCGCCGGGCGCTTCGAGCTGCGCGCCGAAGTGGTCTACGTCAAGCCCGAGGATCCGGGACGCGGCGTAGGGGTTCACTTGTTGGATTTCAACCCGACGACGATCGCCGCCCTCGAGGCGTTCATCGAATCCGCTTCCGACCCGGCGCATTCCCCACCAGCCGAGCTCGCTCCACCGCCGCCCGACCTCCACGCCCCAGGTCCCGTTGCCGACCCGTCCGGCACTGCTGCGCCGGATGCGCACGGTGATGAGCCCGTCGCTCGGCTCGCCGTCTCCGCCCTGCACGAGCGGCTGCGCGGCCTGACACTCGCCGAGCAGATGAGGCTGGCACGGGAAGGCGGCCTGCAGGAGCGCGTGGCCCTCGAGCGGCTCTTCGGCAAGGCCGTCTGGGAGCCCATCTTGCAGAACCAGCGCGTCTCTCCCCCGGAGGTGGCCCGCATCGCGCGGATGGGCACCGCGCCCACACCGTTGCTGGAGATGATCGCTGGCAATGCGGCTTGGCTGTCCTCGGGCGAAGTTCGTCGAGCCCTGCTGTCCAATCCGCGGCTCTCCGAGGAAGGCGTCACCAAGGTCCTGCGGCACGCCCCGAAACCCGAACTGCAGCTGGTGGCCTCACAGACGCTCTACGCGTCGCGCGTCCGCAAGATCGCCCGAACCTTGCTGAATCGTTGAAGCGCTCGCCCTGCTCCCGCACACGCCGCCCCATCCCGCCTCGGAATACCATCAACGGGTTTCTTCTGCCGCGCCTCGCGCCCCCCCTCGGCTACTATCCGGCCACGATGACGACTCCCACGTACCAGGACCCCCGCCTCGCTTTCGTCCATGACTTCATGACCAACCAGATCCCGTTCAATCGGGTCCTGGGAATCCAGGTGCTCGAGCTGGGCGAAGGTCGTGCGGTGTTGGCCGTCGACTATCGGCCCGACCTGGTCGGCGACCCCCTGCGGCCAGCCCTGCACGGCGGCGTCATCTCCGCGCTGCTCGATACCTGCGGAGGCGCCGCCGTCTGGACCACCATCGGTGAGAACGACCGCATCTCCACCATCGACCTGCGCGTCGACTACCTTCGCCCCGCGCCCCTCGAGCGGATCCTGGCCGTGGCCGAGGTCATCCGTGTGGGCAATCGCGTCGGCGTCGCCTCGATCAAAGCCTTCCCCGCATCCAAGCCCGACGAGGTCTGCGCCGAGGGCAAGGGCGTCTACTCCGTGCGTCGCGCCGACGACCGGTGAGGCCCCCGGCATGACGAAACCTGCTC
Organism: Myxococcales bacterium; assembly: GCA_021847645.1. GTDB lineage: Bacteria > Myxococcota_A > Polyangia > Polyangiales > Polyangiaceae > JAJZQG01. Next base: position 60,253 of record JAJZQG010000014.1, read on the forward strand.
ACCAGCTGCTCGGATCCGCGCCCCTTCCCGACCACCTCCTGGGCACGATCAACGAGAAGGTCGTGCCGTGCTCCTCGTCGCTCGTGAAGCTCACGCGACCTCCCAGGTAGCCTTCGCCCAGCAACCGGATGCTGTAGGTCCCCAGGCCGCGGCCCGCCCCTTTGGTGCTGAATGATCGCTGGAAGATCTGCCGCGCCACGTCGGCCGCAACCACGCCCGGGTTGTTCACCAGGAACTCCACCTCGGAGTCCGTTGCCCGTGCCGACAGCGTCACCGTGCCCCGCGGCGGCGTGGCCTCGAGCGCGTTCTTGACCATGTTCCCCAGTACTCGCTGCACCAGGCTCACGTCCGTCACCAGCTCCGCGTCCGGAGCCGACCCCACCACCAGCGTCCGGTCCTGCGCTGCGTCATGGCGGCAGAACGCGCGGTGCGCCTGCTGCAGCACGGTCGACGCCAACGCGTAGGCCGGCTGGGTCTGCAGATCGCCCGACTCGGCCGCCAGCAGTTGGCGCTGTTGCGCGATGAGGTCGATCAGACGATCGGACAACTCCAGCAGCAAGTCTCGGTATTCCGCCTCGGCTTGGGCAGTGTGTCCCTGACCGAGCATGGCCGCAATCCCGCGCATGCCCCCAGCCGCATTGAGCATGTCGTGGAAGAACAGCTTCTCCAAGACCCTGCGACGCCACTCGCTCTCGGTGTTCCGCGTGGCGACGACCACGAACGCGGAGCCGTCCAGTGCGACCGGCGTGGCGATGACCTCGGCCTCGAAGGCGAAGCCGTGCTCGCGGTCCAGGCTGATTCGGCACTCTCCCGAGGCGGTTTCCTGGGAGCGCTGCGCGCGCAGCACGGCCGACAGAACGCCGCACACACGGCAGGCCCCCGACGTACCGCAGCCCGAGGGTGCCACTCTGGCATTCACACAACCCAACGCCTCGCCGATGCGCTTGCCCAGCACCTCGCCCGGGCCCCCGGCTCCCACGGCGGCGATCATCCTGCCGTTCGCGGCGACGATCTGTCGCTCCTCGTTCAACACGCAGGCGATCCCCGGAACGGCCTCGAGCACGGCGCTCAGCAGTTGGTCGTTCTTCACCTTGCTGACCGCGGCCCGCAGCTCGGTCTGCGCAGCCCGGCGCCCGGGCGCGTACAACGTCGGAGGCTCTGGCCGGGATTCGCGCTCGGTGCCGTCCATGGTTCGGATCGTCTGCGTGGTGCCGGTTCGGAACTTCTTTGTCTGAGCACGGTTCAGGACTCGGCGCAACGTCTTCCTCCCGCCACCCGTCGCACGGCTCCCGTGCTGGCCAGGCTGGCGGCGTGAAAACGTCGGCCTTCGACACCCCGGCGTGATGCGGCTTACTCGTTCGTCACCGATTGCCACTCGTCCGCCGTGTGCGGAGCAACCGGGCGGTAGCCCGCCGGCAGCGGCTCGTCGGTGAAGTTGATCGTCAACTGATCCCTCGAGATCCAGCCCACCGGATCCCAGACGAACGGGATGGCGTGCTGGCTCTTGCGTGCGACCTGGTCGATCACCGCGTTGGTCAGGGTCGACGGAAGCGTGTCGGGGAACTGGGAGCGGGGCGCGCGCCCGCCCTCGTGCTGCAGACACTCGGCCTGCGCTTCGGTCAGCTTCCAGTGCAGCCGATCGTCGGGCAATGCCCTCAAGTCGTCGGAAAGAAATAGCAGCCCACGGGCGGCTGCCGCCACCCACACGCCCACGTTCACCTCGTTGTCGGGGAGCTTGCGGAGCAGCGGCGGATCGGCATCGCAAAGCGTCGCGGCGCACAACGGCCAGCGCGCGGCCAGGCTCCGCGCCTGGTTGAGGACGAAGTACCACGACGGACCGAAGGGCTCGAGCGCGATGTCGCCGCCGAGCCTCCAACCATCCACATAAGGGAACGAGGCAATCGGCGGTGCACCTACCGCCGCGATCACCAGGTCGTCGCCGGCCGCCTGCCGGATGAGGCGCAACGCTTCGGCATACGCCTCCATGCCGGTCACGGGCTTGGCACGCGCTCCCTCGTAGGTGCCGGCAAAGAGGAAATCGATCTTCAGAAAGTCCAGCCCCCAGCCCTTGAGCGTCGTGATCACGTCCGTCAGGTGCGCTGCAGCCTCGGTATTCGTCACGTCCAGCACGCGCATCGGGCCGTGCAACGCGTGGTCGTAGACGGCTCCCTGAACGAACCAATCCGGATGGTCGGTCACCAGCGTGCTGTCTTCCTGGACGAGCAGCGGCGCCAGCCAGACTCCTGCTTTGAACCCGCCCGCGTGCAGGTCCGCGACCAGACCCGAAATCCCCGACGGGAACTTGGCGTTCGGCTCCCACTCTCCCCACTTGTTCTGCCAGCCGTCGTCGACTACTACATAAAAGGGGTC
>JAJZQG010000225.1 GCA_021847645.1 Myxococcales bacterium
GGGCTGGAGCAGGTCCCAAGGGTTCGGCTGTTCGCCGATTAAAGCGGTACGCGAGCTGGGTTTAGAACGTCGTGAGACAGTTCGGTCCCTATCTGCCGTGGGCGTAGGACACTTGAGAGGAGCTGCCCATAGTACGAGAGGACCTGGGTGGACGCACCTCTGGTGATCCGGTTGTTCCGCCAGGAGCATCGCCGGGTAGCCAAGTGCGGAACGGATAACCGCTGAAAGCATCTAAGCGGGAAGCCGGCCTCGAGACTAGGTGTCCCGTCGCAAGACCTAAAGGCCCCACGTAGACCACGTGGTGGATAGGCCGGGTGTGGAAGCAGGGCAACCTGCGGAGCTAACCGGTACTAATCGGCCGTGAGGCTTGACCTACCCCTAAGGTATTCATCGATTCGTTTCATCCGCGAAGTTGGAGCTGCGATCTAACTATCGCGCCAGCTTTCTGGACGCTCCGCCACTTTCCGGTGGTGTTATCGAAGAGGCCATACCCGATCCCATCCCGAACTCGGAAGTCAAGCTCTTCGGAGCCGATGGTACTGCATGGGCGACCGTGTGGGAGAGTAGGTAGCCGCCGGGACTAACTCCAAGAACTCCGTGACCCACCGTCACGGAGTTCTTTTTTTTTGTCTTCATCCACGAACTTGCGCCGTTTGCCCAGGCGTTTGCCTGGGCGTGGCCGCTTCCTCCCCCCACAACTGGCTCGCCGCTCTGGCTCGCGGTATGTTCCGGCGCCGGATGGCGTTTCGTCGTTGGGTCGTGCTCTCACTCTGCGCCGTGCTGCTTCTCGCGGTAGGCGCTTGCCTCGGGTTCGCGCCCTGGGTGCGGGCGCAGGCTAGGACGCGGGCGGCACGACTTGGCGCGTCGATCGCGATTTCGTCCGTGCGTCCCGGTTGGTTCGGGGTTCGCCTCGTCGGCGTCGACCTGTCGCTCGGCGACGTGCCGGCCGTTTCGGTTCACCTGGACGAGCTGCTCGTTGGCGCCGACCGGTCGGTGACCGCGCGCGGCGGCCGCGTGCTGATCCAGGGCTCGGTCCACGACGTTCAGCAGCAGCTTGCAGCTTGGCGCGCCAAGCGCGGCCAGGTTGACCCCGGCGAATCGGCCAGCGTTTCAAGCGCAGCGGCCGAGCTGCGCGACATAGATGTCGACTGGACCGGGATTCTGGGACCGCAGACGTCTCTGCACGCGTCGGGCACGTCGACGCCGGATGCACGGCAGTTGCGATCGCTCCGATTGGATCGTCTCGAGGTGCGAGGGGTCAACTACGTAATCACGGGCAGCGGGGTGGCCCTGGCGTGGGGGACGGGAAGCCCTGCGAAGCTGCGGCTGGTTCGTGCCGAACGGGTTCGGGCCGAAGCGAGGTGGGGAGTCGTGGCTGAGGCGGCGAGTGCGCCTGCGAGTGCCGCCGGGTCGAGTGCAGGTCTGACCGTTGGGGATCGTGGGGGCGCCGCGCGCGGTTCTCAGGGGCAGGGGGCTGATGACGCGGCGTCGGCTGCGGACGGCTTGATCCAGCGGTTCGCGGCGTTGAAGACGCAGCTCTCGAGCGGGCTGAGGGGCGCGGCGCAGCGGCTCGAAGACGACGCGAGGGTCGAGGTTGGCGCGCTCGAGGTCCAGCTTCAGCATGGAGCCGACCGACTGACGTTAGGCCCGGGCCCGTTCGAGGGCTTTCGAAAGGGCGGAGGCATCGTGCTGAGCTTGGTTCCGGGCGCCACCTCGCAGCGTTCCGGCGTCACGTTTCGCGCCGAGGTGCCTGTCGGAGCGGGCGGCGTTCGCATGGACGTCGTGGGGGGGCCGATCGCGTTGGCGTCGCTCGGGGTTCGCGAAGGCGACCTGGGGCTGACGCGCATCGACCGGACGTCGCTGCAAGTGAATCTGCATCTCGTGGCCGCGGACGACGGCGGGTCGGTGGAGTTCGACGGCAGCATTCGGGCGAAAGACTTGAACATCGCGCACCCCAAGCTTGCCGATGAACCCGTGGAGGGACTCGCTGTTGCGGCGAAGGTCAAGGGCATGGTGCGCAGCGACGGGTCGCTTGTGCGGTTGGAGGACTCGGAGTTCGATGTGGGGGCGGTGCAGCTGGAGCTCGCGGGTACGCTCGAGCGAAAGCCTGATCTCGCGTTGGACCTGAGGTTCGGCATTCCGCTGGTGTCGTGCCAGGCTTTTCTCGACGCGCTACCGGCCGCGTTGATTCCCGCGGTCAAGGGCATGTCCTCGGCAGGGACCCTGTCGTTGAAGGGGCATATTCGCTTCGATCCGTCGCGCCCATCCGACTATCTGCTCGACTATCAAGCGTCGAACGACTGCCGGGTGACGTCGGTGCCGTCGGCGGTTGACGTGGCTCGATTCCAGGCGGCGTTCCGCAGGAAGGTCTACGCGCCCGATGGCAAGCGGGTGGAGGTGGAAACGGGTCCCGGGACGCCCGAGTGGACTCCGCTGGGCGCGATGAGCCGGTATCTGGAGGTGGCGGTGATGACCACGGAGGACGCTCACTTCCGGACGCACCACGGTTTCGATCACGAAGCGATCCGGAACTCGATCCGCGAAAATCTGCTGAAGCGCAAGTTCGTGCGGGGCGCGAGCACCATCTCGATGCAGTTGGCGAAGAACCTGTACCTGGACCGACAGAAGACGCTTTCGCGCAAGCTGCAAGAGCTGATCCTGACCGTGTACCTCGAACAGGCGCTGACCAAGGACCAGATCCTGGAGCTGTACCTGAACGCGATCGAGTTCGGCCCGATGATTTACGGCGTGGGCCCGGCGGCCTATCACTACTTCCACACGTCGCCGCTTTCGCTTTCGCTGGGCCAAGCGCTGTACTTGTCGTCCATCCTTCCGAACCCGGAGCACCAGCACTTTGGTTCAGACGGTCGGGTGAGCGAGGGGTGGATGCGCTACCTGTACAAGCTGATGAACAACGCGGAACGGCGGCACTGGATCGAACCGGACGAGCTGGAGAGCGGATTGAGCGAGTGGGTGGTGTACGGGAGCGCGGAGCCCATCCGAACCGGTCCGGGGCCTGCGGGGCAGTCGACGGCTGGCGACGAGCCGACCGAGCCTGGGTGGGAGCAAGACGTCCCCGAACCCTAGCGCGGCTACTTTTTCCCGAGGCGTCGGAGGGCGGCAAAGAAGTCGGACAAGCGAGCCGCGCATTCGTCGGCACGGACACCCGCGACGATCTCTGCGCGATGGTTGAGGCGCTGGTCATCGGCGATCTGGAACAAGGTGCGGACGGCGCCCGCCTTGGGGTCGGTGCAGCCGTAGACGACGCGGGCGATGCGCGCGTTGACGATGGCTCCCGCACACATGGGGCAAGGTTCGAGGGTGACGAAGACCGTGCAGTCGTCGAGACGCCACTGCCCTCGTTGTGCGGCTGCAGCGCGCAGGGCGATGATCTCGGCGTGGGCGGTGGGATCTTGATCGACCTGCCGGCGGTTGTGACCGGCGCCGACGACCTGGCCGGAGGCATCGGCCACGACGCAGCCGACGGGGACGTCGCCGTGGGCTGGCGCCAGGTCCGCCTGGTTCAGAGCCAGGCCCATCAGCGTATGGGGATCAATCGGGTCCAAGCCTCGAGCGCTCCGTGGACAATCCGTAGGTATCACGCTAGAGCCCAGACGCACCATGTCTTCTCCGCAAACCACCGACCTGGGGACCAACGAGCAGGCTCTTCGCGCCGCCCGGGTAGCGAAGGCCGAGCGCATCCGCGCCCGCAACGCGGATCCTTTTGCGAACGACATCGACCCGTCGGCGATCATCCCCTTGGGCGAGCTGCGCCGGCACTTCGAACCGGCGCGGCGGGCCGACGGCACGTATGACATCGAGCAAGTCGCGACGCTGGCGAAGAGGGCGCCATGGGGAGAGTCCGTTGTGGTCGCCGCGAGGGTGATCGCCAGCCGTTCGTTCGGCAAGGCGTCGTTCCTGCGGCTGCGCGACTGGTCGGGCGACATCCAGCTGTTCTGCCGAAAGAACGTGCTGGGCGCGGATTTCGCAGCGCTCGAGGACATCGACGTTGCCGACCACGTCACCGCAACCGGACCGGTGATGGTCACCAAGACGGGGGAACTCTCGGTCGACGCCAGCAGGCTACGGATACTGACCAAGGCCTACCGTCCGCTGCCGGACAAGTGGCACGGGCTATCCGATGTGGAGGTCAGGTACCGGCGTCGCTACGTGGACCTGATTGCGAGCGACGAGGTCCGGGCGATCTTCCGAGCGAGGGCTTTCATCGTTCGGTCCATTCGGCGCTACCTGGACGAGCGGGGATTCGTCGAGGTGGAGACGCCGACGATGAACCCGTTGGTGGGAGGCGCGGCGGCACGGCCGTTCGTGACGCACCACAATGCGTTGGACATGCAGCTGTTCATGAGGATCGCGCCTGAGCTGTACTTGAAGCGTCTGGTGGTGGGCGGGATGGAGCGTGTCTACGAGCTCGGGCGTTGCTACCGCAACGAGGGGCTCTCGACGCGTCACAATCCCGAGTTCACGATGCTCGAGTACTACATGGCGTACGCGCGCTACGAGACCTTGATGGACATGACGGAGGAGCTGCTGCGTTTCGTGGACGCGGAGCTTGCCGAGCGGATGCCGGCGGAGCACGCGAGCTGGGCGCAGAGCCGTGCATTCCGGTTCGATCTGCCTTTCGAGCGACGGCCGATGAAGGGGCTGATCAAGTCGTGCGTGGCAGGCGAGTACGGCGACGAGCTGGGAGAGGGGCAGTCGTTGCTCAACGCACTCAAGTCGGCGGGGCTCACGGCGGAAGGGGTCGACGATCGGGAGCGGGTGCGAGGCGTATTCGAGGCAGTTCTGCAGCCGTCGGCGGGGCTGCCGCTGGTGACGCGCAAGCAGTTGCAGGCGTGCGACAACCACGGCGAGCGGCTGTTTCTGCTCTACGAGCTGTTGGTCGAGCCCAACCTGCCGGCGATTTTCAGGCGGGATGGCAAGAGCGTGCCGGTGTTCGTGATCGACCATCCGGTGGAGACCTCGCCGCTGGCGCGGCGGCAGACGCGGGCGGGCGGGGATCCGTCGCTGGTCGAGCGTTTCGAGCTGTTCGTGCACGGGCGCGAGCTATGCAATGCGTTCAGCGAGCTCAACGATCCGGACGACCAGGCGGAGCGGTTCCGCGAGCAGGTAGCGAAGAAGGCGCGCGGCGCGGAAGAGACGATGGACTACGACGAGGACTACATCCGTGCGCTCGAGCATGGGCTACCGCCGACAGCGGGGTTCGGGATGGGCATCGATCGGTTGACGATGGCGCTGACCGCGCAGGAGTCGATCCGCGAAGTGATCCTGTTCCCCCTGCTTCGGCCGGAGCGATGATCGATGCCACGACGCGGCACGATCAATATGTTGTTGGGCGGGCTCTGGTTCCTGGCCGGAGTCGGGCTGACGGTTGCCACGTACAAGGCTCCGGTCGGGCGGACGACGTTCCTTTGGTACGGAGCGATCATCGTTGGCGCGATCGAGTTCATCATCGGCGCGCTGCAGACGTCGCGTTCCGCCGTGGTGGAGGAGACCGCGCGCACGACGGTGGCCTGGTTCAAGCGTTACCGCACCGTGCTGGTGGGCGGTCCCACGGCGGTGTCTGCGGCGACGTTCGCGGTGCTGACGGCGATTGTCTCGCGTCTGCCCAAGCCGAGGGGAAGCCAGTACGTGTTGAGCCACGAGATCATGCGTCTGCTGGCGTTGGTGTCGGGCGTGGTGCTGCTGTTGGGGATATTGACCCTGATGCTGCCGGCGGTGCTCAATGCGCTGGAGGGGCGCAGCTTCATGTCGTTCGTGAGCGCCCGGCACGTCCGGGCGACCAAGAGCGGCTTCTTGACGGTGATCTCGGTGCTCTCGATCTCCGGCGTTGCGGTCAGCTCCTGCGCGCTGGTGTCCGTCGTCTCGATCATGGGCGGGTTCGGCCAGGACCTGAAGCGCAAGATCCTGGGCAACAATGCGCACATCATGATCGACACGCAGGACAGGTCGGGCTTTGCCGACTGGAACGACACGCTGATGCGGGTTCGCGTGGTGCCAGGTGTCGCAGCCGCCACGCCTGTCGTTTCGGGCGAGGCGATGGCCTCGTCGCACACCAACACGTCGGGGGTGATGGTGCGGGGCGTCGATCCGGAGTCGATCGGCAACGTGATCGACCTGAAGAACAACATCGAGGTAGGCAAGTTCGACTACCTGGTGAACCCCGACAAGCTGACGAAGCTTCCGCCGGACGAGGTGATCGGGCTGGGTCCGGGAGGTGAGCCGTTCTTACGTGGGCCGGACTTTGGCGGGGGCTCGTGGTTCACGGGCAGCGAGCCACTGGACCCGGCGGTGCGAGACGTGCTCAAGGCCCCGGACGTGCAACCGGGTGTCGTGGTCGGCCGCGAGCTCGCCAAGACGCTGCACGTGTATGTTGGCGACGAGGTGACGTTGATCTCTCCGTTGGGGGAGCTGGGGCCGATGGGGGTGTTGCCCCGCGTGAGGAAGTTCCGGGTTGCGGCGATCTTCTACAGCGGGATGTACGAGTACGACGCGACGCACGTGTACGTGCTTCTGGACGTGGCGCAGGATCTGTTCTCGCTGGGAGACCGGATTACGAACATCGACGTGCGTGCGGTCAACGGGGAGCACGCGAGCGACATTCTTCCGGCGGTGCGACAGGCGGTCGATCGACAGGATCTGCGAGTGCGAGACTGGCGGGAGCTGAACAAGAATCTGTTCAGCGCCCTGAAGCTGGAGCGCATCGCGACGTTCATCATCTTATCGATAGCGATCGCGGTGGCGAGCTTTTGCATCATCTGCACGCTGCTGCTGATGGTGACGGAGAAGGGCAAGGAGATCGCGATCCTCAAGGCGCTCGGAGCCTCGAGCAGGTCGGTGATGGGCATCTTCATGCTCGAGGGGATCGTGATCGGCGCGATCGGCACGGTGTTCGGGGTAGCGACGGGAGTCTCGTTATGTCTGGGGCTATCGTGGTACGGGGTGAGGTTGGACCCCGACGTTTACTACATCGACCGGCTGCCCATCGCGATCAACTGGGGAGACTACGGGATGGTCGCGCTGTGCGCGCTGGCCATTTGCACGACAGCAACCATCTATCCGGCGCTTGCCGCGTCGAAACTTCACCCGGTGCAAGCGCTCCGCAACGAGTAGGAGAGCCGTGTCCGAACCGCTGGTCCGTCTAGAGCAGGTCAAGAAGACCTTCAATCACCTCGGCCGTCCGCTCGACGTGCTGCGTGGGATCGATTTGGAGCTGCGCAGAGGCGAGTTGGCCGCGATCGTGGGGCCGTCGGGGGCGGGCAAGAGCACGCTGCTGCACTGCATCGGCACGCTGGACCTGCCGACGACGGGAAAGATATTCGTGGGTGGGCAGGACGTGACCACGCTGTCGGGGTCTCGGCTGTCGGCGTTGCGCAACCGAACGATCGGGTTCGTGTTCCAGTTCCACCACTTGCTGCCGGAGTTCACGGCGCTCGAGAACGTGCAGATGCCGGGGCTGATCCAGGGGCAGAGCCGGAGCCACACGGAGCCGCGGGCGCGCAAGCTGTTGGACGAAGTGGGGCTGGGGCAGCGTGCGACGCACCGTCCGGGGGAGCTGTCGGGTGGTGAGCAGCAGCGCGTGGCTCTTGCGAGGGCGCTCTTTCTGGAGCCGCCGATCCTGCTGGCGGACGAGCCGACGGGAAACCTGGACAGCGCGACGAGCGAGTCGATCCACGATCTGTTCATCGCGATCAACCGGGAGCGGGGCACGACGATCGTGGTGGTTACGCACAACACCCAGTTTGCGGAGCAGATGCCGCGCATCGTGCAGATGAGGGACGGAGTGATCGAGCGCGATTTGTTGAGGGGAACGGCCGCGGGGGCCGGCGCCTGACGCGGGCAAGTCAGGGCAAGCGCTGGTCGATGAGCTCTGCGGCGCGCAGTGCCATGGCCATGATGGTGAGCTGCGGGTTCACGCCGAGGGACGACGGGATGGCGCTGCCATCGACGACGTAGAGGGCGTCGACGTTCCAGGCGCGGTGGTCGGGGCGCAAGCACGAGCGTTGCGGGTCGGTGCCGATGCGGCAGGTACCCAGGGGATGGTAGGAGGAGACTTCGAAGTCACCCGGGCGGAGCCTGCGTGCGCGGAGGCGGTCGAGGTCTTGCGGGGATGAGACCTCGTACTGGCCTTTGACGAACGGGTAGACGCGACGGGCGCCGGCGGCGAGGAAGACTTCGGTGAGGATCTCGATTCCACGCTGCATGCGGCGAGTGTCGAAGTCGTTGAGGCTGTAGAAGATGAGTGGCGAGCCCTTTCGGCCGGGAAGGACGCGGCCGCGGGAGTGGTCTTGCACCATGAAGCCGAAGAGGGCGAGGTTGCGGTAGTCGTCCATGGTGCGTACGAAGTCCTCACCGAGGGACCACATGCCGAGAGCGGCGCTTGCCGGGGGGACCGAGCCGCCCTCGAACATGATGCCTTCGTCGGCGAACTCGTCGATGGAGTAGCTCTGGGGGATCGAGCTGGTGACCATGTCGATGGTCTCGTCGAACAGGGCGACGACCTTGGAGGCGGGGTGGATGGACAGGTTCCTGCCGAGCCAGCCGCTCTCCATGCACAGGCGGTTCTTTCGAAGCAGCAGCGGCGTCATGAGGGCGCCGCCTGCCACGACAACGGCATCGGCCTTGACCGTGAGCGTGCGGCCGGAGCCCAAGCGCGCGGTCACGCCACGGGCGCGTCCGCCCACCACCTCGATGGTCTCGACGTTCGCGCTGCTGATGAGCTGGGCGCCATGGTCCAGGGCGCGTGGGATGTAGCTGACGTCGGTGGAGCGTTTGGCGCCGGTGGGGCAACCCATGACGCACACGCCTGCGCCATCGCAACCGGGTGCATTGCGGCGCAGGGGGCCGTGCTTGAAGCCGAGGCGCGTGGCGCCTCGAGCGATGACGCGCGCGACGCCGCCGAGGTAGCGAGGATCGGGGTAGCCGACGTCGAGCATCTGTTCGACGCTTTGGTAGTAGGGATCCAGCGAGTCGGACGAGAAGTCGGTCAGACCGTAGACGCGTCGCCAGCGCGAGAAGGTGCGTTCGGGTGCGCGGTAGCAGGTGCCGGAGTTGACGATCGTGCTGCCGCCCACGGCGCGGCCTGCCCACACGGGCATGCCGACGTTGCCGAGCGCGAGGGTGAGCCCCTGGTCGCGATACATGTTGCGAAACGCGTGATCGGAGCGTCCGTCGAAGTTCCTGCGGTCGAAGAAGCGTCCTTCCTCCAGGACGAGGACAGCACGTCCGCGGCGCGCGAGCTCGTAGGCGGCAGCGGCTCCACCGGCGCCGGAGCCGATGACGACGACCTCGCACTCGAGCCGCATGTCGTCGTGGATGCTGTCGCCGTCGACGAGCTGCCGCCGCCAACGCGGGGGTTCGTCGAGGTGAGGAGTGGGCAGGGAGAACTTGACGTTGACGCGCTCGAAGAATTCCGGGCTGTGGTAGTGGGCATAGCGTAGGGGCAGGAGGATGGCGCGGGCGAGGTTTGCCACGGCCTTGGAGTCATGGAAGGCCCAGGCTTGGATGTGTTGCCGGCGCAGGTCGAGGGGGAGGGACGAGAACAGGCGGCGATGAGTCGGCAGGGTGGACAGCTCCAGGGTCCAGAGCAGGGTTTTGCAGCCCTGGGTATAGAGGTGACCCATGGTTTGCGTGAGGGAGGCGAGGCGGTCGGCGGTGCCGGGGCCGCCGGGTTCGAAGAAGCGTCCTTGGGGGAGGAAGGCCTGAGCGGCCGCGGAGGCGATGACTTTTTCGCGGGCGGACAGGCCATTGGGAGAAGCGAGGCTGTGGATGCGGTCGCGCAGGGCCAGGGGGAGAAGGGAAACGGTGGAAGGAGCAGGGGGGGCAGCGGCGGCGGCTACGGACATGGCGGCCTCAGGAGTTGTGTTGTGAGTATTCTGTAACAACAGAATGTGCGGTGTGCAAGCCCGGACGTCTCCGTGCGGCATGGGCGAGGGGATCGCAGCGGACCAGGGGAGCTTTGGCAGCGCGCAGTCGTGGTGACGCGCCGAGGACGGCGTGGCATGAGGAGGGGGCGGTGATTTTTCGAACGTCGACACGAGCCGTCGAGCAAGCGAGGCCTTGGTCTGTGCGCGACGGGCAAGGGGGGAGACGCTGAAGACGCTGCGACGAAGAACCGTTGCAAGGCGGATCCTGGTGTCCTTCGTGACGGTGACGTTGGCGTTTGCGCTGACGGTTGGCTACGGGGTGATGGCGCAGCGACGCGCCGCGCAGGATGCGGAGCTACTTCGCAGCGGGTACGTGCCGTTGATGCTGTCGCTGGGGGCAGCGCTCGAGAATCAGAATCTGGTGAGCACGCAGCTCAATCACATCACGGAGGCGAGGAATCCGTCGGACGCTCGTCGGTGGATCGAGACGGCGCGTCGGGTTCGGCCGAAGGTGTTTGCGGATGTGAGGCAGGCGGTGGCGCGGGGGGTGATGCCCTCGACGGACGCGGATGCACGGATGCTTGGCCAGCGGATCGTGGTCGACGTGAGCGGCATCGAGGAGTTTTTGAGCCAAGACGGCGACTGGTTAGCGAAGCTGTTCGACGCGCTGGCGAACGGGCGCGTGGAGCAAGCGGAGAAGCTGCGGGACGACATCGTGGCGCACGAGAGCGAGGGGGCGCGTCGGATTCGGGAGATCAAGAGTCGGGTGGAAGCCGAGATGGATCAGCGGACGGCGAGTGCGCGTGCTCGCGAGAGGCGCTCATTGCAGAGCCTGATCGCGTTGGCCGCGCTGACGCTGGGCGTTGCGGTGGGCATGACGTTGTATGCGCGGCGCGTGCTAGGTCCGCTGGCGCAGGTGACGGAGCGCGCGAAGGCGGTAGCGGGGGGCGACATGACGCCGAGGGCGGTCGTGGAGGCCAAGGACGAGATTGGCGAGCTGGCGGCGACGTTCGAGTCGATGGTGGAGGCGATTGGCAGGGCGAATCGAGATCGGGTGCGTGCGGAGCGTCTGGCAGCCGTAGGGAGGATGGCGGCGCACGTGACGCACGAGATTCGCAACCCGCTATCGTCGATTGGGTTGAACCTGGAGCTTCTCGAGGAGGAGATGCAGTCCGCGGGGGTGGAGACGGAGGCGCGGCAGCTTCTGGGGGCGATACGGCGGGAAGTGGATCACCTCAGCAGCCTGTCGGAGGAGTATCTGAGTCTGGCGCGTCCGAAGACGCCCAGGCTGGAGCTAGAGGGGCTGGCGGAGATCGTGCGCGAAGCGTGCACCTTCGTGGCGCCGGAGATGGAACGCGCGTCGGTGAGGATGCGCCTGGAAGTCGACGATGGCTTGCCGGACGTGTTGCTCGACGAGGCGCAGATTCGTCAGGCGTTGAGCAACCTGGTACGCAACGCGCGGGAGGCGATGCCGAAGGGCGGGGTGTTGACGATCGGGCTGCACCAGGTGGAAGGCGCGGTGGAGTTGACGATCAGCGACACGGGGCAAGGGATTGCGGAGGACATTCGGCAGAACATCTTCGACCCGTTCTTCACGACGAAGAATCGGGGGACGGGGTTGGGGCTGGCGATTACGCGTCAGATCGTGGAGGCGCATGCCGGGACGATTTCGTGCGAGGCGGTGGAGCCGAGCGGGACGCGGTTTCGGATAAGGCTGCGGACAGCCCGGGAGCAGGCGGCGGCGCAGGCGGCCGGGCAGGGCACGGCGTAGCGGTTGCATGGGAACGACGAGCGAGCCCGCGAGCGGGCGGAACGGGACGATGACGATGGCGCAATGGACGACGAAGCGAGGCGATCGACGGCCGGATCGGGCGCGGCAAGTGGAGATCATCCCCGGTTTTCACCGGCTCTCGGAGGGGTCGGTGCTCTACCGGGCGGAAGGCACGGTCGTGCTGGTGACGGCCTCGGTCGAGGAATCGGTTCCCGAGTTCATGAGGGGCAAGGGCAGGGGCTGGTGCACGGCGGAGTACCAGATGCATCCGCGCGCCAACCCCAAACGTCGCGAGCCTCGGGAGGGCAGGACGAAGTCGATCAGCGGACGGAGCCAGGAGATCCAGCGTCTGGTGGGGCGCGCGCTGCGGGCGTCGTTGGATCTGGATCGGCTTGGCGAGCGCACGATCGCGATCGACTGCGACGTGCTGGAGGCGGACGGGGGAACGCGGACGGCGTCGATCACGGGGGGATGGGTGGCGTTGGTGTTGGCGCTGGGGCGATTGCAGGGGCGTGGGCAGCTGGGAGCGGGGGTGTTGCGGGACCAGGTTGCCGCGGTGAGCGTGGGGCTGGTGGAAGGAACACGGCTGCTGGACCTGTGCTACGCGGAGGACAGCACGGCGCAGGTGGACCTGAACGTGGTGGCGACCTCGTCGGGCGACCTTGTGGAGGTGCAGGGCACTGCGGAGGGCGAACCGTTTGCGAGGCGCGAGATGGATGCGATGGTGGATCTCGCGATGGAAGGGATCGCATGGTTGGGGGGCGTACAACGGCAGGCGTTGGCGGCGGCGGGGGTGGATGTTGCGCAGCTCATGAACAAGACGGACCGAGGTGAGGGATGACGGCGACGCGAACGCCCGTAGTTGTCGCGACGACGAACCCTGGGAAGCTGGCCGAGTTCCGGTCGTTGCTGGAGGGGATTCCGGTGGAGCTGGTGAGCGTGGCCGACGTGTTGGGTGCGCCCTTGACGGTGGTGGAAGACGGGCAGACGTTCGAGCAGAACGCGCGGAAGAAGGCGCAGGCGGTAGCGGATGCGACGCTGATGCTGACGATCGCGGACGATTCGGGGCTCGAGGTGGACGCGTTGGGCGGGGAGCCGGGGGTGCGGAGTGCGCGGTACGCGGGGGAGCGGGCGACGGACGCGGAGAACAACGCGGCGCTGCTCCAGGCGCTGTCGGAGGTTCCCGCGGAAGGGCGCAAGGCTCGTTTTCGCTGCGTGTTGTGCATGATCGACCCGTGGTCCGGCGCCGAGTCGACGACGATTCTGACCAGCGGGGTGTGCGAGGGGGAGATCGCGGCATCGCCCCGAGGGTCGGGAGGGTTCGGCTACGATCCGTTGTTCATTGTTGCGGGGGGCGACGGCCGGACCATGGCGGAGATGAGCGATGACGAGAAGAACGCGATCAGCCATCGGGCGCGGGCGTTGACTGCGCTGCGGCCCAAGCTGATGGAGCTGATCGAGGAGCGTGCCGCGGTGACCGAGCGCGTGTCCTGGGCGCGCGAAGAGCCCAGCTCGCCGTGAGAGGATCGGCCGGGTGCCGCCGGGCGATCAGAAGTGACCGTCGAGGCCCAGGGCGAAGTGGCGTGGACCGAGGGCGACGGGCGCGAGCTGGAGCTGGACGCTGCCGACCTGGCGGACCCAGACCTTGCGTCTGGAGCTGATGCCGGCGATGAGCATGGCAGCACCGGCGCCCTGGGCGAGCCCGTCGAGGATCAGCAGGCTCGTGCCGGCCCCCTCGGAGTTGAGGGTGGAGATGGCGATGAACGGCCCGACGACGGGGATCATCAAGGGGGTGGCGCCGTTGTCGCGCGGCTCGCCGGGGCTGCGGTCGGCGTTGCGCACGGCGTCGGCGAGTGAGGCGGCGAGCAGGGTCACGGCCCAGGTAGCGCCGAGGGTGACAGCGCCGCCGATGATCAGGCCTTTCTGTGATTCGGTGGTGAGCCGATAGCCGGCCGGGGCGGGCTGCCCTTCTTCGTAGGGGATGCGCGTGGGGCCCATCGGGCGGGCATAGGGCTGCGGGTAGGGATACGGATAGGGATAATAGGGATACGGGTAAGGATACGGCTGCCCGTAGGGATACGGATAGGGATGTGCGGGTTGCGCGGTCGGCGGCGCGGCGGGTGGCGCAGTTGGGGCCGCGACGGTCTGCGACGGGGGTGGCGGCGCGGCAGATGTCGGGGTCGAGGCGGAGGAAGTGGGAGGCGGTTGCTGGGCGTCGGCGACGACCGGGCACAGGGCGAGACCGGCAAGAGCGGGCAGCAGTGCGAATCTGGAGCAGAGCATGATCCTTGGAGAGTAACGGAAAGTGGGGGCGAAGGGAGGGGGGAACGGGGCATGAGGAGCAGAGCGTGCCCGAGGATGCCGGTGCGGTCCCGTCAGAAGGGCAGAAGGCAAAGGGCAAAGGGCAAAGGTCAAAGGGCAAAGGGCAAAGGGCAAAGGGCAAAGGGCAAAGGGCAAAGGTCAAAGGTCAAAGGTCAAAGGTCAAAGGTCAAAGGTCAAAGGGCAAAGGTCAAAGGGCAAAGGTCAAAGGTCAAAGGTCAAAGGTCAAAGGTCAAAGGTCAAAGGTCAAAGGTCAAAGGTCAAAGGTCAAAGGGCAAGGGGCAAAGGGCAAAGGTCAAAGGGCAAAGGGCAAAGGGCAAAGGGCAAAGGGCAAAGGTCAAAGGGCAAAGGTCAAAGGGCAAAGGGCAAAGGGCAAAGGGCAAAGGTCAAAGGGCAAAGGTCAAAGGTCAAAGGTCAAAGGTCAAAGGTCAAAGGTCAAAGG
>JAJZQG010000226.1 GCA_021847645.1 Myxococcales bacterium
CCAGAACCTGGCCGACCGCATCGCCGCGATGCTGACCCGGCTCATCGAAAGCGTGGACCGTGGGCCGTGACCGTGGGCCGTGACCGTGACCGTGACCGTCGCCAGAACTGCTAACAGCTATGCGGGCAAGGGGGTGGCGGATCCGCCGCAAAAGTGGCGGCCGCCACCTTGAGGCTGCGTCGGGGCGCGGGAATCCGTGGGGGAATGGTGGGGTAGGTCGTGGCATGAGAGTCGCATCGTCGATGAAGAGCCGATGCGAGTGCGCATGAGCGTCGGCGATGGTGTTTGACAGGCGAGCGGAAGGACATGGGACGGTAGGGATTGTCCTGGCGGCTGCGGGGTGCCGTAGTCGCCGTCGGTAAGTGGCGGGTTTTGACCTAACGGAGGTGCCACAGCGGCTTTGAGGAATCGCTCTGGAGGCTGAGTTCGCGCGACAGCGGACGGCTCAGGGCGGACGGGCGCTGCGATCTGCGCCGTCGGGTGATGGCGAGGCTACACCCGGCAGGCTGGAGTCGTGGCGATACCCGGCGGGCGGACGTGTGTCCACCCGCCTTCCGATTGAACAGCCTCTGATGGGGCAATGGTGGCGTGTTGCGTGGGCACGACGATGTCCTAGCCCAGTGGGCACGACGATGTCCTAGCCCAGTGGGCACCACGATGTCGTGCCCCAGCCAGGATGGGGTCCTAACCGTTATGCACGTGCAGCGTGACGCGCGGATGCACGTAGTCCTCGACCTTGTCGAAGTTGAGGTACTTGTAGATGTTCTCGCGCTGCGGCTCGATCGCCTTGTAGGCCTCGAAGTACTCGGCCACCGTGGGCATGGCGCCCTTGGCCGCCACGACCGCCCCGAGCTCCGACGACCCCAGATACACCTTCGCACCGTCGCCAAGACGATTGTCGAAGTTGCGGGTCGAGGTGGAGAACACGGTCACGCCGTTGCGCACGCGGGCCTGGTTGCCCATGCACAACGAGCAACCCGGAATCTCCATGCGCGTGCCAGCCTTGGAGAAGATGCTGAAGATTCCCTCGCTCTTGAGCTGCTCGGCGTCCATGCGCGTGGGCGGCGCCACCCACAACTGCGCCTGCGTGAAGCCCTTGCCGTCGAGGATCTTCGCCGCGGCGCGGTAGTGCCCAATGTTGGTCATGCACGAGCCCAGGAAGACGTCGTCAACCTTGGCCCCCGCCACCTCGCTCAGCAGCTTGACGTCGTCCGGGTCGTTCGGGCACGCGACGATCGGCTCCTTGACCTGGGCGAGGTCGATCTCGATGACCGCGGCGTACTCGGCGTCCTTGTCGGGCTCGAGCAGCACGGGGTTGGCGATCCACTTGTCCACGGCCTCGGCACGGCGCTTGAGGGTCTCCGCGTCGCCGTAGCCCTGCGTGATCATCCAGCGCATCAGCGTGGCATTGCTGCGCAGGTACTCGATCACGGGCTCCTTGTTCAGGCGCACGGTGCCCGCCGCCGCGCTGCGCTCGGCTGATGCGTCGGTCAGCTCGAAGGCCTGCTCGACCTTCAGATCCGGCAGTCCTTCGATCTCGAGGATGCGGCCGTTGAAGATGTTCTTCTTGCCCTTCTTCTCGACCGTGAGCAGGCCCTGCTTGATCGCGAAGTAGGGAATCGCGTTGACCAGGTCGCGCAGCGTGATGCCCGGCTGCATCTCGCCCTTGAAGCGCACCAGCACCGACTCGGGCATGTCCAGCGGCATGACGCCGAGGGCGGCCGCGAAGGCGACCAGGCCCGAGCCGGCCGGGAACGAGATGCCGATCGGGAAGCGCGTGTGCGAGTCGCCGCCGGTGCCCACGGTGTCGGGCAGCAAGAGGCGATTGAGCCACGAGTGGATGATGCCGTCGCCCGGGCGAAGGGCCACGCCCCCGCGCTTCTCGATGAAGCCGCCCAGGTTCTTGTGCATCTTGACGTCGACCGGCTTGGGGTACGCGGCCGTGTGGCAGAACGACTGCATGACCAGATCGGCCTGGAACTTGAGGCACGCCAGCTCGGTCAGCTCGTCGGCGGTCATCGGGCCGGTGGTGTCCTGGGAGCCGACCGTGGTCATCACGGGCTCGCAGGATGTGCCGGGGCGAACGCCGGGCAGACCGCAGGCGCGGCCGACGATCTTCTGCGCGAGGGTGTAGCCCTTGCCGGTATCGGGAGGCGTGGCGGCTTTGACGAACAGCGTGGCCTCACCCATCTTCATGTGCTTGCGCGCGCGCGTGGTGAGCGCCCGTCCGATGATGAGCGGCACGCGGCCGCCGGCGCGGACCTCGTCGCCGAGCGTGGTGGGGTTGAGCTTGAAGCTCGACAGGACCTTGCCCGACGCGTCCGTGATCTCGCCCTTGCGAGGACGCACGACGATCTCGGCGCCCATCTCGAGGGCGGTGACGTCGCAGCGGATGGGCAGGGCGCCGGAGTCTTCGGCGGTGTTGAAGAAGATCGGGGCGATCTGGCCGCCGAGGATCACGCCGCCGCGACGCTTATTGGGCACGAACGGGATGTCGTCGCCGATGTGCCACAGCAGGCTGTTGCACGCGCTCTTGCGCGAGGAGCCCGTGCCGACCACGTCGCCGACGAAGATGACCTGCTTGCCGGCCTTGCGCATGTCGGCGATCTTCTGCAGGCCGCCGGGGAAGCGCTTGTCGAGCATCGACAGGGCGTGAAGGGGGATGTCGGGACGGCTGAAGGCCTGGCTGGCAGGGCTGAAGTCGTCGGTGTTGATCTCGCCGGGAACCTTGAACACGACGCCGCGGATCTCTTCCGGCAGTTCGTCGCGCGTGGTGAACCAGCGCGCCTCGGCCCAGGACTGCACGACCTTCTTGGCGTGCGCATTGCCGGCGTCCGCAAGCTTGGCAACGTCGTTGAACGCGTCGAACACCAGCAGCACCTTCTCGAGGGCCTCGGCCGCCTTGGCAGCGAGCTTGCCGTGGCCGAGCAACTCGACGAGCGGCTTGACGTTGTAGCCGCCGAGCATGGTTCCCAGCAGGAACACCGCTTCTTCGGCGGAAACGACGGGCGACATCTTGCGTCCGTTGGCGATGTCGGCGAGGAAGGCGGCCTTGACCTCGGCAGCCGGGTCGACGCCTGGAGGGATGCGGTCCGAGAGCAGCGATTTGAGGAATGCTTCTTCGCCCTTGGGCGGAGCAACCAGCAGATCGCACAAGGCGCGTGTCTGGTCCGCGTTGAGGGGGAGCGACGGGATGCCCTGGCGGGCGCGTTCTTCGGTGTGTTTTCTATATTCGGTCAGCATGGCGGGGCGGAGTGTGGCTCCATTGCCGCCTCGGGTTCAACGGACAAAGGGCCGTCACTTCTTTCCGCTCGTCACGAGCCGGTCGACAATCCGCCCGGCCGCGAGGGCATCGGCGATTTCCGGCACGTCGGCCAAGGTCACATGGCCGTAGATGACGTGGTGCGGTTCCACGCAGATCGACGGTCCGTCGGCGCAGTTGTCCAGGCAGCTGCACGAGCACGCCCTGGCCTTGACGCGGTTCAGGCCACGCTCGGCCAGCACCTTGCGAAGCTCCTCGTAGATGACTTCGGAGCCCTTGGCCGCGCACGATCCCTTGGGGTTGTCGGGCGGGCGACGATTGATGCACACGAACAGGTATTGCTCTCGCTGGGGCATGACCCGGCCAACGTGCCGGGGACACGGTCCCGCGTCAAGCGACCCAACGTGGGGAACCGCCTGCTGTCCAAGGTGTCATCGGACAGCGGGCGAGCCAGATGCGCTCAGATCGAGGCTCGACATGGGACGTACAACGGAGAGATCCTGACGGGAAACAACCCGGGCAGAGGGAGGGAATGACGATGGGTGCGGCGAGCAGCAGGCGGGCGGGACAGGTCGTGTTGGCGTGCAGCCTGGCACTGGGGGCGTGCAAAGGCATGAGCGCGGAGAAGCCCGCGCCGAGCGAGCCCGCGGTTGCCGCAACGACCCAGCAGAACGAAGCGCTCGACAACAACGCGCCGGACACCAAGCAACGCGGTGCCGGCACGCACGCCAAGGGCCAGGAGGGCTCGACGGGCGGGCTCGGCGTGATGGGCGGAGGCAAGGGCAGCGGCGTCCCCGGTCCCGGGCTGGCCTATGCGCCCCGCGTTCCCGCGGCTGCGTCCGCGCCCGCACCGGGCTACGATACGCAGCGCACCGCGCCGGGCGACTGGCAAAGGCCTGGGCAGGCGGCGGAAGAAGCCATCGACCCGAACGGACGATTCGCCACGACCTACCGGCCGGGTGGCGGACACCTGGCTGCGTTCGAGTCGGCCGTGGCGCGCGGGATCATTCCGGAGGCCGAGCGCGACCTGGTGGCCGATGTGGGCGCGCGGTACTGGAGCCCGATTGACGATCCGAAGAACAAGGCACTGGCGATCAAGACCGAATTCGAGCGGACCGCGATGCAGCCGGGCGGCGGTCAGGTGAACCTGCGCGTGTCGCTTCGGTCCACGGCCAGGGCTCCGGCCGGGCGACCGCATCTGTCCGTGCACCTGGTGCTCGATGTCAGCGGGTCGATGGGCGGCCAGCCCATCGCGCAGGCGCGCGACGCGGCGCACAGCCTCGTCAACAAGCTGGCGGCGACCGACGACTTCTCGCTGGTGACGTTTTCGACCGAAGCGTCGGTGAAGGTGAGCGACGGGCCGGTGGGGGCGCGTCGCGCCGAGATCAACAAGGCCATCGACGACATCCACGAGGGCGGGGGCACGAACATCGGCCAGGGCTTGCAGCTCGCGTACACGCAGGCGCACGCGCGCAGCGTGTCCGTCGACGCGGTGCGCGTGGTGCTGCTCGTGTCCGACGGGCGCGCGAATTCGGGCATCACCGAACGGTCGCGGCTGTCGCGGCTGGCGCTCGATGCATTCCAGGACGGCGTGCAAACCAGCACGTTCGGCCTGGGCTCGGACTACGACGGCGCGCTGATGAGCGCGGTGGCGTCGGACGGGGCGGGCGGCTACTACTACCTTCGCGATTCGGAGCAGATCGCGCCCGCGCTTTCCACCGAGCTCGACAAGCGTCTCGACCCGGTGGCGACAGCCGTGGAGGTGCGCATTCGGCTGAAGTCCGACGTGAGGCTGCTGCGCGCCTACGGCTCTCACCGGCTCAATGCGGAGGAAGCGTCGCGCGTGCGCGCCATCGAGCTGGCGGCCGATCAGCAGGCCGAGAAGAAGGACGGCATCCATCGCGATCGGCAGGACGACACCGAGGGCGGCATGCGGTTCCTGATTCCGGCGTTCGCGCGCGACGACAACCACGCGATGCTGTTCAAGCTCGGGCTGCCGGCGGGCGTGGGCAATCGTCAGATCGCCACGATCGAGCTCAAGTACAAGGACCGGGTGGCGAAGAAGAACGTGGCCGACGAGATGCGCGTTGCGATCGACTACGCCAACAGCGACGCGCAGAGCGCGGCCACGATCCAGCCGGGCGTGGCGCGTACGGTGCAGGGCTTCGACGCGGGCGAAACGCTGCTGGACGCGTCGCACCGGATCGAGGCGGGCGACACGCAGAGCGCGATTGCGCTGCTGTCGGAGCGCGAGCAGATTCTGCGGCAGGCGGCCGAGACGCTGCACGAGCCGGGGTTCGTGACCGACGCGGACCGCATGGCGCGCCTTCGGTCGCAGATCGGCTCGACGGGTCCGATGTCCGAGCCGCTGGTGCTGGCGATGCTGCTGGAAACGGCGGGGCGCACGCACCTTCACTGACCGGCGCGCCGAGGCCATTGACCGGAAGTTCGCGCGATGGCTGACTGCAGCGCACACCTCCAACCGGACCCGAGTTCGTGCCTCCCCTGACCACAGCCATCGACCTGACCCATGCCGCCACGCACGTGGACGTCGCCCCGGGCGGCACGCTCACGCTACACGGCTCGTACTACTCCACGCTCGACGGCTCGGTGGTCGATGCCGCGACCACGACCTGGCCGGCGGGCAGCCCGGGAGGGACGTCGATGGACACGGGCGGATTGTTCGACTTGGAGGCTGGGGGCTTTCATGTGGTCTCGCGCAATCCGCAGACGCACGACGTGGTGGCGGTGGCCACGGACGCGCCGGGTGCCGCGTGCGAGGCGAGCCACGTGCAGTCGCCCTGCCTGGCGCTGCGCACGATCCAACAGGCCACGAGCCGAATGAAGACAGCGGCGGAGTGGACGTCGTCGCTCAAGGGCGGAATGCAGCTCGAGGTGCAGCAGGCGCCGGCCTACGCGCCGGTGGTGTCGTTCGCCGATCGGGCCAAGCCCTACATGGTAGTTGCGGGGGTGTTGTTGTTCGTTGCGGTGAGCGCGGTATTCGCGGGGCGGGCGTGGCGTCAGCACACGCTCTCGGCAAAGTGGCAGTTGGTTCGACTGGCGAAGGCAGTACGGGACAAGGCCGCCCGTGCGGATCCGATTCTGGCGGCACCGTTGGCGCCCGCGTTGGAGAACGCGTTGCGTGCGATAGACGACAAGAAGGTCGATCCCGAGTCGGCGGAGGGCAAGCGCGTGGCCGAGGTGTTGCGCCGGGTGGAGCTCAGGCTCGAGGAGAAGGTGGCCAAGGACAAGGCGGACGAGGAGCGGGAAGCGGCCGACGAGCTGGTCAGGCAGGTGGAAGTGGCGCTGGAGGCGGCGGGGGAAGCGTCGCAGATCGGAAGGGCGGCAAGAAGGTAGATGCCAACGCATCGGTTGAACCGCATGCTCGATGGTCGTCCTGATGCCGCATCGAACGCGTTGGAGGCGGCAATGGGCTTTCCTGGGGCGTTGCCCCATAGGCTAGAAGTAGGGCCGCGCCTTCGGCGCTGGTGCGACCCGCGGTCGGCTCATCCTATTCGACCATCCCATCGGTCCGCGGCAGCCAGAGTTGCGTCCTTTTTCGCTCGCGCCTGCACCCGCTCTTCGCATCGGCCAGATTCGTGATCTGCCGCTTGCTCGCTTGCTGTTCCCTCCGCCCAGCGCTTCGTCGTCCGCCCGCTTGCTCGCTTGCTGTTCCCTCGGCCCAACGCTTCGTCGTCGTCCTCCCCCGCGCACGGCCTTCCCCACCCCGCGTCCAGCACCCTTGACACCGCCCGCCAACCGGGTCGAATGGCCCGCCATGGCTTGGCGCGCCGGGTCCGTCCGCTCGTTTTCCGGAACAGCAATCGTCTCCGGTGCAACGCTCGCCCTGTGCGTCGCCGCCACCAGCCTCGCGGCGCCTGTGCAACCGGTTCGCCTGGTCTGGGCTCGCGCTGAAGGCGCGGACGCTTGCTCGCCGGCCTCCGACGTCAGGCAACTCGTGTCCCAACGCCTCGGCACCGACCCGTTCTCGAACGACGCACCGCGCACCGTCGAAGCCGTCGTGGAACATGTCGGCGACACGTGGGTCGCGCGCATCCAAGTCCGTGACCACCGCGGCAGGACGATCGGGTCGCGGGAATTGACCAGCAAGGCTCCGGATTGCCAATCGATCCAGGCCGCTGCCGTGCTCGCCATCGCGCTCGTCATCGATCCGAACGCCCGCATCCAGCCCGCCGCGTCCGCATCGTCGGCGCCGGTTGCGCCGCTCTCCGCTCCCGCGCCCATGGCATCGTCCGCGCCGCTGCTCCTGCCGCTGATAAGCGCCGCTGCCCTGCCTCCCGCTGCGCCGGCCACGCTCGCGCCTCCCGCGCCCGTCGATTCGCAACCGCGGTCCAGCGCCGCGTTGACACTGTACGGCGGCCTGGCCGGCAGCCTGGTGCCCGGCTCCTCCCCGGCGGCCGCGCTGGCCGCCGACATCCCCGTAGCGTCGTCGCTGAATGTCTCCGCCCGCTCGTTGTTCGTCGCCGAATCTCGGGCTGCTGACGAGCGTTTCGCGTTCGGTCTCTCGGCGTTCGGGCTTGGCGTCTGTCACGAGCGCGCCGGTGCATGGACGGCGGGCGTGTGCGCCTCGGCGTGGCTCGGGTCCATCTGGGCCGTGGTGCATGCGATCCCGCCAACCCACCCGGGCGGTCGCGCGTTCACCGCGCTGTCCCTCGATCCCTACGCTCGCGTGCAGATCGTGGGCCCCCTTCACCTGGAATTCGCCGGCGACGTGTTCGTCCCGGTGGTCCGCCGATCGTTCACCGTGACCGGCTGGCCTGATCCGGCGTGGCGCCAGCCGTCCGTGGCCGCCGCCGCCTTCCTGGGCGCGGGCCTTCACTTTCGGTGAAGACAATGCCGGGGGACAGCCATTCACGGGATACGGTGGATCAAGCGTCCGTCACCTCCCCCGGCATCCTGCCCGTCGAACGATCTCTCGAGTTGGTCGCGATCTACCGCCAGCACGCCGACTTCGTGTGGCGAACTCTGCAGAGAATGGGCGTGCAAGAGCCTCACCTCGAGGACGTCACGCAGGAAGTCTTCGTGGTCGTGCACAAGCGGCTTCACACCTTCGACGGCAGCTCTCGCATGACCACCTGGCTATATGGCATTTGCCTGCGGGTGGCGTCGCAGTGGCGCAAGCGCGCCTGGAACCGCCGGGAGACGGCAGTCGAGGAGCCGCCCGAGCGCAATTCCCAGCCAGGACGCGCGGGCGACGACTTCATGCAGGTGCAGGAGGCACAACGTCGCATCCGGCTCGTGCTCGATCGCATGGACGTCGAGAAGCGAGCCGTGTTCGTGATGTACGAGATAGAGGAAATGTCGACGACCGAGATTGCGGACGTGCTGGGGATCCCCTCGGGCACGGTGCATTCCAGGTTGCACGCGGCGCGCGAGCAATTCCGAACGGTGTTGTCGCGCTTGGACGCGAGGGCGTTTCGCGGAGGTGCCTCATGAAAGAGCCTGTCCGATGGCGGGAATCGGGCACGGACGACGTGCGCGCCCTGCTGGAGCACGCGAGCCGTCCGCGGCCCATGGGCGCCCAGGAGTTCGCGCGCGGCGAGCGCCGGGTCGCTCGGCTGGCTGCGGTGCCGCTGGGGTTTGGCCTGCTGTTCTGGCTCAAGGGCATCGCGTTGGGCGCGGGCATCGGCGCTGTAGCCGTCGTGGGTGTGGTCGCGGTGCAGAACGCGCAAACCAGGTCTGCCACGCTGGCCGAAGGACCCGTTCCCACCAAGCCTTCGTCGGTCGCGCTGCATTCGGATGTGTCCGTGATCGCATCGTCGCCCACACCGCAAACGTCGGACTCTTCTCCGCCGCCTGCCGCGCGCGCATCCCAGGAGATTCGCCCCCCTGCCCCGGAACCGGACGACGCCGACGGCGGCTCACAAGCCGACACGCTGGCCCAGGAAGCGGCACTCGTGGAGAGCGCTCGCGACGCCTTGGGTTCTGACCCGGCGCGGGCGCTGGTCCTGACGGTGGAGCACGCGCACCGGTTCCCGGGCGGACAGCTCGGGATGGAGAGCGAGCTGGTGGCGATCGAGGCGCTTCAGAAGCTGGGTCGCGGCGCCGAGGCCAGGGCCAGGGCCGATGCGCTGCTGCGCGCCGCGCCGGGCAGCCTGTACGAGGAGCGAATCCGCAATCTGTTCCCCGAATCGCGCTGAGCTCGCGCGCCGATCATTTTCTTCGAAGAGGTCGACGGTAGCCAGCCATTCAAGGGGGCATAAGGAGATCGACACCATGACGCTTCGTTTTGCCAATCGCTTCTTCGTGCTCGTGGGGATGGGGCTGCTGCTTGCGGCGTGCAACACCGACGACAACATCGCCAATGGGACCGACGGCGGCGCCGGAACGGGCGGGGCTGCAGGAACGGGCGGGGCCACGGGCGGAAGCGGCGGCAGCGCCAACCCCGACGCGGGACCGTGCACGGACGCCTGCCCCTCCGCCGACGCCACGATGTGCATGGGCAACCGGATGATCACCTGCACGCAATCGTATACCGGCTGCCTGGCCTGGCAAGCCGGAGCGTTCTGCCCGAGCGGCCAGGTGTGCAACTCGGCCGGCACGCAGTGCATCACGCCGCAGACGAGCTGCTCGAGCAACTCGGACTGCGGGTGCGGATGCGGGTGTGTTGCCAACCAGTGTGAATGCACGGGCGCGATTCCCCCTTCGTGCACGACGGATGAGCAATGCGGCCCATCGTGCAATGGGCTGGCGTGTATCTCGGGCACGTGCCAGTCACGGGTGAACCCCAATTGCCTCGACACGTGCCCGCAGCAGGGCGCGACACGCTGCACGGGCAACGCGGTCCAGCAATGCGAAGCGGCGAGCGACGGCTGCCTGCAATGGAGCGCTGCGACCGCCTGCCCGCAAGGGCAGGTCTGCGACAGCACCGGCACGCAGTGCATCACGAGTCCCGGCCAGTGTACGAGCAACGCCGATTGCGGCTGCGGCTGCGGCTGTGCGGCCAATGAGTGCCACTGCACGGGCGCCATCCCGTCCTCCTGCAACACCGACGCGGAATGCGGCCCACCCTGTTACGGATACGTGTGTGTTGCGAACCAGTGCGTGCACTCCAGCTCGCCCGACGGCGGGGTCTGTGTTGACCCTTGTCCGACTGCCGGCGCGACGCGGTGCGCGGGCTCGACGATGGAGACGTGCGTGGACAACGGCTCGGGTTGCCTGCAGTGGGGTCAGGCGATGGCGTGCCCCTCGGGCCAGAGCTGCAACAGTAACGGCACGGCGTGCGTCGCGTCGACGTCGACCTGCACGACCGACACCGACTGCGGCTGCGGCTGCTTCTGCCTGTCGGGCGCCTGCGAGTGCACGGGCTTCATCCCGTCCACCTGCAACACCGATGCGGAGTGCGGCCCGTCCTGCGCCGGGTTCGTGTGCCTGGCGGGCCAGTGCGTGCGACTGTGAGAGGGATCTCCCGCCGTCCTTCACCGCCCCGCCCCTGAAGTTGGTCCCGCGTCTCGCCGGGTGCTATCGAACAGGGGTCCATCATGTCCGCCCCATCCCTCGAGGACCACGTCGAACGGTTCATCGCCCACCTGGAGACCGAACGCCGCTGTTCGGCTCACACGGTGGCGGCCTATCGGCGCGATCTCGCGCAGCTCGTGGCCTTCGCCCACGAGCGGCTGGGCCGTGACAGCGTCACGCTCGACGACATCGAGCTCTTTATGCTCCGCGGCTGGCTCGGCTCGCTGGCCCGCAGCCGCGCCTCGGCGACGGTCATGCGCAAGGTGGCCGCCACGCAGACCTTCTTTCGCTATCTGGTCCGCCGCGGAATCCTGAACAAGAACCCGGCGGCCGAGCTCAGCAGCCCCAAGCTCCGCAGACCCCTGCCCACGCTGGTCGATGTCGACGCGGCCAAGGAAATCGTCGAGACGCCCTCGAGCGACGACGCCGAGTCCTGCCGCGACCGGGCGATTCTCGAGCTGCTGTACGCGTCGGGATTGCGCGTCTCGGAGCTGACCGGGCTCAACCTCGAGGATGTCGACCGCGCGAACCGTTCGGTGCGCGTGCTGGGCAAGGGCGGCAAGGAGCGCGTGGTGCCGTTCGGCGGGCCCTGCGCCAAGGCGCTCGATGCGTGGCTGGAGCGCCGCGGTGAGCTGCGTCATCCCCGCACCGGCGCCCAGGACGCCAACGCTTTCTTCCTGTCCGTACGTGGCAATCGAATCCTCGTGCGCAAGGTGCAAGCACTGGTGCACAAGTACGGCGCACTAGGGGCGGGCCGCGCGGATCTTCACCCCCATGCCTTGCGCCATAGTTGTGCGACGCACATGCTGGGCGGAGGCGCGGACCTGCGCGCCATCCAGGAGATGCTCGGGCACAGCAGCCTGTCGACCACACAGCGCTATACCCACGTATCCATCGAACACCTCATGCGGGTGTATGACCAGGCCCACCCGCTCGCCCGCCTCCCCAAGAAGACGGGTCCCCAGGGAGACCGCTGACGTGAACCGATGCAAGAAGGCTCTTGGCGCTTCGAGCGACGCGGCCACGCCGGAGCCCGACATGCTGGAGCTCGGGTGGCGCGGCTGGCCAGCGCGTTTGTTTCGCGGCTTGATGGGCGGCACCGTCGCCGCGGTCGCCGTCGGCGCGATGGACGCCTTTCTCACGTACCGTGCCGACGCGGGCGAGGGCCACGCTCCGGCACTCTTCGCTCTGGTGCGCAATGACATCGGCTTGATCGCACCGGTCGGCCTCGGCATCTCGGTCGCAGGCGCCCTCGCCGCCCTGCTGACGCACCCGCGCCAGGCCCCGTCCGCTCGCGGGCTGTTGGCCTGGCTCCGTCCGCCCGATCGCGACAAGCGCCTGGAGCGCGGGATTCTCGCACCGCTTGCCGTGCTCGTCGGCTGGGCCTGGATTGTCGGCACCGCTCACGTCTCTCGCGCGCTGCTGTCCACCGTCAGCCCTCCTCGCGCCGCCGGCGCCGCCATCGCCGGCTCTTCGGTCGTGGCCGCGCTCGCCTTGCTCGCCGTGACGTTCGCCCTGTTCGCCGGGGTCCGCGCGCTGCTGATGCGTCGTACGGCCGGCCTTGCCCGGCTGATTTCCCCGGGCTGGACCCTGGCGGTCGCGCTTCTGGCATGTATCGGCCTGTCGGCTTGCGGGGTAGTCCAGGGAACGGCCGGTGGGGAGGGAGGAATTCTCGGCTTCTTCGGCGTGCTCAAGCGCCTCGAGCTCGACCTGCGGCCGCCCGGCCTCGCGCTCGCTATCGCATTGTCCGCTTGGGGATCCGCCAACCTGCTCAAGCGGGTTTGGACGCCCGTCGCGTTGCTGGTGACCGTGCTCCCGTTGGGGCTGACGTACCGCGCCGCGGTCGGCCTCGGCGCCGAGCCCAAAGTGGGAACGGCCATCGAGCGGTCCGCCCCGCTCGGCCGCCCGTCGCTCAAGCTCCTGGAGCGCCTGACCGACCGTGACCACGACGGCGCCAGCGCCTACTTCGGCGGCGGAGACTGCAATGACCACGACCCGTCGATCAACCCGATGGCGATCGACATTCCGGGCAACGGGATCGACGAGGACTGCTCGGGCGCCGATCTTCCGCTGCCGCCTCGGAAGGCCGAGCCCACGCCCGAGGCCAAGGCCGAGGATCGCGGCAAGCTGCCCTCGGATCTGAACGTCATCCTGCTGTCCGTCGATTCGCTGCGCGGCGACCTGGGCTTCATGGGATATCCGCGCCCGATCACGCCGGCCCTCGACAAGCTCGCGGCCCGCTCGGTCATCTTCGAGCACGCCTATTCGATGGCCTCCTACACGGGAAAGGCCATCGGCCCCATGATGTGCGGCAAGTACGCCTCGGAAACCCACATGGGCTGGGCGCACTACAACCGGTATCCGGAGACCGACATCATGGTGTCCGAACGGCTCCGGGCCGCGGGTATCTACACGATGGCGATCCAGGCCCACTGGTACTTCAAGCCCAACACGGGTATCGGGCGGGGGTTCGACCTGTTCGACATTTCCGCGGCACCGCCCGGCGGCATCGACGCCACCACCGACACGTCCATCTCTTCGGACCGTCTGTCGGATTCCGCCATCAAGGTGCTGGGCAATCCCCAAAACACCTCCAAGCGCTTCTATGCCTGGATCCACTACTTCGATCCGCACGCCGACTACGAAAGGCACCCGGGGGTGCCCGACTTCGGCAACAAGGTACGGGACCAATATGACCACGAGGTGCGCTGGAACGACGACCAGATGGGACGCCTTCTGGACTTCATCGCCACGCAGCCCTGGGCGTCGAAGACTGCCATCATCGTGACCGCCGACCACGGCGAGGCGTTCGGCGAGCACAAGATGTTCCGGCACGGCTTCGAGGTGTGGGAGGAGCTGGTGCACGTGCCGCTCGTGGTCTACGTGCCGGGCGTGGCGCCCAAGCGCGTGGGGGTGCGTCGCAGCCTGGTGGATCTGGTGCCCACGATCCTCGACCTGATGGGGGTCGACCCGGGCCAGCCCCGCGGCGACTATGACTTCCTGTCGGGCGTCTCCCTGGTGCCCGACATCGTTGCTGCTCCGAATGCACCGCTGGCCCAGCGCGACATTCTGGTGGACATGCCGCCCGGACCCTTCAACGAGGCGCGCAGGGCCTTCATTCACGGCGACCAGAAGCTCATCATCGCCGGGGGCGTGCGCTACCAGCTGTACGATCTGATCGCCGACCCCGGTGAGAAGAACGACCTGTCCGACGACAAGGCCGCGCTGGCCCAGGCCAGGGCGCGCTACGACGCATTCCGGGCTGGGCTGCACGAGATTCCCATCAAGCCTGACAAGAGGTAGACGCCAGCGCCCCGGCAGGGCGGGCCCAGGTCGCCGCCCATCGCGCTCCAGAGTGACATGAAGACGATCGTTCGCGTGCGCGGCGGTTGCGGTCCCCGGGGCAGAGGGCGTACAACGTCGTCCGATTCGGCATGGCCAGACCTCCCGAACATTCGGTACCACCGTCGCAGCCAAACCCCTTCCGACACCTCGGTCTTGGAAGCGCGGGCGGTGGTCCGGATCGGCCGGTGCGTGTCCAGCTCCTCGCC
This sequence comes from Myxococcales bacterium, assembly GCA_021847645.1. GTDB lineage: Bacteria > Myxococcota_A > Polyangia > Polyangiales > Polyangiaceae > JAJZQG01. Next base: position 14,293 of record JAJZQG010000226.1, read on the forward strand.
GCGCTGGTGATCGGATTGGTGCTCGTCGCGGTCCCGTTGTACCTGTGGCGCCGTCCCAAGGCGGCGAGCACGGTCGAGACCCCAGACGCGGGCGCATCGTCGGCCGCGATCGACGCG
>JAJZQG010000227.1 GCA_021847645.1 Myxococcales bacterium
AAAACGAGCGCAGGAAGAGGTCGTCGAGACCATTGGATGGCTGCGCGTGTCCACGGGGCACAGGCTGAACCGGCGCATGTTCGTCGCCCGGATCGAGGGCCACAGCATGGACGACGGCAAGAGCGGCCTGGTCGACGGTGGCTACGCCGTCTTCGAGCTCTGGCCACCTACGTTCGACTCCCCCATCAACGCCCTCGTTCGCGGCTCGTTCAACGATCCGGAGACCGGAAGCTACGCTGTAAAGAAGTTCGTGTCCGATGCTCGGGACAAGAAGGGCAGGCACCGCCTGGTCAAGCTTGTGTCGCTAAACCCCGACAAGACCCGATTCCCAGATATCCCACTGGCGCGGGCGACCGACGACCAGGTGACCGTTGTCGCCCGGGTCGTGAGTCCCCTCGCTGCTGACCAGTATGCTCGACGGCCACGGCCCGTTCGCCGTCCGGGGCGACGCGACCTCACATCGTCAGAGTCCGTCGCTGAGATTGTCGAGAACCTTGCGTCGCACACCGAGCGGTTCTTCGAGAGCCTGCCGTCCGACGGCGACGTGGCGGCCGCGGAGGCCCGCTCCAGTTGGTGCGCGGAGCTCGTATGCCTCGAACCCGAAACGGGCGGAGTACACATCGAGGTCGGGCCACTTCTCGGCTTGTGGTCGTTCGTGAAGCAGTTGCGGGTCCGCGGCGCCGCTGGTTGGGAAACGACCATGCTCGCCTCCAACCTGCGGCTGCGCACGACGCGGATCGCGGTAGCTGCTGGGAGCGGTCCATGGAACTGGCAGGCGGTCGGATTCGAAGACGATGCGGACGTCGACTTCTCCGCACTCGCCGTTGGCCCGCCGTCGATGGAATCCGTCACCGTCTTTCGAGTGGATGTGGCCGGTGTCGGACGGCAGATCGCGAGCACTGTACTGTCGATGGGACAGCACTACCGGCTACTCGTGCCTGACGCGGTCATGGCTTCAGCAGCTGTTAGGCCGCCCGCGATTCCGATTGGCGCGGGCTGGAGCATCTGGGATATCGATCTGTCCTCGGCTTTGGCCGCACAAGAACTCATCAGCCTTCGCGGGCTCGGCCTTGAGGTCGGCGAAGCGGACGCCCGCCTCGAATGGGTCCTTGTGGCGCCGGCTGCCTGGGGGGTCAGTCCCAGAGGCATGCCCTTCCCGCGGTTCCTTCCTGACCCGGCGCCGGTAGTGGCCATCGATGGCCCAAGTACAGACGATAACGGCGCTGCAACCTTGTTCCTCCACGGACCAGACGGGAATCAGAGCTTGCCTCTTCCGGCCGGACGCCCGCACCTCGCGCGCTTGATCGGGCTCGTGCCGGGCCGGTATTCGGTCATGGTTCTGCACGATCGCACTGCCATCCCTCCGGAGCGGCTGACATTCGAAGTGATTGCGCGTTCACCGTCCGGGCCGATCGCCCGATGGGAAGTCAACGCCAAGGGAGCCGTCGCAGTTTCGAAGCCCGGGACAGTCTCGGTCCTTCCTGCACAGGACCTCGCAGCATTCGGTCAGCCAGCCGCCGAAGCATCCCCCGACTTGTCGATCACGGCTCCCCCCGGATGGCCCGTGCGCGTGTCGTGGCGAGAGTTGGCCGAGGACACGGTCTCGGCGACGCACGCGGACGCTAATGGCAAAGTGGACACGCATCCCATCTTGGCTCCGACTCACGAGCGGAGGGTCCGGCGCAGTATGGGGGACCTGATGCTCGACTTCGGTGAGTTGGGCGCAGCTGTTCTCAGGCACGAGAGACGACCCACGCCGGCGACAATTCGGACGCGCATCGACGAACTGGTCGTCGGACGTGGCGGCACCGTGAAGCGGCTAGCATTGGCTGGAGCGTACGCAGACCTGGTCCCAATCTGGTACGATCCAGTCTGCTCCGCACTCGGATACGACTTGGACGCGGCTCCGATCAATGTCGAGGGGGAGCCGCCGGCTCACGTAGCTGCGCACCGACTCCTGCACACAGAACGCCATGGCTTTGCGATCGAGCGCCATCCTGTGCGCATTCTGCTCCTCGTGGAGGACCTCTCGGTGCCATTGTCGGACAGTGTGCTCGCGTGGATAGACGAGGTCTGCGCATGCGAACAACTGAGGGATGTCCTCGTAAGCGACGGTCTTCGGTGGGCTGGGCACCGGAGAACGTCCCGACTCGCACCGCGCGTCTGGGACCTGGCGGCCGTTGCCAAGGATGCTGACGAGTGTATGGCATTCCTGCGCGTGGCTTCGGAGGGCGTATGACGAGCTTGGTGTTTCTGCCGAGGGAGAAAGCCCGCGACGTGCTGATCCAGGCGCTGGGCGCGGACGCGGCGCAAACGGCAGGGCTTGCGGATCTGGTCCGCGAAGAGGTCACGGCTCGAGGCTCGTGTGCGCGAGCCATGACAATCAAACGCGTGTGTCGTTTCGTGGCGCCGGCGATCGCACTCGACTCCTCGACGGTGTCGGACGTCTGCGATCTTCTCGAACGCGAAGGCGACGTCGTCGTTGCGACCGCCGGGCTGTTGTATTGCACGCCGCTGAGAGCCATTGACCTGGGCGACGGTACGCTAAAGATCGTGAGCAGCCTTCCCACGCGGCGCTTGACTGACATCCTGGTTGGAACCTGGAACGTCGCTGGAACGTCTCGAACCTGCGCGGTACAGCATTTGGAGGGAGCACGAGGCGCCGTCAACGCCGTGGGCGGAGTCGTGCTCGCGCCGTCCGAGTGGGCCTGCTTCGATCGGGTACCCTTGGCGGACCAGCATTGGTTGGACGGCCTCGACCGCCGACTGAAGACCGATCCCGAATCCCCGGCCAGCCTCGAACGCGACGAACGTCTAGCGTGGGCGGGTTGTGTCGCCACGCCAACAAGCTTCCGGTGGAACGTAACCGATGCCGACCCGTCGACACGGTTGTGGCGGGCGAAAAATCAGTGGGGCCGTTGGCAGTACGCGTGGACTGAATTCGGTACGCCGCGCACGTCGCAATTCGTGGCCCTTCGCCCCGACGACGGCGCTCGCACTGCGTTTGCCGTCGCGCGCGCCCATGGAGTGTCACCGGAGCTGACGATCGACAACCAAGAACAGAACGCGCTGTTGTCGATTCCTTATTGGCTCCCCATAGCCGAGTATCGGTTTCTGGCAGCTACGACAACTTCGTTGGTGCAAGAGCGACACACAATCCAGTGTTCAATGCCGATTGGGCGCATGTCTCTTGTGCTCGATGTCCTCCAAAAGCGCTTGGGGCTGACGGCCCGGCTGCCACAATCGCCTCCGAGTCCGGCAACTTCGGCCGGGACGCCAGCTGGCGACGGCGACGAGCTCGCGCAATCCCTGCTCTCGGTACGTGCTCAATCAATTGTCGACCGCCACAGGCTCGACACAGTAGAAACGTTGCGGGATTGGCTATCCACTCCCGAGAGTCATCATGCTCGCAATTTCGGAAGAAAGACGCGGCAGGAACTCGAAGAGGTGGTGAAACAAGCAGGAATACCACTCTTCCCCACAACAGTACGTGAGGGCCCGCGTGCGCCTTTGCGAGATGTCGTTGACCGATACGGGAGCGTCCAAATCGAGCGCCTTGGACGATTCTCTGGGCGAGCTAGCGCCGTGTTGTCCCGAACTGGGGTCAGAACAGTCTCGCAGCTTGTCGACTGGCTCGAAGGGGGCGACAGCTCTCGTGAGCAGAACTTCGGCCGCACTAGTCGCGAAGAGCTAGTTGCTCGACTTTTCCAGCTCTTGAACGTTGGCCCCGAAAGGCTCCTGTTCGGACAGGATGCCATCCCGAGCAACGGAGCTGAGCTCTGCACTGCGTACGTCGGAACGCTCAAGAGCGAAGAGGTCAAATACGTGTTCCGCAGGTACTACTTCGAGCGAGTCACCCTCGAGAAGATTGGGCAGGCAAGAGGCGTTACTCGGGAAAGGATCCGTCAGATTATCCAAGTGACGCTCTCTGCAGATAGGGCAGCCTGGTCCGACGTCGCGAACTCCGTTCTACATTCGACCTTGCAACTGCTCGAATCTGGCGCCGGCCTGGCGCCGCTTGGTACATGCCTTGAGCTTGCAGGATGCTCCAGCATCGGCGAACTGGAGCTCGCGGTAGACCTGGCCGGAGTCCGAATGAGCTTCCCGGCCGACGGCAAACTGCAAGTAGCGACACTTCTCACTTCCGAAGACCTCGCCAACCTGCGAGCTGATATTCGTCAGGAACTGGAGGAGGCCATTGCAGCTGGTGCCAGATACAATAGAATAGCTGCAATTCTTCAAACCTGGGGACTGCGACTTCCGGATCTCGCGGCGAAAACCCTTCTACAGTCATTCTGGGGCATTGAGGCCAGCGGTGACTCCGTACACAGTAGTCGCCGTCGCGTCCAAAGCCTCTACGTCGAGGCTTTGCGCGCAGCTGGAAGACCGCTAACGGCCGAAGAGGTTGCCGAGCGTCTAGCTCAGACTGATCCAGACATGAACGCCACCAAAAGGAATGCGGCGACGAATCTCCGCAGAAGCGAACTGGTGTTCAAGGCTGACCATGGAACCTGGATCCATGTTGACAACATTGGGATTTCGCGCGAGCGACTTAGAAAGGCGGCAGAGGATTGCCTGCCGTTTATCCCAAGGAACGGCGTCGCCGTCAGCACCAGGCATTTGACACAGGCCTTGCAGAACAGCACACCCATTCCCGGCCTTACACCCTATTTGTTGCGCGATGCGCTCATAGGGACTGGGAAAGTTAGAGGCTGGCGCGCTGGGTGCGACGTGGCATGGCGGGCTAGTGCTGTTTCGCGCAGTTCGGTCGATGAATGGATTGAGGTGGTCGCCCAATCCCTGGACCAGCCCTTTCAGTTATCGGAGTTGACAGCAGCCGTCGCAAAGCATGGCGGGTTCATGAGCACAACAGTTGCGATGAAGGCTGCCGAGAATCCTACGTTGTTGCATCTCGGGTGCGGAGACTACGTATCGCGGTCCGCACTCTTCGATAGCGACGAGGCTTTCGCGCGGACGCGGGATGCGCTGATCGATGCGATTCCTACAGATGATGTGTCCACCGGACGCGCGGCTGCCGCCGTGAGAGGCGGACGTGGGACTCTGCTCTCCGAGGATGAGGACGCGCGAGTGTCGTGGGCCATCGCCAGAACCGCTAAGGAGGTGTCCAGCCGAATCCGCGGTCACTTGTTATGGCGGACTTCACACGCGAAGACTGCGTGGAGCGCGTTTCGCACCTCGCGCTCTTACTCCCTTCCCGGAGCGTTTCGAGTGAGAGAGTTCGCAGTCTGGCTGAAAGAGTCGTACGGGGTGACGGAGGAAAGCGTCGCCTACGTTCTGGTCCAGGAGGGACACGACGAGGGTTCGACCCTGAGCTGCGGACAGGGTTGGTATATCGACCTTCTCGCGGGCTCCGAAGAGGTTGAACGAGCAATCGACACTACGCCCGAGTTGGAACGCCTCGTGCGCTGTAGTCAGGACTTCGTGCGCAAGTCACCTGCCAGACATTTCCTGAACCAAAGTCGATGCAGGCGCGGCCTGTTCGAGGTGTAGGGCGGATGAGTGGAAGACGCCAGATAACGATAAAGCCGACGTGCATGGGAGAGATCCTCGCGTTCCCGAGCGATCGAGCGGCCTTGCTCTGGGAGAAGATCAACCAACTCGTCGGTGATCCGGTGCCCGACGGAAAGGTCAAGAAGAGGCTCCACGGGGCAGAGGGAATCTGCCGGCTTCGCGTAGGAGACCACAGAGTATTCTATCGCTTCGGCGATGACTGGGTTTGCCTCCTCGGAGTACGTCGTAGAGCGGAGGACACGTATCACGCGCTGCCCGAGGCGGGGCCGTCGTCTCCAATCTCTCCTATGCCCGACCAGGATCTGGACGCGGTCCTGAACGAGCCGCATCCGAAGACCTTCAGTTTCGCACAGACGGGCCAGGAGAAGGTTCTGCCGATCAAGATCACGCGGGAATGGCTGAATCAGCTGGGCATCCCCACATCTGCCCATCCTGTTCTGCGCCAGTGTCGGTCGGAGGAGGACTTGCTGGAGGCCGCAGTGCCCAGCGATGTCCTGGCCCGTGTCATTGACGCAATCTTCCCGCCGAGCCTGGCGAAGGTTGTGCAGCAGCCAGATCTGATGGTTCCCTCGACGGAACACCTTGTTCGCTACAAGGAGGGCGATCTCCTCGGCTTTCTCCTGCACCTTGACGAGGAGCAACGCAAGCTGACTCGATGGGCCCTCACCGGACCCACCATGGTGACCGGAGGTGCCGGCACGGGAAAGAGCACCGTCGCGCTTCATCGGGTGAAAGAGGTGCTCGAACGGCCAGGAGCGTCGGGCAAGGAACGCGTTCTGTTCACCACCTACACGCGAGCGCTTCTCGCTGTGACCCGCCAACTCCTCGAACAACTGCTCACGCCAGAACAGTTGGGTCGGGTGCACGTGGCGACCTGTGATCAGCTCGCCCGCAAGATCGTGTCCGGGAGAAGGCCGTTGAGGGAGCTCGAACCCGACCACGAGACAATCCGCAGGCTAAAGGAACTACGACGGCGCCACCAGCCGTCAGCATCGTCCGCCTTCGAAGTGCGCCTCCGGTCGCGCGCCCTGGCACGACTCTCGGACCAATACCTGCTGGAAGAATTCGACTGGATCATTGTCGGACGCGGCCTCAGAGCTGTCGAGGAGTACTTGGACGCTCCAAGGCCTGGACGCGGAGTCGCATTCCCGCCGCGAGTCAGGGAAGCAGTGTGGGAGTTGTACCAAGCCTTCGAGTCCTCGGCGGGGGGTGATCGATTCCCTGGGTTGCGAAACGAGGCACTGCAGATCGTCCGCGACGGCGGGAACTCTGAACGATGGGACTACGTGTTCGTGGACGAGGCACAGGACCTGAGTCCTGCTTCGCTGGCGCTGCTCGCCGAGGTCTGTTCGAAAGCGGAGGGGCTGTTCTTCGCTGCGGATTCGAGGCAATCGCTCTACTCCCGCAATTACACCTGGACGTCGGCCCATCCGCGCCTTCAGTTCCGCGGCCGGACCGCGTCGTTGAAGCGGAACTACCGTTCCACACGTGAGATTGAGCACGCGGCCTTCTCTGTTGTTCAGCCCGAAGAGGGCGAGGTTGTCGAGGAGAGTGCGAGCGTCAACGAGGGTCCGCTGCCAGTCCTGGTGCAGGGTGTCAGTGCCGAGCAGGAGATCGACTGGATCGCGAGGTTCGTTCGCCAGATGGCTCGCCACCTTCATATTCGCCAGAGCGCCTCGGCGATCCTAGTGCCAACAGCCGAGATAGGGAGAGCCATCGCGGAAGGGCTGACAAACAGCGGAATCCAGGCGCGCTTCTTCGCCGGGCGTGACCTGGACTTGAAGGCGGATTGCATCAAAGTGATGACCCTATATTCAGCGAAGGGGCTCGAGTTCCCGATCGTGGTTGTCGGCGGGATGTACCAGGGAACGTACCCCGTCGAGCAGGACTTCGACGACGCCGACCTGTTCGCGGAGAGGATGAGGCACGAACGTCGACTGCTCTACGTGGCACTCACCCGCGCAATGCGTGGACTGATGCTGCTCGTTCCGAAGGATTGTTGTCATCGAGCCCTGGTCGATTTGGAAACCGCGCGCTGGCACGTGGAGGAAACCGGATGAGCGTCTTGAAACTCAGCAAGTTCGCGAACGACGATCACCGGTTGGTCGATGAGACAGACGCCGAGTTTCTCCGCAGAAAGCTCGTCAGCGACACCAAGTTGGACTTCACCGGCATCGCGGACGTCGCGCCGAAGTTCCTCGACGTGCTACTCGAGAACGAGACGCCCGAGTCGATCGCCGATCGCCTAACGGGGATGACACCGGCGATCGATCGTGCGCTGGCGAGCTGGGTGGACAGGAAGTCCGATCCAGTGCGGCCCAACGAACGCCCTCGTGCGCGCCCGAAGGTCAGGCTGCCGCAGCGGCCGACCGACACTTCGCCGGTTGAAAGGCCTCCGACTACCGACGATCGGTTTACTCCCACCCGCCTCGTGCGACGCTTGGGCGACGCCCTGCGCGGCTACATCGAGAGCGCATATCCGCTGAGCGATCCGCTGCTGGTGAAGTCGCGACGAATTCTCCTTGAGGGCGAGGCGGGCGGGCACCTCCTCGCGCAGGAACCCTTCATCGAGACCACTCCGCGTTACGCAGCTTCTCCCCGCAGGTACACAGACCTCGGGCTTCCGGACCACGTAGCAGGGCTCTTCGACCGTCTCTCCAAGACATCATCAGCGAATAGCTCTGCGGCAGACGAACGCACTGTGCTCTTCTCGTCGATCTACGCGCACCAAGAGCGGGCTTTCAGTTCGTTCATCGCCAGGGGGAAGGACATTGTCGTTGCAACGGGGACGGGGTCCGGTAAGACCGAGTGCTTCCTGGTCCCGATGCTGGGCGCGCTCTACGACGAGGCACACACCCGTCCCGATTCGTTCGCCTTGCCGGGCGTCCGGGCGTTGATCCTCTATCCCATGAACGCGCTGGTAAACGACCAGCTCGCCCGACTGCGCCTGCTTTTTGGAGATCCAGCAGTCGCGGACGAGTTCCGCCGTGTGGGCTGCGAGCGCTTCCCGTGTTTCGGGATGTACACTGGTCGAACCGCGTATCCCGGTCCGAGAAATGACACGCGAGACGGTGACCGCGTCAAGCCGCTACTCGAATACTACTTGGGCATGGACCCCGAGCTCGAGGCCCGCTTGCGCCTGCTCGGCCGCTACCCTGCGAAGGACCTCCGGGCCTTCTACGCCAAGCACGAAGAGCGCAAAGCTACCTACAAGTCCGGTGACAAAGTCGGTAAGGAATATACCAAGCACCACTGGGATAGGCGCCTTCATACGAGCCCAGGTGATCGCGAGTTGCTCACCAGGCACGAGATGATCCACGGGGTCGGAACACTGCCCGGACGCTCACCAGACGTTCTCGTCACAAACTATTCGATGCTCGAGTACATGCTGATGCGGCCTTTCGAACGGCCGATGTTCAGCGAAACGCGACAGTGGCTTCAGGGCGACGGGAACCAGCTTCTCCTCGTGCTCGACGAAGCGCACATGTACAGGGGCGCCAAGGGCGCAGAAGTGGCGTTCTTGTTGCGGCGACTGCGCGCGCGCCTTGGAATTCACGACCGCCCCGACAAGCTCCGCGTAGTAGCCACCAGCGCAACCCTCGGAACCGACAGGGCGGCGCTTCAGAACATTCTCCGCTTCGCGGCGGACCTTGCCGGCAAGAAGCCCACGGACTTCGACGCGATCGTCGGTACCCGGGAGGTATCTGAACCAGCCGGGCCGGCGACGGGAGCCGAAGCCGAGCTGCTTGCTTCCCTTGACCTCGATGCAATCAACCAGGCTCTCACGGGGGAGAAGCTTCGACAGGCGCTTTCGCCCGTCTTCGCGTTCTACGGGGTCCCCTGCGACTCTTCGAACGAAGCCGAAGTCCTGGGCGCATTGCACCAGACGCTGTCCGGTCGGCCGTACGTCAATCAACTCGTCAAGGCGGCCGCCGGGTCGGCCCGGGCCCTTGGAGAATTGGCTGGCATGGTGTTCGCGCAGCACCCAAGGGCCGGACGAGCACTCGAATCGCTCTTGGCGATCGGCACTCTGGCGCGGCAGAAGCCTGATGCCCCTGGGCTCGTGCCGACCCGCGTTCACGCCATGTTCCGGGGCGTCCATGGTCTCTATGCCTGCGTCAACCCGTGCTGCGGCGGGCGACAGGCGGGCCCGGGCGAGCCCGCGATTCTCGGAAAGCTGTTCGCGTCGCCACAAACGCGCTGCGATGCATGCGGTGCTCGCGTCTTCGAAGTGGCCTCCTGCCGTAGTTGTGGAGCCCCATACGTTGTGGCCTATGCGGAGTCTGGGACCATCTCCCACCTCGGGTTCCTTTGGGGCGAGACCGAGGGAGATCTCGTGCGCCTGGAGTTGCTGCCGACTATTCCAAGGTATCCGGAGCGCACCGAGGAGATTCAGGTGCATCTACGGACTGGTTACGTGGATGCGGACGGCACTTTCGCGGTGGGTGAGGTCCGAAGCATGTTCGTTTGGCTCGACGGCGACGGCGTCCGCCAGCCTGACTTCGATCGATGCGCCATGTGCCAACCCGCCGCGCCGGCGCGGGCCCGGATTCTGGACTTCCGTACGCGCGGCGAACAACCGTTTACCGCGCTCATCGAGGCTCAGTTCGCAGAGCAGCCTCCGCAGAAGCTGGACGCCCGCCTGCCGAATCACGGGCGCAAAGTGCTAGTGTTCAGCGACGGCCGTCAAAAGGCCGCGAGGCTGGCTCCCGCGCTCGAGCACAGCCACGCCCGAGACCTGTTCCGGCAGGTGATCGCGCTCGCAGCGAACGAACTCCGCGGGCAGGACGCGTTGACCGGCATGCAGTGGCTTTATCCGGGAGTGGCGTGGCTCTGCGGCAATCGCGGGTATGACCTGTTTCCCTCTGTGGACGAGGTCGAGTTCCACAACCACCTGCGCCGAACCAAGGGCAAGAGCCTCCGCGAAGCAATCAGCCTTGCCAACCGTGGCGGATTGCGCCCGACGCGCTCTTTCGCACAGTCGCTCTTCAGCGAACTCACCGACCGCTACTACTCGTTGCCGTCGTTGGCACTGGGGACGGTGGAGGAAAACCCGGACCTCGACCACGTCTTCGACGACTTCCCCTCGGTGGGACTCGATAGGGACGCAGCGAAGGCGCTATTCCGTGCATGGGTGAGGCTCCATCTGGAGCGACGGAGTTTTCGTCCCGACGGCGCCGAAATCCGTGACCTTGGAGAAGGATGGGCGGGCCCCGTAGGAATCAATGCCGAGAAGATGGGCCACGTCCTCCCGAACCGATTCGAAGAGTACCTGCAAAAGGTTCTAGCCGACGACATGGATGCGGCCGCACTCGTGGCGGTCTGGTTCCAGCGGCTGGTCCGAAACTCGGATCTCCTAGATTTCGAGGGAGATCTCTACTACCTCAGGCCGCTCGGGCTTAGCCTCAACCTTCGGCTCGACGGCGCGTGGCTACGGTGCGTCGACTGCGGCCGAATACACCCCGAGGCCCTGGCCGACGTGTGCCCCGGATGCCTCGGGCGTCTCGTCGAAGCGGAGGCTGACTACCTCAGCGCGCGCACGGGGTTCTACCGAGACCAGGTCTTGCGGGCGTTCGACCAGTTGCATCTGGAGCCTTTCGGTCTTTCCGCTGCCGAGCACTCCGCCCAGCTCACGGGCCAGCCCGATGAAAGCGCATTCAACAAGGTGGAGGAATACGAGCTTCGATTCCAGGACATCGCACTCGAAGGTAAGCCGCCGATCGACATTTTGAGCTGCACGACCACGATGGAGGTCGGCATCGACATCGGGGCCCTGTCAGGTGTGGCGCTGAGAAACGTTCCTCCCCACGTGGCCAACTACCAGCAGCGAGCCGGTCGCGCCGGACGGCGCGGACGCTCGATCGCGTCGGTAGTCACCTACGCGCACGGCACGTCGCACGACGCGCACTTCTTCGCACACCCCGAAGCAATCATCTCGGGCGCGGTGCGTCCCCCGATTGTCTACGTCGAGAATCAGCAAGTGCTGGAGCGGCACATTCACGCCTATCTCGTGCAGCGGTTCTTCCACGAAACCGTGCCGACGGACACGGGATCGAGCGCATATCAGCTGTTCGAATCGCTCGGAACCGTGGAGCAGTTTCTTTCTGAAGCGCATCCGTGTTCATTGCTCCGCATGGAGTCTTGGCTCGGCTCCAACGAGAAGCAGTTGCGCGTCGAGTTGGGCCACTGGGTACCGACCTACAGCTACGGATTGGACGAGAGCATTCCAGAGGTGCCCGAGACCATTCGGGCAGCAGTCCCTGGGTTGCGGAAGCGCCTGCGAACCGTGCTCCCGGTCGAGGAATACGCAAAGCGCGACCAACTCGAGGGCCTCGCGCGCGAAGCGCTCGAACGGCGCCTGGAAGAGCCATTGCTCGAGGCGCTCATCGCTCATGCCGTTCTGCCTCGGTATGCCTTCCCCACGGACGTCGTGAGCTTCTGGGTTTCAAAGCCGAAGAAGCCCGGTGAACCCGGTGGTCGTCGGGTGTTCGATTACGAACCACAGCGGGATCTCCAGCTCGCGCTGTCGGAGTACGCGCCAACGCGAAGCTTGACGATCGACAAGTGGAGATTCGAATCCGCAGCGATATTCTCACCGTATGAGCCCAGTCCCGCACCGACCTTGGCGAGGCGTCAGCCGTACACAGCCTGTCGCTCGTGCACGTTCGTCAGCCTGGATGCGGCGGCATCGTCGCTGGCGCTGTGCCCGTGCTGTGGCAGCGATCAGGTAGTCCACGCATTCTTCGTGACTCCCGCCGGCTTTGCCCCCGACATCAATGAGCGCCGGGAGGTCGATCGAGGTCAGCCGATCGCGTATGCGGGAATGACGGACCGGGCGCGCCTGGAGCTTCAGGATCCGCCAGAGAATTGGCATCGAGAGCTCTACGACGGTCGGCTGAGGATTTGGACGGGCTCGAGGCAGCTCGCGGTGGTGAATAAGGGTGTCGGCGATCGCGGCTTCCGCGTTTGCCCTGTGTGCGGCCGTTCCGAACCAGAGTACGGACCAGGTTTCACCCAGACGAAGCTGACCCGCGCAGGCACACCCGTCCAGCACAAGCATCCGCTCGAGCAGGGGGCCATTTGCACGGGCATCGCAGATGGTCCGTTCTACCTCGGGCATCGCTTCCCCACGGACGCCTTGCTGATTCGCTTGAACGTGGCAAGCCCGGTGCGGCTCGGGACATCGACCACCCCCGGGCTGCTCAGCCGCGCCGCCCGGATGGCGTTGAGTTCCCTGGTCGAGGGCATCGCGCTCGCCGCGTCCCGCGAGCTCCAGATTGACGAGGGAGAGCTCTCGGGCTGGTGGGCACCGGTGCTCGGTGGGCGTACGGACGAGGCGCAGATCTACCTCTACGACCTGTTGCCGGGTGGCGCGGGGTACGCGCGCGCTGTGGGCGACGCGCTCGACGATGTCCTTGGGGCGACCGAACGGCTCCTCGCGGACTGCGACTGCGCACAATCCTGCTACCGGTGCATCCGGCACTACGGGAACAATTTCATCCACGCATCGTTGGACCGCCATTTGGCTCTTGCGTTGCTGAAACACGTTCGTCACGGTGCGGCGCCTTCGGTTCCCGTTGACGAGAAGTCCGCGACACTCCGCGGACTGGACGAATTCTTGACGCTTCGGGGCGTTGACGCCCAGCGGCGTTCGCGCGCGGCCGGGGTTGAGGTTCCGCTCGTCGTGACCTCAAACGGGCGCGAAGTCTGGGTTGACGTGCACCATCCGCTCGTCGATCCGGCGGCTTCGCCCTCGGCGGTGGCGCTCGCGGCTCAGTCGTCGTTCAAAGAGCTGGTCGAGCTCGACGCGTTTACGCTCGTCCACGACCTGCCGTCGGCGGTCGCACATCTTCGCCTTCCCGAGGGTTGGATACAGTGACAGCGAGCTCGTTCTACGACCTGAAGACGCCGACGGTCTGGACGCAGCCTCCGCCGACCTTCAGCTTCTCGAGCCTTCAAGCCCTGCGTTCGTGTCCTCGGCGGTGGCAGCTGGTCCACTCGTCATGGGGCAGCCTCTCCAAGTTCCCGGAGAGGCCGCAGCCAGCGGCTATCGAAGGGCAGATTGTCCATGCCGCGCTCGACCTCCTTGCGCGGGAGCTGGGCCGGCGTGGCCGACCGCCGATCGGCTCGCCAGCGTTTGGAGCTATCCTCGAGCGCTGCGCATTCTGGCAGTTCTTTGCGGCACAGGTGGATGAATGGAACCGGCGCTTGGCTGATCACCCACGCGCGGGACCGAGATACGTGCTCCGCACACCGCCGAGGGACCTGGCCAACCAGGCGGTGCGATTGTTCCGAGAACGATACCAGCCTGGGGTCGAGCAGCCGTTCGACACCCGCGACGTCGAATCGAGAGCAGGACCGGTCGGGAGCGCATCGCCGCTCGCCCTTCTGCACGCGGTGGGCACCATCTCCGAGCTTCGACTGGAGCACCCTTCTCTCCCCGTGGTTGGCGTGCTGGATCTCGTGACGCTGGAGCGCAACCGCTCTGCGGTTGTCGTGGACTTCAAGACCGGGGCATGCAAGCCAGCTCACGAGGAACAGGTTCGCCTGTACGGGCTGCTCTGGTGGCGCGCGACCGGCACCCGCCCCGGCAAGGCGGTCGTTCAGTACCTCGACTCGGCGCGGACTCTCGAGCTGACGGAAGCCGAGCTCCTGGCCACGGAGAAATCCATCTCCAAGGAGATCAAAAAGACGAAGGCCGCGCTCCAGGCCCGCCCCGCTTCCGGAAGTCCCGGCCAGGAATGTACGTGGTG
>JAJZQG010000228.1 GCA_021847645.1 Myxococcales bacterium
TGACCGTGACCGTGACCGTGACCGTGACCGTGACCGTGACCGTGACCGTGACCGTGACCGTGACCGTGACCGTCGCCAGAACTGCTAACAGCTATGCCGGCAGTGCCGGGGGATCTCCCACTTACGTTAGCCATGTCGCACGCAGCCCTGCAAGGACCCCAGGGGTTCTGGCAGGCACGCTCCATGATCCAGCCACCCAGGACAGGGCCCCGGCCATCGGCTCTCGCGCAGCGAGGAAGCCAGCCGGAACTGCGGCAGCCGCCCCAAAGGCGACCGGATTTGCGAGCGACTTGCATCGAGCGCGGCTCCGGCGTACCCGCGGAGGCCCATGTTCTGCGGCCTCGCTGCTCGAGCGCGCGCGCTCCGCCTCCTCCGCCGTGTCCAGGACGCGGCCCTCGTCGGTGAAACGCTTGAGCTCCTGGTTGATGGGCCGCGACTACTCGCAGGTGCCGAGCCCTTTGACCTGCACCGCAGAAGCGGAGGCGGCCGTCGTTCCGTCGCCGAGCTCGCCGTTGCTGTTCGCGCCCCAGCACCATACGGTGCCGTCGGTCTTGATAGCGCACGTGTGCTGCCCGCCCGCGGAGACCTGCGTGATACTGCTGGCCAGGACGGTCTGCTGGGAGCGGACGGGAGCCAGACGCGGACCCAGGATGGTTCCGTCGCCAAGCTGGCCGACACTGTTGGCCCCCCAGCACCAGAGCTCCCCGTTGGTCAGAAGTGCGCAAGCGAATTGGGCTCCGACCGAGATCTGCTTGGCGTTGGCCATCTGGTAGACCGACACCGGCGCGGATTGGTCGGCGAGGGTAGAGTCGTTGTTGCCGAGTTGGCCGGAGCCGTTGTGGCCCCAGCAAAGCACCGATCCAAGCTGCTTTCGCACGCAGTTGGTGCCGCTGTCGCCGGCGAGCTGCGCGTTGTCGTTGTAGCCTAGGCCGGTCACGAAGACCGGAACCGTGTGGGAACTGGTATCGCCCACCCCAACCTCGCCCACGTCGTTCGGGCCCCAGCAGTACGTGCGCATCTTGCCCGCGAAAGCGCAAGGCTGACTCGCCAGGACGCGCGAGACGCCGAGGCCGTCTACATTGACCTGCGTAGGAGCGTGTGCGCCGTAATCGGTCGTGCCGTCGCCCATCTGGCCGTACATGTTGCTGCCCCAGCACCACAGCGCGCTGCTGCTCGTGACGGCGCAGGTATTCGTTCGGGATGCCGAAACCCGCGACACGTCGGTCACACCGACTTGCACCGGGTCATAGTGGTATTGGGGCGTGGACGTGCCGTTGACCTCTCCGTGGTAGTTGTATCCCCAGCACCACAGGGTTGCCGTGTCCGTGATGGCGCACACGTGGGTTGCCGAGCCCTCGCCCGAGATCTGGGTGACCGGAGACGACAGGGCAACCTTGATCGGCGTAGGCACCGAGCAAGGCGGCGTGCAGGCCGCGGAGTTGCCCAGCTCGCCATGCGCGTTGTTGCCCCAGCACCACGCCGTCCCATCGCTCAACAGCGTACACGAATGGGCGTCGCCCGCCTGGATGGCCGTGGCTGCCAGCTTGCACTCTCCGTTGCAGCAGGTCGGCGTGCTTCCCGAGCACGCGGTCGACCCCTGCCACGCGCCGGTATTGTCGCAGGTTTGAGGCACGTCTCCGGCGCACTGCTTGTCGCCGGGGGTGCAAACTCCGCCGCAATGCGCCGTGCCCGCCGAAAGACAGACGAAGGAGCATACGTTGGATACGTCCCAATCCGTCAGGTTCGCGTTGCAGACGAGCAGCGTCTTGTTGTCGACATCGCACTTGAGCTCGCCGGGGCTGCACGCGGAAGCCGCACATGCTCCCGCCCCGAGCCCGGCCGTGCACAGCGCCCCCGATGCGCAGACCGCCATGTCATCCCAGCCGTCTTGCCCGGCGTTACAGGTCTGCATCGTCGCCAAATCGCACTTCCTGTCGTCCGGCGCGCACGTGGGCGTCATGCACGCGATACCGCCGTTCATGAGCCCGTCGGCGCACAGCGCTTCGGTGACGCACGTGGCGTCGTACACCCAGCCATCTCGCGCCGCGTTGCACACCTGGATGTCTTTGCCCACGCACTTGCGCTCCCCCACGTCGCACGCGGGGGCCATGCACGTCGCGCTCTGGGCCGCGACGCTGTCGGCGCACAGCCCCGCTGTCTCGCAGGTGCCCAGCGTATCCCAGCCCGTGCGGTCGGCCTTGCACCCGCGCAGTACCGCTCCCTGGCAGTTGAGCTCATCGACGGCGCAGGCCGGAGCCGCGCACGCCTTGGACGCCAGCCCCTGTTCGCACAGCGCTGCGGAGGCGCACGTCGAGGTGTTGAGCTTGGTCTGGTCGTCGCTACAGGTCGTCATCTGCGCACCCTCGCAGGCATTGTCAGCGGGCGAGCACGCGGCTTGCGCGCACGCACCCGACGCCCGCCCGTTGGTGCACAGGGCTGCCGAATCGCAGGTCGCCACGTCCACCCACCCGAGGTCTCCCACGTCGCACACCTGAAGCTTGGCGCCGAGGCACTGGTAGGAGCCTTGGTCCTTGCCGTCGCAAGCCCAGGCGCTCGAGCCTTCCTCGGACGTGCCGAAGCACGCGCCCTCGATGCAGATCTGGTCGTTGCGCGGGCACGGCTGGCTCGCGGTGCACGGCACTCGGCAGGTGTCGTCCTGCCCGCACGTGAGCAGGGCCGAGGGGCATGGCTTGGCGGCCGAGCAGGTGCCCTCGGACGGCAGCCTGCAGCCTCCCACGCTTCCGGCCTTGTCGTTGAGGCACACGCTGCCCTTGCACTCGGCGTCGGTGCCGCACTTCTGCCGGCAAATGCCCGCCACACAGGCACCGCCGCCGCAATAGCCGCTCGTGTCGGCCGCATCGCACGGCGCCCCCAGGTTGGTCACGTCCTGGTCCTGCGGCTTCTGCACATCGACCGCATTCGACTTGCTGCAACCCGCCGCCACCAGGACAAACACAACCCCCAGCATGAGCCTGCGCATCCGAACCTCCTGCCCGCCACTATCTGCGTGGACCTCGATTATCCACACCGCCGTGCCGTCGGGGAAGTGCGTTTACGCCTCTCCGCCATGCCGCATCGCTTCCCGCGAACGCGAGCGCCTGTCGCGACCGCGTCGAGCACATCCTCGCACGTCTCGCCGGATATCCGCGACCCACACCGTCGGCGGAGCGGATGGGACCGGCCGTCCAGACCTCAGCAGACAATTGCGGCCCTCATCTCAAAGGCTGGCGCCTTGGCCGCAGCGGACGTTGCGAGGTCGTCATGACACGACCAACGACGCGAAAGGACTGGGTTGCGATCGAGGCACAATGCACTGCACGCCGCAGACGCCACACCTATCCCACCGGCGCAACGATCGATCGCACCACCAGCCCGCCGGGCTTGGCGCACATCGCTACGATGACGGCGTCGGAGGGCGGCTCGGCGGGGCCGCGCTGCAGCAGGATGAGCTCCTTGGGCTCGAGTCCGGCCCGCGACAGAACGGGCAGCAGCCCCATCGCACGATCGGCACGCAGCGCGACGAACACGCGGCCGCGACGGGCCAGCAGCTTGCGAAGCGATCTCCAGCGTTCCGGCGATCGATCCGCCGGGTCCACCACGACCGCGCCCGCGAACGCGCCGGTCGCATTCTGGACGCGCGCGGCCTGCAGACCTGCCGCGCGTGCGAGCTCGAGCAGCGCATCGGCCGCGTCTGCGTCGACCACGATTCGCTTGGGCGATCGGGTGATCGTCGCGCAAACCGCGTTCATCAGCCACGCGGGATCGATCAGCTCGCCACCACCTCGCTGCTCGAGCGCGCGCGCTCCGCCTCCCCCACCGTGTCCAGGACGCGGCCATCGTCGGTGAAACGCTTGAGCTCCTGGTTGATGCGCCGCAGGCTGTCCTGCTTGACGTGGAAGGGCTGGAAGCTCGACTTGAAGCCGGCGATGATGATCGACTTGATGTCGGAGACCGTCAGGCCCATCTGCGTATGGCACAACCACAGCTCTTTGGAGACGGTGGTGTCGGTGATGAGGCGGTTGTCCGTGTTGACGGTCACGCGCAGGCCGAGGTTGAAGTACAGCTTGATGGGGTGGGAGGCCAGGTTGCGCACGGCGCCGGTCTGAACGTTCGATGACGGGCAGCACTCCAGGGGGACGCGGTGGTCGTTGACGTAGTGGAGCAGGTCGCCGTTTTCGCGAAGGCGCACGGCGTGGCCGAGGCGGTGAGCGCCGCAGACGTGGATGGCCTGGGCGATGGACTCGGGGCCGTAGGCTTCGCCGGCGTGGATGGTGGTGTTGATGTTGTTGTCGCGAACGAGCTGGAAGGCTGCCTTGTGGTGCTTGGCAGGGTAGTCGTACTCGGCGCCGGCCAGGTCGAAGCCCACCACGCCGCGGTTCTTGTAGGCGACCGCGAGCTCGGCCATCTCGAGCGACGACTCGGGGGAGATGTTCCTGATCCCGCAGATGATGATGTTGCTCTCGATACCGAAGCGCTCGCGGGCGGCGCGAAGCCCCCCGAGCACGGCCTCGATCACGCTGGTGAGCCGAAGGCCGCGTCGCGTGTGGAGCATCGGCGAGTAGCGCACCTCCATGTACCGCACGTTCTCCGCCGCCGCGTCCTCGGCCAGCTCGAACGCCGCCCGAAACAGCGACTCTTCCGTTTGAAGCACGCTCAACGTCACGTCGAACGTCTTGAGGTACTCGACCAGCGATCCGTAGTTCGATCCGAACTTGAGCACGGCGCGAAGCCCCTCGGCGTCTTGCGCCGGCAGGCTCACCTTCTCGATGCGCGCCAGGTCGATGATGGTCTGCACCCGCATCGAGCCGTCGAGGTGCACGTGCAGGTCGGTCTTGGGGAGCTTTTGAAAGAACTCTTGGGGAAGCTTGATGTCCCTGGGTGAACTGTCGGCCATGCCGGACCCTATCACAGCCCTCGACATGGGGCGCACCGTTGGCGTTGTCGTCGTGGTCGCCGTCGCCGCCGTTCGACGCTCGGGCGCCCTTCCTTCCCGCACAGGACCGCGGAATCCCGCAACGAACCAAGCGCCGCCACGACGCCCAAGCGCGCCGCAAGGGCTGCTCGGCGGCCGAAACGCGGGCGGGAGCACGGCTGCTGGGTCGCTGGGTCGGTAGGCGTTGACTCGCCGCGTCATCTTGCCCATGCTTCCGCATTCCGTTGAATCGCCGCCACCGGACGCGGCCGGACAAGACGCATGCGGCGTCGTGTCGAGACGGCACGCACCCCGGTGGGCCGGTGCATCGGTGCAAGCAACCAAAGGAGACCGATCATGGCGAACGCTCCGCACGCCCAGAACCTGTACAAGTTCGACCTTCGCGAGGCGTCCTTCGTGCTGTTCGAGCAGTTCAAGCTCGCCGAGTTGCTGTCCAAGGAACCCTACGAGGCCTGGGGCGAGGAGGACGTGCGCATGGTGCTGCAGGAGTGCTACCGCTTCTCGTGCGAGGTCCTGGGGCCGCTGAACACGGTGGGCGACGAGGAGGGGTGCCGTGTGGAGGACGGGCAGGCGATCGTGCCCAAGGGCTTCAAGGAGGCGTGGGACAAGATCTACGAAGCTGGCTGGAAGGCGCTGGGCGTGGCTCCGGAGTATGACGGACAGGGCGCGCCGAGGTCGGTGTTCCTGCTGGCCGAGGAGTTCATCACGGGCGCCAACACGTCGTTCTCGACGTATCCGGGGCTGGCGCATGGGGCCGCGGAGCTGGTCGAGACCTTTGGCACGCACGAGCAGAAGGAGAAGTACCTGCGCAAGATGTACCACGGTACGTGGGGCGGCACGATGTGCCTGACCGAGCCCGACGCGGGATCGGACGTGGGCGCGGTGCGCACCAAGGCGGTGAAGAACGCGGACGGCACCTATTCGATCACGGGCACCAAGATGTTCATCACGGCCGGCGACTACGACATGGTGGAGAACATCATCCACATGGTGTTGGCGCGCGTGGAAGGTGCACCTGCCGGCACCAAGGGGCTGAGCCTGTTCATCGTGCCCAAGATGCGCATCAACGCCGACGGCACCACGGGCGAATCCAACGACGTGCAGACGGCCAAGCTCGAGCACAAGATGGGCATCCGCGGCTCGGCCACGGCGGTGCTCAACTTCGGCGACAACGGCAAGTGCATCGGCGAGCTGATGGGCGGCGTGGAGCACGCCGGCATGGCGCAGATGTTCAAGATGATGAATGGCGCGCGTATCGCCGTCGGCATCCAGAGCCTGGCCGTGGCATCCAGCGCCTACCTCAACGCGCTGGCCTACGCCAAGGAGCGCAAGCAGGGCTCGTCGATCGAGAGCTTCAAGGATCCCACCGCGCCCAAGGTCACCATCATCCACCATCCCGACGTGCGCCGGATGCTGCTCGACATGAAGTCACGGGTGGAAGGCATTCGCGCGCTGTGCGTCAAGCTCGCGATGCACCAGGATCGGGCGCAGATGCTGGCGGGCAAGGACGACGCGGCGGCGCAGGACCACCAGGGCCAGGTCGAGCTGCTCACACCGCTGGTCAAGGCGTACGCGTCGGACCAGGCGTTCCGGGTGTGCGAGACGGCGATTCAGACGATGGGCGGCGTGGGCTACACGTGCGACTACGGGGTGGAGCAGTACTGCCGGGACTCGAAGATCTTCAGCATCTACGAGGGCACCAACCACATCCAGGCGATGGATCTGGTGGGACGCAAGCTCGGGCAGCGTGGTGGTGCGAACCTGCAGAAGTTCCTCGGCGATGTGGGGGCGTTCTGCGCCAAGCACAAGGAGCACCCCAAGCTGGGCGCCAGCGTCAAGGTCCTTCAGCAGGCCTCGGATGCGATCGGCGGCAATGCCATGCGTCTGCTCATGTGGTCGCAGATGGGGCGGCTTCCGATGGTCCCCGTGTACGCCAACCGCTACCTGGAGATGATGAGCGAGACGGCCGTGGGCTGGCTTCTTCTCGACGCCGCGGTCATCGCTGCGGACAAGATCGCGTCGGTCGCCGAGGGTCACCCGGACCACGCTTTCTACACGGGCAAGATCGCCGCAGCCGTGTACTACGCGAAGAACGTGCTTCCCGGCGTGATGAGCAAGGCCGAGATGATGAACATGGAAGACGACACGGCGCTGACCGTGCCCGAAGAGGCCTTCGCTTCCATCTGATCTCCATCCCGCGACATCCCACCATCGACACGCCGTCGTGTGGGCCGCACGACGCAATTCCCTGACGTCCCCCTACCGGACGGCACCAGCCTCGCGATCTCGCGACCCTTGACGGCAAGCGCGATCGCGGTCCAGGTTGGATGGGTGAACAACGACAGGTGGGGTCGTCGACGCGCAGCCGTGTATGTCGGATTCGTGGCCGCCTTGGTGGTGCTCCTGGCATCCGAAGCAGCCTCGGCCTCCACCTACGTGCACCTGTGGCTGGGCGGCGTGATCAACCCGGTCAAGGTCCGCTACGTCAAGCGCGCCTTTGCGCAGGCCCGCGCCCAGGGCTCCGAGTTCGTCCTGGTGTCCATCGACACGCCGGGCGGGCTCGTGTCGTCGATGCAGGAGATCACCAGCGAGTTCACCAACTCCCCGATCCCGGTCGTCGTCTTCGTTGAACCCACCTCCGCCCAGGCCACCTCGGCCGGTGCGTTCATCGTGCTCGCCTCCGACGTGGCGGCCATGGCACCGGGCACGCGCATCGGCGCCGCCCACCCGGTCGCTGAAGGAAAGCCCCTGGAGGGCGCGCTCGACGACAAGGCCACCAACAGCCTCGTATCCCTCGCCAAGTCGCTGGCCGCGCGTCGCGGCCGGTCCGCGTCCTTCGCCGAGGACATCGTTCGCAAGTCGTTGAGCTTCACCGCCGAGGAGGCGAAGTCGGCCGGCGCCGTGGAGTTCATCTCGCCGGACGTGCCCGACCTTCTTTCGCACCTCGACGGCTACCGCATCGAAGGCGAAGGGCGGCAGACCACGCTGAGCACCAAGGGCATCGGCGCGATCCCGGTGCCCATGTCCTGGGTCGAGCGGCTGCTGGACGCGCTGGCCGATCCCACGATCGCCTCGATCCTGATCAGCCTGGGGGTCATGGGGATCGCCTACGAGTTCTCCACGCCGGGCGTGGGGATGGGGGGAATTGTCGGGGTCGTGTGCCTGCTGCTCGGGCTCATGGCGCTGTCGGCACTGCCGCTTCACCTGGGCGGGCTATTCCTTCTGATCGCCGGGCTGGTGGCCATCGGCCTCGAGGTCAAGGTGCAGACGCACGGCCTGCTGGCGGTCGGCGGGGTCATCGCCCTGGTGCTCGGCGGCATCGTGTTGGTCGATCCAGAGAGCTACTTTGGGGGCACGCAACGCATGGACTGGCGCATCTTCGCACCCTTCGCCATCGGGATTGCCGCGGCATTTCTGCTGTTCGCCACCGTAGGCGTCCGCGCCCTGCGCAAGCCGGCCATCTCGGGAGTCGAGGCCCTGACCGGCACGCATGGCTTCGCACGATCCCCGTTCACGCCCGAGGGCGATGCGTTCTGCGGGATGGTGTTCGCCGACGGCGCGCGTTGGCAGGCCGTCTCCGATTCGCCCCTCCAACCAGGTGATGAAATCGTCGTCGTCGCGGTCCTCGCGAAGCCGACGCGTCTGCGCGTAACGAAGGTCGAGAAAGGAGCTTCCTGATGGAAGGCATCATGGTCGGGTTTGCGTTCGTGGCGATGCTCGTGCTGATCGTCGTGGTCAAGTCGGTGAGGATTGTGAAGGAGTACGAGCGCGGCGTGGTCTTTCGCCTCGGGCGCGTCGATCCATCGAATCTCAAGCAGCCCGGGCTGCGCATCCTGGTGCCGTTCATCGACCAGATGTTCAAGGTCGACCTGCGCACCATCACCCTCGATGTCCCGCCCCAGGAGGTCATCAGCAAGGACAACGTGACCATCAAGGTCAACGCGGTCGTCTACTTCAACGTCATGAACCCCATCGACTCGGTCATCAAGGTAGCCAACTACTACATGGCTACCTCGCTGATCGCCCAGACCACGCTGCGCAACATCCTCGGTCAGCACGAGCTCGACGAGATCCTGGCCGAGCGCGAGAGAATCGGCCAGGCGTTGCAGAAGATCATCGACGAAGCCACCGACGTCTGGGGCGTGAAGGTCACCACGGTGGAGATCAAGGACATCGAGCTGCCGGAGGTGATGCGCCGGGCGATGGCCAAGCAGGCAGAGGCCGAGCGCGAGCGTCGCGCGAAGGTCATCGCGGCGCAGGCTGAGTTCGAGGCCTCGCAGAAGCTGCACGAGGCCGCCCAGATCATCGAGCAGACGGCCACCGCGCTGCAGCTCAGGTATCTCCAAACGCTGGTGGAGATCGGCGTGGAGAACTCCACGACCATCGTGTTCCCATTGCCCTTGGAGCTGACCACGGCCTTCCAGTCGATCCTCGCGTCGCGATCGGCGTCCGCCAAGACTGCCTGACAGGCACCGACCGTTGCGCCGCACGCCGGCACGGCTCGGATCGTTCGGAGGTCTTGCCGCCAGTCCCTCGTCCAGCGCCTCATCCGCGCCCGTGCCGACGTCGGCCGGTCGCCGCGCGATGTTCCGCCGCGGCTCGCCGCGGAGCGAGGAGGAGTCGAGCGAGGCACGCACCAGCGTCGCGTGCTAGCATCCGCAGGTCCGCGGAGGTTCCCGTCATGCCATCGATCCATCGCATCGTCCTCGCGTGCCATGTCGTCGCGGTTGGCTCGCTCGTCGCCTCCTCAGCCGTGGCCCAGCAGGTCCCGGCCGCCGCGCCGACATCCCAGCCTTCCAATGGGGGCCTGGAAGCCGGAGGCCTTGCGCCACCTCCGCCGATGCCGGGTGACTCCGCCTCATCCAATGGCAGCCAGCAGCCGTCGGCCACCGAGCAGCAGCTCAATCGCGCCGAGAAGGAAGACTCCGGCCGCGGCCTGGAGTTCGCCTACTTCAACATCGAAGGCGGCTACGAGCAGATTGGCCTCGAGACGTTCAAGAGCAACGGGTTGACCTACGCGAGCACGGTGGCCACGAAAGACGGCGGCATGATGTTCGGGGCGGGGGCCGGCATCCGGCTTCTGTTCATCACCCTCGGGGCCCGCGCGCGTCTCGGCAAGTTCAGCCAGTGGAATGTCGGCACGCTCAACGCGGAGGTCGGAATCCACGTCCCGCTCGGCGATCTGGAGCCTTACTTCACGCTCGGAGGCGGCTACGCCTTCCTCGGATCCTTGGACCAGAACAACTGGGGAGCAGGCGTGTCCATCCGAGGCTACGACATCCGTGGTGGATTCGGCCTCGACTACTACGTCACTCCCGTGTTCTCGATCGGCGGCAACCTCACCGGGGAAGTCCTCGGTCTGACTCGCCCGGGCGTCAACCTGAGCGCTGCCACCAACGCATCCGGCACCGGCCAGCCCGGCCAACTCGACGCAGCTTCCCAGCAGATCGCCGCGGCCGACGGTTCCAGCATGGGAGCGGCGTTCAGCGCCTCGGCCGTCCTGGGCCTTCACTTCTGAGCGGATGAATCCGTGGATCGCCACGAGCCTGTGGCTCCTCGCTCTGGCCGTGCCGGGCGCGACGTGGCTGTGGCTCGTCTGGCGTGTTCCCCCCCAGCGTGACCCGATCATCGCCGTCTGGGGAACGTGGATCGCCGGAATCGCCATCGCGTTCCCCACGGTCCTTGCGGAGCGCGCCATCATCGACATCACCGGCCTAGCCGATCCAATACGCACGTTCGGCTCCCCTGTGTCGTTGATGTTCTTGCTGCTGCTGGCCGGTCCCCTCGAGGAAGCCGCCAAGGTCGCCGCCTCCTGGCCGGCCTTCCGCTCCAGCCACTTCGACGAAGCCTACGACGGATTCCTCTACGCGACCGCTTCGGGAACTGGCTTTGCCGTCGGCTACTCCGCCCTGCAATTCTCGGCCGGGCCCGTCGACGGCGGCTCCGTGTTTCGCATCGGCACGGCCTTCATCGCCCAACCACTTCTCGCGTCGTTGTGGGGCTATTCCCTCGGCCGCGTCCGTCAGACCCATACGCCCACGGTCCGATTCACCATCGCCTGGATCGCCGCGTCCATCGTCCACGGTCTGCTCGCGCACGTCACGACCGCGCACTCGGTCCTGTCCCGCGTCGCGACCGTTCCCGTGCTCCTGGGCCTCGCAGCGGTCAGCTTCTGGCTCGCGCGCGACTTGCTCTCGCGCTTCGGCCGCGTCTCACGCCTGCCTTCCGCCGTCGCTTTTGCCTCCCTGCCTCCTCCTTCCCTGGACGCCATGCGCCGCGCCCTGCACCGCGGCTCCGCTCCCATTCTGTTCCACTGGATCGCCATTGGCGCGTTCACGACCACCGGCGTGATGATCGTGATGGTCGCTGGCGCCGTCTGGTTCGGGCGCGCCGTAGGTCTCGACTTCTCCGCCATCGAGAGCGCCGACACCTCGGCTAGCGCCATTGCACCGCTTGTGCTGCTGACCGCCGCCGTTCTCACTGCCTTCCCCGTCGCCGGCTATCTCGTCACCAAGGCCAGCCGCTCCGCCGGTGTCCTGGAGCCCGCGCTCTCCGCTGCCCTCGCGATCGGCGCGGTGCTCCTCATGCTCGGCGTCGCCGCTCCTGTCGCCCTCGTGTTCGCCATCGCGTTCGCGCCCATCGCGTTCGCCTTGGCCTGCGCCGGCTCCTGGCTGGGGCTCGGACGGTCCTGATCGCCCGGGCCCAAGCGACCGCCGGCCACCGCTTCTCGGATCCGTGCGTTGCGAAACTCCCCGCATCGTGAAACCATCCCCGCTCGTCCATCATTCGTCTTCTTTCCTGGTCAGGGGTTGATCCATGCGACGCATCCTGGTTTCTCTCGCGTTCCTTTCCGCGCTGGTGGGCTCTGCACGTGTCGCCCTCGCGGCGAACACGTCCACGCTGGGCGCAGTGACGCTTCGCCCGACTATCGCTGCCATCGGTGTAGATGCCGCGATCTCGGGCGACGACAACGGCAACGCCTCGGTCGAGCTGTGGCTCCGCAAGTCCGGTGATCCGGACTTCACGCAAGGCCACCGTCTGCTGCGCTCGGGGGCTCGCGCCCTCGGCAGCGCGATGTTCGTCGATCCCTCGACGGCCTACGACATCAAGGTCGTACTGAACGACCCGGACAACGGCGCACCTCTCGAGGCCACGCAGACCGCAACGACCCGCGCCGATTCGCCGCCGCCGTCCAGTGGCCCCGACCTGTACGTCGATGCATCGCTCGGCTCCGACAGCAACAATGGCTCGGCCGGCTCACCGTTCGCGAGCATTCAGGCCGCCGTCGGCGCCGCTGGTCCGGGTGCGATCATCCATGTCGCTGCCGGGGTGTACCGCGAGTCGGTCACGGTCGACGGCACCCACGGCGGGTCGGCGACCAACCCCTTGCGAATCCTGGGCGACCACGGCGCGATCATCGACGGCTCGGACCCTTCTCTCGAGGACGGCTCGGCATTCACCGACCAAGGCTCGGGCATCTGGTCTGCGCCCTTCCAGGGCGAGTGCCGCTACGTTGCTGTCGACGATACACGCATCTATGACTTTGCGTCCCTCGCCGCACTGCAGGCCGGTGCTGCCGGCATCGACGGAGGGTTCTTCGTCGACACGGCCGCGTCGCGCATCTACGTGCGATTGCCTGGTGGAGCGTCCCCGGCCGGACACGCCATCCACGTAGCGCACCTCGCGGTCGGCTTCATGCTGGATACGGTCAGCGACGTGGTGATCGAGGGCTTCGAGCTCCGCTACTTCGGAACGGTCCAGGACAGCGGTGTCGGCGTCGACGTGCGTGACACCTCACGCGCCTGGGTACGCGACAATGATATCCACCACATCAACAACGGCGTCCGGATCCGCCGCTCCACTGCCTCCGACAACGTCGTGGAAGGCAACACGATCCGCGACACCAGCGTCTGGACCTGGCCATGGGACGCCGTCAAGGCTCACACGGCGGAGGCTACCGGCGTCAGCGTCACGGGAGGCGCCGGCAACGTCGTTCGCCGCAACGTCATCCAAGGCACGTTCAATGGCGTGTACGTCGGCTCGTTCGACGATCCGTCGGAGGCCGTGGCGCCTTACACCGACGTGTACGAGAACGTGCTGTCGCAACATGGCGACGACGGACTGGAGCCGGAAGGCGCGTGCGTGAACGTGCGCTTCTGGAACAACGCCATCCACGGTGTCCACAATGGCATCTCGCTGTCGCCCATCGAGGTCGGCCCGGTGTTCGTGGTGCGCAATCTCTTCGACGGCTACGGCGCGCACGCGCTGAAGATCAACAACGGTCCGCAAGGGTGGATGCTCATCTATCACAACACCAGCGTGCCTTCGGATGCCGCCGACGCCCAGGCGCTGGCGCCCTCCGAGCCTTTCCAGCACATGATCACGCGCAACAACATCTGGGCCGCGCACCGCTACGTCGTTGAAAGCAGCGTGACTCCCTCGGGGCCCCTCGACCTGGACTTCGACGATCTGTTCACCGACTCGGCCGACGGCACGCCCCGCTTCGTCAAGTGGCTCGACGTCCGCTATGCGGATCTCGGGGAGCTGCAGGCCTCGAACACGATCGAGCAGCACGGGTTCTCTATCGAGCCTCAGTACGAGGATCCGGCTGGGGGCGACTTCACGCCGGTAGCCGGCAGCCCCTTGATCGATGTAGGAGAGCCTATCCCGGGGATCAACGATCGATTCACCACGGGCGCCGGACCTGACCTCGGCGCCTTCGAGCGAGGGGGTGTCGCGCCGGGAAACGACGCTGGTGTGCCCGACGGTTCGGCTGGATCGGGCGGTGGGTCGACCGGAGGCGCGGGTGGTTCGGCGGGTTCAGCCGACGGGGGGACGACGCCCGATGGCGGGGGCAGCGGCGGGGCGGATAGCGGTTCGGCCGGCGCCCCGCCGAGCGACTATCCCGGTGAGCCGGTCGACGGCGGCGGGTGTGGTTGCGAGCTCAACGGCGTTGCGGGTGCGGGGCCCTTTGGGATGATCCTGACGCTGTTGTCGATCGCGGCGATGCGCCGGCGCCGAAACGATCGCCTCTCGCCCCGACCCTGACACACCGCTCCGGCCCAAGGCACACCTTGGCATTCACACCCCACCGACGTCCGGCATAGCTGTTAGCAGTTCTGGCGACGGTCACGGTCACGGTCACGGTCACGGCCCACGGTCCACGCTTTCGATGAGCCGGGTCAGCATCGCGGCGATGCGGTCGGCCAGGTTCTGGGCGGCGATGATCTCGTCCAAGGCAGCGAGTTCGTC
>JAJZQG010000229.1 GCA_021847645.1 Myxococcales bacterium
CTCGCCAATCTGGCACGTGTTGTCAATAAAAAAGCGTGCCAGATTTGGACGCGAAACCAAGCTGGGGAACGCCCGCAACCGGAATGCCCCTACCTCACGGGGTCACGGCCGCCTTGCGGAACCCCTGGGTCGACCAGGACGCGCCATCGTGCCATGCGTCCGTCGGTCGTCGGGAGGTGACCATCAGCAGGTGCGTCGCTGCCGTATGCCTCGCAGCCACGTCGCTGTTCTGATTGGGCCTGCCTGCGCGGCCCGGCTTCTGCGAGCGCGGCTGTGGCTGCATGCGCCGCGGACGCCTGGACGAAGGCAGCGCAGCGCCGGGGCCGAAGGGTTCCCAACGGGTCCATGGCCTGCGCGGAATGGGCCGATTGCCACGCTGGTCCGCCACGGTTGGGCGGAGCTGCGTCTTGGCTCCCGCCGTGCCCCCAGGCTCGGTGGACGGTCCGGCCGGCACGGCAGCAGAACCACTATCGCGGAATCGCCGCCCGGCTCACCTGCACGACGTGCTCGACGAAGCTGGTCATGGCCTCGGCTGCTTTCGGGGCCAGCAGCTCCGAGACCTTGAGCAGCAGTTGCTCGCGACGTTCGACCTCGGCCGCAGAAAGCTCGCCTCGCCCCTCCGCGTGATCGGTCAAGTCGTCGAGCAAATCCACACACGCGAACACCAGCGCGGCGAACTGCTTGGAGGCGTCCGGGAAGGATCGGCGTACCTGATCGAGCTGTGCGCGAAGCTCTGCTCGCTGCTGCTTCTGCGCAGCCGCCGCAGCTGTCGCAGCGTGCAGCCGTGCCTCGAACGTCTCCCCGCGCTGGTCGTCGAGCGCCTGGAGCGTCGCGGACATGTCGATTCGCGCACCGGGCGTCGGCCGCGAGATCGTCACGCCGGTCCCCGTCTGCCCTGCGGTGATTTCGGCGAGAGTCTCGAGCCCGCGTAGAACGGTCGACTGCGCAGCCCCCGACACCGTGCCTCGCAACCGCTCCGCAATCGCATCCGGATCCGCTGCATCCACCAGGCTCAGGCCTCGCCGCGCGAGACGGGCTCTCTCCTCGTCATCCGTCGCCATCTGGTCTCCTTCGTTCGTGCGTCGAAGGCATCTACTGCTTGGGACGCAGAACGCAAGCCACGTGGGCCTGGAACTGCGAGGAGGGCGACGCCACGAAAGTCACTACTTCGACGCTCTGGCCGGGCGGCACTTCGGCCTGTTGCTTGTCCGGGTTGACGTTGGTCCATACGTCGCAGTCCGCGGTCTGCTCGCAGCGGCTGTGCAGGGTGACCAGGTGGTCGTAGCCGATGCCCCGGTAACGCGTGGACGCCGCCCATGAGATGCACGACGGCACCTGCGGGTCGGCGACGGACGGGCTGGACGACGTGGCGGTCACCGCGAAGACGGCGGCGATCAGGACGTGCCGGACATGCCATGGCTGCTTCATGGTTCCCTGGGAGTATCCCACACGGGTCGAGCCCGCGCGAAGTTCGTGCCTATCGTTTCGATGCCCGCGGTTGGGCGCGGGTTCCTGGTTGCCGTTTCACGTCCGCGCTGGATACACTGTGACGCTTTCCCTTGATCCGAGGTGCCCATGCCCACGTCCGACCGCCCTGCCCTCGCTTCGCGTTTCGCCCGTCGCCTGCGCCGGCGCGGCTTGTTCGCCTTGTTGCCCTTGGCGCCGTTGCTCGGCCTGCTCGCAGACCGGCAGGCCCACGCCGGCTGGCCTCCCCCCAAGGACGCCACGGCCGAGGACATGAAGAACCCGGACAACTGGCCCAATGATCCCGACTACGGCTTTGCGGTCGGGACCACGTCTTCCACGCGCAAGAGCGGGCAGTGGGAACTCTACAGCTTCATACCGGATCGCTCTCCGGGCGCCCAACCGCTGCGTGCGGGGGAGACCTCCGCGGGCATGTCCGTGGACCTGGCCTGGCGTCACACGATCGGGGATGACCGCGTGCGCATCGCGGTCCTGGACTGCGGCGTGAAGTGGGACGAAACCGAGTTGGTCGAAAAGGCCTGGCTCAACCCCGGGGAGCTCGCCTCTCACAAGCCCCACAAGGCCAACGGCGATCCTTGTGGCGGTCAGGGTCAGCTGGC
Source organism: Myxococcales bacterium (assembly GCA_021847645.1). Taxonomy (GTDB): domain Bacteria; phylum Myxococcota_A; class Polyangia; order Polyangiales; family Polyangiaceae; genus JAJZQG01. Next base: position 2,085 of record JAJZQG010000229.1, read on the forward strand.
CGGATTCGACTGCAACGGCGACGGCATCCTCACCGTCTCGGACTATGCCGACGAGCCGTCGCTCTCGCCCGAGGCCACCGACGGCCACCCGCGAGGCGACAAGAACAACAACGGGCTTCTCGACGCGGGCGACCTGATTCTCTTGTATTCCGACGGCAAGGACGACGACGGCAACGGGTATGTCGACGACATTTCGGGCTGGGACTTTCTGAAGGACGACAACGATCCGTACGAGGACACTCGCTTCTACCACCAGTCGCGCGAGGCGCGCATGTCGATCGGGGCCACGAACAACGGCGCCGGCGCCGCAGGCTCCTGCCCGCTGTGCCGGTACATCCCCGTTCGGGTCGGCGACAGCTTCATCGTCAACGCGCAGGACTATGCGCAAGGCGTCATGTACGCCACCGACATCGGTGCGAGCATGATCCAGGAGGCGCTGGGGTCGATGAACCAGACGTCGTTCTCCCAGGCTGCCATGGACTACGCCTGGCGCCATGGCGTGGTCATCGTCGCGTCGATGGCCGACGAGAACTCGCGGCACCACAACATGCCGGCCGTGGCCAACCACACGCTGCCGGTGCATGCGATCTGCCGTCGCGGCGCCCAGGATTCGACGCTCGCGACCTCGTTCCTGCAGTTCAACACGTGCTCGAACTATGGCGGGCACGGTCTGCTGTCCGTTCCCGGCGAGCCGTGCGCGAGCGAGGCGACGGGTTGGTTCGCCGGAGGCATGGGCCTCATCTACTCCGCTGCGCTGCAGAGCAACCTGAGCCCGGCGCTGTCGGCCAGCGAGGCCCGCCAGCTCGCCCTGATGACCGCCGACGACATCGACGTTCCGGAGTCGCGGGAGCCCAAGTCACCCTACTTCTACTCGCAGAAAGGCTTCGACCAGCGCTTCGGCTACGGGCGCGCCAACGTCAATGCGGCCGTCGAGTGGGTGCTCGACCGCAAGATTCCCCCCTCCGTCGAGATCCTGTCGCCTCAATGGTACACGGTGCTGTCCGCCGATCGCACGGACGAACCCGTTCCCATCGAGGGGCGCATCAGCGCGCCGCGCGCGGCTTCGTTCGACTACGTGGTGGAGTGGGCGCCCGGCGTTCAACCCCTCGACGAGCAGTTCGTGCCCATCCCGCAGGCGTCGGCCGACAACGTGCCCGGCACGACGGTGATCGGCGAATCCGCCCCGTTGGCCCTGTTCGACATCCGGGGCCTGGACATCGACAACCCACCCGACCCGGACGACACCTTCTACAGCGCCAATCGCCATTCCATCACGGTCCGCGTCCGGGTGACTGCGCACTACGACGATCCGGTCGGCGACGTGCCGGGCGAGATGCGGCGTACCTACTATGTCACGCGCGACGACTCGCTGATGAAGGGCTTCCCGATCCGCATGACCACGCGCTCAGGCGGAATCGCCAGCGGCGAGTCGAGCCCCAAGCTCGTCGACATCGACGGCGACGGCGTCAAGGACATCATCAGCGCCGACGCGGACGGCGAGCTCCACGTCTGGAAGATCACGGCCGGCGGTCCTGTCGAGCTGCCGGGCTTTCCGGTGTACACCAGCCGCATCGACGGGTTGAACCCGGACGCCGTCGCCAACGACAAGACGCTTCCGGACAACACGTCCGCGCCGGGCTATTCGGCTCCCGACAGCGTGGACCCGGACATCGCGCGCGAGTCCATCGTGGCCGCGCCCGCGGTGGCGGACATCGACGGCGACGGCAGGAACGAGATCGCTTTCATCACCTGGGAAGGCACGCTGAACGTGGTTCGCTCCGACGGCTCGGTGATGCCGGGCTGGCCGGTGCGTCTGCCTCGAATCCCCTCGTGTTCTCTCGACCCGACCGTGACCGCCGACGGTCCGTGCATGGACGTGGAGCATCGGGTGACTCGCGGCGCGTTCGGTGCTCCGGCCATCGCTGACATGAACCAGGATGGCAAGCTCGACATCGTGATCGGCTCGTTCGACGGCTACGTGCACGTGTATCAGCCGAACGGCACCGAGCTGAAGGGCTGGCCGGTGTTGGTGCACTACCCGGGCACGCTCACGCAGGGCCTGGAGTACAGCCGCGTGTTCACCACCCCGACCCTCGACGACTTCAACGGCGATGGGATTCCCGACGTGCTCGTCGGGTCCAACGAGCGTCTTGGGCAGGGCGAGAACGCTGGCGCAATGTACGTGATCGACGGGCGGGGCAACGCCGCCGGCGACCCGCCGTATCTGCCCGGTTGGCCGGTCACCACGACCTCGCTGTCGCTGTTCCCGACGATCTCCGAAGGTGTCTCCAGCTCGGGGGCGGCGGGCGACGTCGACGGCGACGGCGTGCCGGAGGCGGTGATGCACGGGACCGGAAGCGCTCCGCTGATCCTGCCCCGGAATCCGGGGCCGCAGCAGAGCCTGGGCGCGCTGCCCGCGAACGCGCTGCCCGACCGCGGCCTGGACAGCAACGGCAAGCACCAGCACGGCTTGGAGCCCACCACGATCTTCGGCGATCTCTCCAAGGCCAAGACGCCCGACACGATGTTTCCGCTGTTCGCGCAGCCGTCGCTCGGGGACCTGGATCAGGATGGGACGCTCGACGTGGTCGCCTCGGGCGGCTCGCTGAGCATGGCGCAGAGCATGTTCGCGGGAGCGGGGTCCAACGGAGTGACGGCGCAGCACATGCTCGCGATGTGGAACGGACGCACGGGCAAGATGATGCCCGGCTCCCCTGTGCTGCTCGAGGACTACACCTTCTTCAACAACCAGGCGATCGCCGACCTCAACGGCGACGACTACCCCGAGGTCATCACGGGCACGGCCGGCTACTTCGTTCGCGCGGTGGACGCATGCGGGCGCGAGGCCGCCGGATTCCCCAAGTTCACCGGCCAGTGGATTATCGGCACGACAGCCGTGGGCGACATCGACGGCGACCACAAGCTCGAGCTCGTGGTGCCGACCCGAAGCGGCTATCTGTATGCGTGGAAGACGGAGGCGTCCACCGACGGCGTGATCGTGTGGGACAGCTTCCACCACGACGCGCGCAACACGGGTACGTTGTCCACGAAGCTCGACCAGGGAGTGTACTTCAAGGCGGCCCACCCGCTGGACTGCTATGCGCCGACGGACACCGGCCAGAGCCTGGCGCCCGGAGAGCTGGCGGGCGCTGGCTGCTCATGCGGCACCACGGGCTCGCACTCGCGCCCGTGGTCCACGATGGTCGCGTGCGGCCTTGTGGGGCTGGCCGTGCTGCGGTTGCGTCGCAGGCCGGCGCGAGAGCGTGCCGGCACGAGCCGCTAGTTCAGCCTTCGCTTCGGCGAATCCAAGGGAGACATCGAGGAGGGGATCGCCCGCGGGCCGTTCAACTGCAGTCGTCCAGGTCCGGCGAGACCGCGCGGGTCAGAGGGCAGACGAGCGACTACTTGTTGCCACCGGGCAGCGGGACGGTAGCCGCAGGGGCAGGCGCTGCGGGCGTCGCGGCGGCAGGCGCCGCGGGCGCGCCCACGTACCTGGCCTTGTGGTCCTGGATGTACGCCAGCTCGTTCTGGTAGCTGGGATTCATGCCCTTGTCGGCAGCGATGGCGGCCTTCATGTTCTCCTCGGCCTTCGCCCAGTCGTGCTTCACCTCGTACAGGATCGCGAGGTTGTAATAGTCGAACTGGTTCTTCTGCTGCTCGGCCTCAATCAGCTTGATCGCGCCATCGACGTCGTTCTTGCCCAGCAGGTCCCAGACCTGGTCGTGATAGCCGCCGAGCGCGAGGTCGGCGTCGAACGACTTGTGCGCTTCGCTGGTCTGGCCGGGGCCCTCCCACACCTGGAAGTTCAGGTACTTGTGCGTGCCGCAGCCGGCCGCGAACGCGAGCGCGCCGAACAGGGCGCCCATGGACACGACCTTCAGGATGCGGCTGGTATTCGAACGATGGCTCATAAGTTCCTCCTTCGTGGACTGCTGCCGTGAACGGCGGCCGGCACTATACGGCATCTCGTGTTGCTGATCTACAGCGCGTTGGGAGCTGAACCGGCCTCCGCCCCCGGGGTCCCTTTCTCTTCGCACGGACCTTCGGTCCTTGTCTAGACGCCCGTTCGTTCGGTTTCGGCTCATCGGCGTCCGAGCCATGGCACAATGCCCACGCCATGCGCCCAGAATCGTGCGTCTCCGTGTGTTGCATCGCCCTTGCTCTGATGCTGCCCGCCTGCAGTCCGCGCCCTGCCGCACCGGACACACCCCGGCCAGGCTCGGCCCAGCAGCCGCTCCCCGGTCCCACGCAAGGCGCTTCCAGCGCCGCGCCCGCGCCTGCCGCACCCCAAGTTCCCTCGGCTGCGATCGGCGCGATCGAGATGGCTCGCGACAGTGCCACGGACAAGCGCGTCAAGCTCGTCTTCATCAACCCGACCGCCCGCCCCTGCGCGATCACGAGGTACGTGCTGTCCTGGCCCGGCGGCTCCAAGCCCGCCCAGCCCGATTCGTTCCGCATCCCGGCCGGGGAGTCGCGCGAACGCTGGCTCATCGTCCACCCCAACGACGGTGACTTGTCCGCGCTCACCCCAGACGCTGCCAAGATCACGATCGAAGCGGACTGCTCTGCGCCCTGACGATCGCCCGAGCGCGCAACCCAGGTGGTAACGTCGGAGCTGGCGCCCGGGACGCATCGGCCCAACCTCTGCGCCTTGGTCCCTCGAGGCTTGTGATACCGTACGACGTGTGAAAGCGGTGCTCGTCGACCAGGAGACAGCCGACCGTGTAGCGCGGCTCGAGCTGCCCTTCAGCTCCTTCGGCTACGATCCGTACGGCATCTCGCGCGACGCGGTCGCCCGCGCGATGAGCCTGGCCAGGATCTTCTACCGTCACTACTTCAAGGTCACGGTGCGCGGGCTCGAGCATGTTCCTGCGCGCGGGCGCGCCATGCTCATCGGCAATCATTCGGGCGGCGTCGCGCTCGACGCCAGCATCGTGATCTCCGCGGTGTTCTTCGACATGGAGCCACCGCGCCTGGCCCAGGGCATGGCCGAGAAGTTCATCAACCGCGTGCCGTTCATCTCGAAGTGGGCCAACCGCACCGGACACTTCACGGGGCTGCCCGAGCAAGCGGCGCGCCTGTTGCGCGACGAGCGCCTCCTGATGGTCTTCCCCGAGGGTGCCCGCGGAACTGCCAAGCTCTTCCCGGAACGTCATTCGCTCGTGCAGTTCGGCACCGGATTCATGCGCCTGGCCCTCGAGACGGGAACGCCGATCGTGCCCTTTGCGTTCCTGGGCGGCGGCGAGGCCATCCCCACCGTCTTCAACGCTTATCGCCTCGGCAAGATTCTGGGCGCCCCCTACGTGCCCATCACCCCTTGGCTCGCCCCCATTCCCCTGCCCGTTCGTCTGCACCTTCGCTTCGGCGCTCCCCTTTCGTTCCAAGGCGACGGCTCCGAGAACGACGAAGTCGTCACCGGATACGTCGAGCGCGTCAAGCAAGTCATTGCACGCATGCTCGCCGAAGGCGTGGCCGAGCGGAGCGGCCGCCAGCCGCACGAGGCCGAATCATGAACCACGCTGCTTCGACCATGCGCGTCCTGATCCCCGGCATTTCTGGCGCGGTCGGCCGAGGCGTCGCCACGCGCCTCGCCGCCTCCGGTCACCAGATCGTGGGCATCGACCGCAGAGCCTGGGCCTATCCGCCTGCGGGCGTCGAGGTGCACCAGGTCGACATCCGCAAGCGCGCGGCCGAGGACATCTTCCGGAAGTTCCGCCCCGACGCCGTCGTGCACCTCGCCACGGTCACGCACCTCATGGAACGCTCCGAGGACCGATACCGCATCAACCTCGAGGGAACGCGCGCGGTGTTCCACCACTGCACCACCTACGGGGTCAAGCACATCGTCTTCGTGGGGCGCCACACGTACTACGGCGCGGCGGCCGACGCTCCCCTGTACCACAAGGAGGAGGAGCCGCCGATGGCCATCGAGAAGTTCCCCGAGCTAGCCGACCTGGTGGCGGCCGACCTGTACGCGGGCTCGGCGTTGTGGCGCTACCCCGAGATGACCACCACGGTGCTGCGTATCTGCTACACGCTCGGGCCCAGCGGCCAGGGCACCCTGGGCAGGTTCCTTCGCGGCTCGCGCGTGCCGCTGGTTCTCGGCTTCGATCCGCTCTTCCAGTTCATGCACGAGGAAGACGAGGCCAGGGCGATCTGCGCCGCGGTCGAGACGCCGGTGCGCGGCGTGTTCAATGTCGCCGGGCCTGCTCCGGTGCCCTTGTCGGTCATCATCCGCCAGACCGGACGGGTTGCCATCCCGTTGCCCGAAATCGCATGGCGATTGATGCTCGGCCGCTTCGGCTTTCCCTCGCTGTCCCGGGGCGCGCTCGACCACATCAAGTACCCCATCATCATGGACAACAGCGCCTTCCGCACGGCCTGCGGGTTCGTCCACGAGCACGACGACGCCCGCATTCTGCACGAGTATCGCGACACGTTTCCGCCGCGGTAGGGCGGAATCGCTCAGGCACGCACGATGTTCTTGGCGAGGAACAGCACGTTTGCCGGGCGTTCCGCGAGCCGACGCATGAAGTACGGATACCATGCGTCGCCGAAGGGCACGTACACGCGCACCCGCCAGCCTTCCCGCCGCAGCCGCTCCTGCAGACCCCGTCGTATGCCGTAGAGCATCTGGAACTCGAACGCCTCGCGGTCGACCCGGCCCTGCCGCGCATGCTCGATCGTTGCTTCGATCATGCGCGGATCGTGGGTCGCGATGCCGTGGTACACACCGCTCGACAGCAGGACCTTCATCAGCCGCACGAAGCTGGCGTCCACCTCGCTCTTGGCCTGCCAGGCGACCGAGGCCGGCTCCTGATACGCCCCCTTGCACAACCGGATCCGGATCCCCTCGGAAACCAGCTCTTCGACGTCGCGCTCGCTGCGGCGAAGGTACGCTTGAATGACAGTCCCGACCCGTCCCGCATGCCCTGGGCGCCGGTGGACCTCGCGCACCAGATCGAGCGTGCGTTGTGTGTAGAGCGAGCCTTCCATGTCCACCCGCACGAAGGAGCCCAGCCGCGCCGCGTGGCTCACCAGCTCCGAGACGGTTTCGCGCGCGATGGACTCGTCCAGATCAAGCCCCATCTGGGTGAGCTTCAGGCTCACGTTCGCGTCCAGCCCGCGCTCGTGAATGCGGTCCAGCAAGCGGTGGTAGACCTCCGCGCTGTTTCTGGCTTCCACCGGGTTGGTCACGTTCTCGCCCAGGCTGTCGATGCTCACGCTCGAGCCCAGCGCCGTGACCTTGGCAGCCGCCTCGAGCGCCTCGTCGATCGTGGTCCCGGCCACGAATCGGTTCGACATCCTGCGGCCCAGCCGCGATCGCTCCGAGAATCGTCGCAGTCGTGCGTGCGCCGACAGCTTGATGAACAACGTCCTGCTGAACATGTCCGTCGCATCCCTGGCGCCTGGTAGCGTGGCGCCCTTGGCTTCGTGGCGGCCATGTAGTGCCGGGCTGCGTGGATCGCAATTGCCATCCATCCCGGAGCCGTCCGGCACGAAAACGCGCCGGACCGTGTCGATGCCGCGATTGACTCACCCTGCGCGGATGCCATAAATGCAGCCGCCTCATCCGCCCACCTGCGAGGATTTTCTCCTATGTCGACTGCGTCCCCCGCCTGGGTCGTGCTCAAGTTCGGCGGCACCAGTGTGTCCACCCGCGCGCGATGGGAGACCATCGCACGATCCGCACGCGCTCGGCTGGAGGAAGGCCTGCGGCCCGTGGTGGTCTGCTCCGCCCTCGGGGGGGTTTCCAACCTTCTCGAGAAGCTCATCGCCGCGTCCCCGAGCGGCACGCACGCGCCTCTCATGCAGGAAATCCGCGACAAGCATGTCCGGCTCGCGACCGACCTGCAGCTCGAGGCCGAGGGGATCCTGGCGCCGTACTTCGAGGAGATCGAACGGGCCGCCTTGGGCGCCAGCCTGGTCCGCGAGGTCACGCCGCGCCTGCACGCCCGTGTCATGGCCCAAGGCGAGCTGATGGCCACGCGCCTGGGCGCCGCCTTCCTCGCTGCCCTCGGCCTTCGAACCACGTGGGTCGACGCGCGCGAGTGCCTGGTTGCCGACGACACGCCCGGCGTGCCCGAGTCACGCAAGCTGCTGTCGGCCACCTGCTCGTTCGACCCGGACCCCGAGCTTCAAGGTCGATTCGCCGCGTTGGACACCGACGTCATCGTGACCCAGGGCTTCATCGCCCGCGCGCGCGACGGCGTGACCGTGCTGCTCGGCCGCGGGGGATCGGACACGTCCGCCTCGACGTTCGCAGCCCGGCTCGGGGCTGTGCGGTGCGAGATCTGGACCGACGTACCGGGGATGTTCACGGGCAACCCCAAGCAGATCCCCGGTGCGCGGCTGCTGCGCGCGCTGGACTACGACGAGGCCCAGGAGATCGTCTCGACCGGCGCCAAGGTGCTGCACCCGCGGTGCATCGCACCGGCGCGCAGCGCGAGTATCCCGCTGCACGTGCTGGACACCGACCGCCCCGATCTGCCCGGCACCGTGGTCTCGGCCCGCGCCGACCAGGGCCCGGCCCAGGTCAAGGCCATTTCCGTGAAGACTGGCATCACCCTCGTATCGATGGACACCCCAGGCATGTGGCAGCAGGTCGGCTTCCTCGCCGACATCTTCCAGTGCTTCCAGCGCGTCGGCCTGTCCGTCGACCTGGTCTCCACCTCGGAGATGAACGTCACCGTCTCGCTCGATGCCACCGCCAACCTGCTCGATCAGGCCACGCTCGACACCCTCGTTGCCCAGCTCGCCCCCTTCTGCACTGCCCGCGTCATCGGCCCCTGCTCGTCCATTTCCCTCGTCGGCCGCAACATCCGCACGATCCTGCACAAGCTCGGACCGGCCCTGGAGGTCTTCGAGGAGCAGAAGATCCACCTCGTCTCCCAGGCCGCCAGCGACCTGAACCTGAGCTTCGTCGTCGATTCCGATCAGGACGAGAGGCTCGTGCGCAAGCTGCACAGCCTGCTGTTCTCCCAACGCAAGAACGACCCGGTGCTCGGCCCCACGTGGCAGGAGATCCACGAAGGACGCCCGCAGCCGATGAAGGACGAGACGCCCTGGTGGAGGACGCGCCGCGACGAGTTGCTTCGCGTGGCTGCTGCCCGCACCCCGCTGTATGTCTACGACGAGGGCACGCTTCGCGAGGCAGCGTCCGACCTGCAGTCGATCGACGCGGTCTCGCGGGTGCTGTACTCGATCAAGGCCAACCCGAACGCGGCCATCCTGAAGCGATTCCGGGAATGGGGGCTGGGCTTCGAGTGTGTTTCGCCCGGCGAGCTCGACCACGTGCTCGGCCTGTTTCCGGACCTGCCGCCTTCGGAGGTGCTGTTCACGCCCAACTTCGCCCCTCGCGAGGAGTACGAGCAAGCGTTCGCGCGCAACGTGCGCGTCACGCTCGACAACCTCTATCCGCTCGAGGCCTGGCCCGAAACCTTCCGTGGGCGCCAGGTGTTCGTGCGCATCGATCCCGGACGCGGGCGCGGCCACCACGACTATGTGCAAACCGCGGGCGCCTCCTCCAAGTTCGGCATCTCCGACGATCAGCTCGGGCGCCTGATCGAGCTGGTCGCCAGACTCGACGTGCACGTCGTTGGCCTGCATGCACACCGGGGCAGCGGCATTCGGACGGGCGAGGGCTGGGCGGAGACGGCCTTGACGCTGGTGCGAGTCGCCGAGCGATTCCCCGAGGCGCGCGTGCTGGATCTGGGCGGCGGGCTCGCCGTGCCCGAACGCGTCGGCCAGCTCGCCCTGGAGCTCGATGTCCTGCGCGAGTCCTTGCGTCGCGTGCGCCAGGCCCATCCGCGCTTCGAGCTGTGGCTGGAGCCCGGCCGCTACCTGGTGGCGAGAGCGGGAGTGCTGCTGTGCCGTGTCACCCAGACCAAGCAGAAGCGCGAGGTTCGCTACGTGGGAGTCGACGCCGGCATGAACAGCTTGATACGGCCTGCCCTCTACGGCGCCTGGCACGACATCGTGAACCTCTCCCGAATCGACGATCCCGCCGTCATGGTCGCCAACGTGGTCGGGCCCATTTGCGAGACCGGCGACACGCTCGGCTACGGGCGGCCTCTTCCCGAGACGGGCGATGGGGATGTGGTGCTGATCGCGACGACCGGCGCGTATGGGCGCGCGATGAGCTCGCACTACAACTTGCGCGAGCCTGCCGGCGAGCTGGTGCTGGGGAGCGGCTGAGCCGCAGGCTGGTGGGTTGGCCGTACGCAGCCACGGGGACGGCGGGAATGAAAATCTTCGGCGGCATGTTGGCAGCCTGGGCGCAAGGCCAAGCCCAGCCCCCGCAGAGCTCCGAAAACAAGGATCGTCAAAAACTGTACATGCGTTCAGAACCGCGTTAGGGACCTGCTTATGACGCCGAAGAACCTCGCTCCTTACGTGTTGCGAACCCTCGCACGATACCAGCTCGACGGCCGCCTGCTCACACTGCAGACCCTGGTCGACGAGATTGGCGTCCGGCGCACGGACTTGCGCAAGACCGTCAGCGCTCTGCATCGCGAAGGCTACGTCGACGCCATGCGGATGCGGTTGACGCTGCGCGGCTTCGCGCTGGGAGCCAGCCTGCTCCGGCAGGAGCTGCCGCCGCTTCGCCGCCCGACCGTCGCGGTCGCCGCCGCGTGATGCTAGGTCACGGGGTGTGACAGCGCGTCGCTCCCTCTCCGCCCTCCCCACGCCGGCCGCCCTGGTCGACATCGAGATCGCAGAACGCAACATCCAGCGCATGGCCGACCGGGCCACCAAGCTCGGGGTCAGGCTCCGGCCGCACGTCAAGACGCACAAGTGCGTCGAGGCAGCGCGCCTGCAAGCGTCGGCCGGCACGCAGGCCATTACCGTGTCGACCCTGGCGGAGGCCCGGTTCTTCGCGTCGGCCGGCTTCCGCGATATCACCTACGCCGTGCCCTTGGCGCCGGGTCGGGCGGACGAAGCGGCGCAGCTCGCGGCTCGGGTGGATCGCCTGCACGTGCTCATCGATCATCCCGATGCGCTCCAGCCCGTCGAGCGCGCGGCGCGGTCGCACGGCCGGCGCCTGTCGGTATTCCTGAAGGTCGACTGTGGCTATCACCGGGCCGGGGTCGACCCGGAGAGCGACGGCGCGCTGCAGCTGGCCGCCCGGATCGCGTCCTCGGCGCACGTGGAGTTTCAGGGCGTGCTGACGCATGCGGGGCATTCCTACGCGTGCCGCAATCCCGACGAGATCCGTGCCGTCGCCGCCCAGGAGCGGGACGTGACGGCGGGGTTCGCACGACGGCTGCGCGCCGCGGGAATCCAGGTCCTGGACGTGAGCGTGGGATCCACGCCGACGATGAGCGTGGCGGATCACCTCGAGGGCGTGACCGAGATGCGTCCGGGCAACTACGTTTTCTACGACGCATTCCAGTCCCTGATCGGCTCGTGCGCGCTGGCGGACACGGCCCTGACCGTGATCGCCACCGTGGTAGGCCGCTATCCCGAGCGAAGCGCGTTCGTGATCGACGCGGGCGCGCTGGCGCTCTCCAAGGATCCGGGCGCGCGCCAGGTCGATCCGGACACCGGCTACGGCATCGTCCAGAGCCTCGACCGGGCGGTGACGTGGCACCACGCGCGCATCCACGCGCTGTCGCAGGAGCACGGGCACGTGCGGGTCGACGGCGGCCTGCCGACGGGCACGTTTCGTATCGGCGACAAGGTGCGAATCATCCCCAACCACAGCTGTCTGACCGCGGCGCTGTTCGATCGCTATTACGCAATCGCCGACAGCGCCGTCGAGGCGGAGTGGACGCCCGTGCGCGGCTGGTAGCTCGAGCTCATCCGAAAAGCCCATCGCGCAGAAAACAACTAGGAACTAGGAACAGGAACACGGGAATTCGAACAGAGAATCGATCGAAAATCGGCCGCACGCGACCTCTGGTGCCCTTCGTTTCCCCGCCGAGCTTCGCTGGCGTTCCGTGTTCGCGTTCCGCCGGGTGGCCCCAGGGGCTTGCGCCCCCGGGGCTCCCACAGATCCGGACGTGCCCAATTCGGGCATCCGGCTCCTCGAGGCACGGGTTCGCTACGGATGGCCTGGCACTGCGACCCGCGGC
>JAJZQG010000230.1 GCA_021847645.1 Myxococcales bacterium
ACGCTCCCTCGGTCGCTTTCCCGGCCTTCGAGCCTCTGCGCCTCTGCGCCTCTGCGTTGACCTTTTCCCCGACACGCTCCTAGGCCCGTGGACTGTCCGGCGGCATCAAACGTGCGCTGGCCCCTTGATGCGACGCGCATGCCCTGGTATCCCGCGCGCCGTGAACCCCTCCGAAATCACCCAGCCCCAGCCCTCCGTCGATTCCCTGACCTACCGTCGCGTCGTCCTCAAGCTCAGCGGCGAAGCTCTCGGCGGCGCCAGCGGCGCCGGGCTCGAGCCGCAAGTTCTGCAGGAGATGGCTGCCGAGCTCGCAGAGGTGCACGCCCTCGGGGTGCAGATCGCCATCGTGGTCGGAGGCGGCAACATCTTCCGCGGCCTCAAGGGCGCGTCGTCGGGCATGGACCGGGCGCAGAGCGACTACATGGGCATGCTCGCCACGGTGATCAACTCGCTGGCGTTGCAGGACGCCCTCGAGAAGAACGGCGTGACCACGCGCGTGATGAGCGCCCTGGAGATCGTGGCGGTGGCCGAGCCCTACATCCGCCGCCGCGCCATGGCGCACCTGGATCGCGGCCACGCCGTGATCTTCGCGGCCGGCACGGGCAACCCCTACTTCTCGACCGACACGGCGGCGGCCCTGCGCGCCATGGAGATCCACGCCGACTGCCTGCTCAAGGCCACCAAGGTCGACGGCATCTACGACCGGGATCCGGTTCACCACCCGGATGCTGTGCGCTTCAAGACCATCACCTACGACCGGTTCCTCGCCGATCGAATCGGCGTCATGGACTCCACGGCCGTCACGCTGTGCCGCGAGAATGCGTTGCCGATTCGCGTGTTCAGCATGAAGACGAAGGGCAACGTGCGGCGCGTGTGCTTGGGCGAAGACATCGGCACCACGGTCGTGCGCTGACCGTCATCGCGCCGGCCTTCACCGCCACTCGTCGCACACGCCCCAGGTGGCCCCGTCGATTTGGGCGGCGTAGATGTTGGGATCCGTGTCGTCGAAGGCCACCTGCTGCACATACAACAGCTCGGCGTACTCCCAGAGCTTCTCCTGCAGGGCGTCGTCGAGAAGGCTGGCCAGACTGGCGATGCGTTCGATGGTGCTGCTGCTCATGATGGGTTCCTCCTGCCAGCCCCAACAGCAAGGCGAATGCCAGGACCGTAGCCACGAAAAGCGCAGGAAAAAGCGGGATGCATCGAGGGCGCGGGGTGGCGGCCGCCAGCGGCAACGTCCTTCGCCGCAGCCCCCGACACGGCAATTTCGCGGGCAGATCGAGCAAGTGGCGGATCGCCACCGAAAGTGGCGGGCGCCAGGGCAGCGTCTCCGACGAGGACCAGAGGCTACTGGGAAGGAGCAGTGCCGCCCGGCAGGCAGGCGCCACCCATCGGGGTCTGCATGCAGGTAGCGCCGGGCTTGCAGTGTTCCGGCGCGGTGCAGCCGCCGCATCGGCCACCGAGGCAGTGTCCGAAGGCGCACTGCGGGTCGTTGTCCGTCTGGCAGGGCAGACCTCCGGGCGGGGCCGCCGTGGTGTCCGCGGGCGGCGCGACGGTCGCAGGCGGCGCGGCGGTCGCAGGCGGGTAGGTTCCCTGCGGATAGGTCCCTTGCGGATAGGTTCCCTGCGGATAGGTTCCCTGCGGATAGGTCCCTTGCGGATACGCCCCTTGCGGATACGCCCCTTGCGGATACGCCCCTTGCGGATAGGCGCCCTGCGGGTAGGCGCCCTGCGGATAGGTCCCTTGCGGATAGGCGCCCTGCGGTGCGTTGGGATTCTGGGACTGGTCTTCCTTCTTGCACCCGGCCACGAGAACGAAAGCCGCCGCTCCCAACGCCAACCATGAGATCATCGCAACTCGCATCGTGCTCTCCTTGTCGCTGTTCTGCTGATCCGGGCCGGTTCATCGGGTCGCACGGTCGGCTGCTCGAGGCCCGGATAACGAAATCTGTCGCGGAATGGTACGCTGTCTCCTGCGGAATGTCCCCCTGTTCGTACCCCATCCCCACGGCTGCGTCATGACCTGTCGCCCCGTCCGTTCTCTCCTCGCCCTCTGCTGCGCCGCATCGTGCCTCGCTCATCTCTCGAACGCGCGAGCCGCGGAGCCCCTTACGCCCGTTCGCGGCATCACCATCGGGCCCCTGGAGAACGCGCTGCATCCCGGACGCGGCTACGCCAGCGAGCCCTACGAGCGAGCCTTGCGCCTGTCGCGCCGGTGGGGCGCTACGTGGGTCAGCATCACGCCTTTCGGTCGGACATTGGATCTGCACCCAACGGGCGTGGACCTGACGTTCGAGGCCCCGTTCGAGCAGAATCGTCGGGACGTGCTGGCTGCGATCCGGATGGCCCACGCGCAAGGTCTGCGGGTGTTGCTCGTTCCGCACTTGTGGGTGGAGAGCGGGGGCTGGCGCGCCGAGATCGATCCGGGCAGCGACGAGGCCTGGCAGCGGTGGGCCGAGGGATACGGGCGCTTCCTGCTCGCGTGGGCCGAGGTGGCCCGCGAGGGCGAGGCGGATATGCTCAGCGTGGGAGTCGAGCTGCGCAGTTGGGTCACCACCGCGCGAGCACCGAGCTTCATCGATCTGGTGCGCCAGGTGCGCCAGATCTACCCCGGACCGCTCACCTACTCGGCCAACTGGGACGACGTCGACCAGACCGTGATCCTGGGCGATCTGGACGTGATCGGCATCAACGCGTTCTATCCGTTGACGGACAAGGAGGACGCCGGTCTTCCGGAGCTGTTGAAGGGCGGCAGGCAGGTTGCGTCACGGGTACGCAAGCTTTCGGCCGAGTGGCAGCGTCCGGTGCTGTTTACGGAGATCGGATACACCACGCGGGCGGACCCGGCGATCCGCCCGTGGGAGTGGCCCGACTCGATGAAGAACGTGAAGGTCGATCAGCGCGCGCAGGCCCTGGCGTTCGAGGGGTTGGTGGCGCCGCTGCTCGACGAGCCGTCGTTCCTGGGGTTCTTCGTCTGGCGCATCTACGCGGACCCGGATGATCAGTCCCAGGAAGCGGAGTGGGGGTTCTCGCCGCTGGGCAAGCAAGCGGAGCTGGTGGTGCGCGACGCGTTCACGGCCTGGTGGGCGGCCGACGGGCCGATGGAGCCGGGAGCGACGCTGGTGCGGTGGAAGGCGGAGACGCCGGGGATGTTCTGAGAGGCGGTTTCAGCGGAGCCGGCGCTGGTGGCGGATCCGCCGCAAAAGTGGCGGCCGCCACCTATCGCGCGCAAAATCTGTCGAGAAACCGCGGGTGCTCGACTGGCACGGGAATCGCTTCATCGTTGGCAAGCCCACGTGAGTGCGCATGAACGTGGGCTTGGCTGTTTGACAGACGAGCGGATGGACATGGGACGGTAGGGATTGTCCGGGCGGCTGCGGCTTGCCGTGGTCGCCGTGGGTAAGTGGCGGGTTTTGACCTAACAGGAGGTGCCACAGGCAGTCGCCGGAGAGGCCGAGTCCAGGAGATGAGGACGGCCCCGGCGGACGGGCGCGACGATCGGCTCCCGGGTGCGAAGTCGAGAAGACACCCGGCAGGCTGGAGACGTCGCGACTCCCGGCGGGCGGACGTGTGCCTCGAGATCCCAACCGGCTCAACAGTCCTGAGCTGCGCGGGTAGCGCGCCGCGATTGGCACGTAGCGCTGCCTCCCCGCCTCAGAGGCTGTCTAATCCGCCAAGCGTGCTCGTGCTCGTGCTCCTACGTGGGCAGCTGCCATGTGCGCGTGGTCATGGGGAAACACGAGCCGGTGGCCGCACCGCATTGCACACACCTGGTCGTGCGGGTCGGGGCCATCGTCGCGCCCCAAACGCGATGAGGATCGCGCACGCGCACGCCGAACGCGAACGCTCCCTTGAGGTAGCCTCGGCTCTCCGGCTAGACAGCCTCTCAGACACCCAAGCGCCAGAGCGTGCCCTGGGGCGTGTCGGCGATCTCGACTCCGAGCGCGAGCAGCTCGTTGCGAAGCTCGTCGGACCGGGCAAAGTCCTTGGATGCGCGAGCCTGGTTGCGCGCCTCGATGCGACGGTCGATCTCCGCTTGGTCTAGCCCGCGCACGCGCAGGCGTCGTTCCCGGGTGCGCGTGGCGTAGGTTTCGGCGGGTGTGGTCAGCAAGCCGATGACGTCGCAGGAGGCCAGCAAAGCCTGCTCGGCCTCCCGGGCGATCAACCGGGCGGCCGCGGAGAAGGCGGCGTCCTTGCGACGTTTTTGGGCCAGGTCGCACAGGTCATTGGCGGCCTTGGCGAGCTCGGCGATGGCGGCGAGGGCCACGGGCGTATTCAGGTCGTCGTCCAGGGCGGCTGCGACCTTGCCGCGCGTGGCAGCCACCAGCTTGCGCGTGGCCGAAAGCTCGTTGGGGATCTTCTGCACCTGCTCGGGCGCTTCCCGGGCGAGCGAGGCCAGACGCTCCACGGTCGTGTACAGGTAGTCGGTGCGGCGCTCGGCCTCGTCGACGCCGGGGAACACCACGCGACCGTTGTCGAGCTTGGTGGTGTCGAAGGTCAAGGGGCCGCGGTACTGCACCGTCAGCAGGAAGTAGCGGAACGCCTCGGGGTCGTTGCGGGCAAGCACGTCGCGGATCGTCACGAAGTTGCCGAGCGACTTGGACATCTTCTCCTTGTCGACATTGACGAAGCCGTTGTGCATCCAGACGCGGGCGAAGTCACCCTCGCCGGGGTGGGCGGCCTCGCTCTGCGCGATCTCGTTTTCGTGGTGCGGGAAGATCAGGTCCATGCCGCCGCCGTGGATGTCGAACCCGAATCCGAGGTACTTCTCGCTCATCGCGGAGCACTCGATGTGCCAGCCCGGACGCCCCTTGCCCCACGGGCTTGGCCAGCCGTAGGCCTCGTCGGACGCTCCCTTCCACAACGCGAAGTCGAACGGATCGCGCTTGTCCTCGCTGCGCTCCACCCGCGCACCGGCCTCCAGGTCGTCGAGCTTGCGGTGCGACAGCTTGCCGTAGCCGTCGAACGACCGCACCGAGAAGTACACGTCGTTGGCGCCCGAGGGCATGGTCGCCACGTAGGCGGCGCCGTTGTGCAGGATGCGCTGCACGAGGGTCACGATCTCGGGCAGGTGGTCGCTGACCTTGGGCTGGTGGTCGGGCTCCAGGCAGAAGATCGAGCGGACATCCTCGAGGTAGACCCGCGTCATGCGCGCCGACAGCGACAAGGGCTCCTCGCCGGTCTCCGACGCGCGCTTGAGGATCTTGTCGTCGATGTCGGTGATGTTTCGAACGAACGTCACGCGCATCCCGCTGGCGCGCAGGTGGCGCACCAATACGTCGAACGCCACGGCGCTGCGCGCATGGCCAGCGTGGGGCACGTCGTAGACTGTCGGGCCGCACACGTAGATGCGAACGTGGCCGGGCTCACGAGGCGCGAACGGCTCGAGCCGCTGGTGCAATGTGTTGTAGAAGCGGGGTTGCGTCTGGGCAGGCTCGGTATCAGTCATGGAACGTGAGCCGGATATACCACGTGCCGGACGCTTGGGGGATCCAAGGCATTCGTCGTCCGGGACGGACCCGAGCGTTCGTCGAGGTCACCTGGGCCCACCGGCCTCGGACCGCGACCCGGAATAGTTTGGCTCGTCGCTTGTCATACGGCTCAGGTTGGGATCTCATCGACCAACAGGCCACGGTATCGGTGCTCACCAGCCAAGGAGGCAGACCGAATGAACAGAGAGGCCTCGAAGGGGAGCGGGGGATCGACGCTGCGTCATGCGCTTCGCCGAGAGCTCCTCGACGGATACTCGACGGCGCGCGACCTGTCGTCGCGTCTTGGCGTACCGGAGAAGGACATCGCGCACCACCTGGAGCACCTGGAGCGTTCGGTGCGAGGCACCGGGGGGCGGCTGGAAGTCGAGCCGGCTACCTGCGTTTCTTGCGGCTTCGTGTTTCGCAAGCGTGACCGGCTCACCCGTCCCACCAGCTGCCCGCTGTGTCACGGCGAGCGCATCGAGCCGCCGCGCTTCCGCGTGGTGGAGGGCTCGATCCCACCCAGGGCCGAGCGTCCGAGCTCACCACGCGTGAAGAAGGGAAGGGCTCGGCCGATGCGCGACGAGATGTTCGACGACGAGCGGGACGACGCCTGGTACTACGAAGCGAAGTTCGCTTCGTAGGAGCCAGTCGGGGAAAAGGTCAACGCGGAGGCGCGAAAAGCGATCAAGGGCCCGTGCGGGGAGGTGGCGCGGGTGACGACGCCCGGCTGCAGACGGCTGGCGCTTGGGTTCAGAGCCGGGTGCAGGGCACGAGCCGAGCGAGTTACGGGACGGTCATCGCAGGTTGCGCAAGTCCGAGTCCACTTCGGAACAGCTTGAGCAGCTTGTGCATGGCGCGGACGAAGTCCCACTCGTCGCCGGCGTTGTCGGCTCCGCGCAGGGTCACGCGCACCATTTCGCTTGGGCCCCAAGTCGGGCGCACGCTCGGCTCGATCCTCAGCCCGACCGTCCGCCCGTGCCCGCTGTCGAAAGCGACGGGGCCTTGGGCGGCATTCGGGTCTTCATCCCCACACACTCGATTCCGGACCGATTCCGCAACAAGCCCACGGGCGCTGGCTTCCACGCCTCGAGCTCCGCACGCAGCTCCGCAACCGGACGCCATTCATCCCATCCGTCGGTCCAGGCCATCGTCCCGTCCGGCACCCTGGATTCGTCGAGCCCGCGCCGGAGCATCCCGGCCCGGACCGGACCCACGACGAGCGCTCCGTCGCTCAGGTAGAACGAAGGCTCCTTGGGCGGGAGCTTGCCAGGAGTCGCGCGCACCGAAGTGACGGGGCTCGCAGGGTGGGCGGGCTGGGGCTTGCGCGGGGCAATGGGAGGCGCGGCGGGAGGCACGAGCGCGCGCGGCCCCACCAGGGCCAGATTGGGAACTGTCTGCTTGTGCGGTTGGCGAGGCTCGTGACGGAATACCTCGGCCGCTGCTCGCCAGGCCGGCCATCCCGCGGTCCACAGCAGCGCCTCGGCCGGCACGTTTCCCGCTCGATAGCTGCTGCGCAGCGCCTCGAACGTCACCGGACCGACCATGGACGGCCCGTGCGTTACGAAGTATTCGGGCTCTGCCTCGGTCTCGAAGTCCACCTCCAGATCGAACTCCTCGGACTCCGACGCAAGCGGAGGCGGCGGTGCTGTCGAGTCCACCAGCTGAAGCACGCGGCGCTTGCTGGACGGCTGCGGCGAGGCGACCTGCTTGCTGGTCGGAACTTGGCTGTCCGGCTCATCCAAGGACACCGGCAGCATGTCGTCGAGCGATAGCTCGTCGGCGTCGCACACATGCGCCAGCGACTGCGCAAGCTCCTGCGGCGAGCCGAAGCGCTTGGCCGGATCCCGGTTGCACGCCTGGGCGAACCACTGGTCGAAGCCAGGTGGCACCGAAGGGTTCACGGCCGATGGTACCGGCATGGGCTGGGCGCAGATCTGCAGCACGATCGCGCCGGGGGCTTCGTCTTCGAAGGGACGGCGCCCGACCAGCGCCTCGAAGGCGATCACGCCCAGGGACCACAGGTCGGACAGGTGGCTGACCTCCCGGCCCTGAGCCTGCTCGGGGCTCATGTAGTTGAGCGTGCCCAGCAGGGTTCCGGCCGCGGTCTTCTTGCCCGCTCCGATGCTGAGCGGCGAATCGGCCTTTGCCACGCCGAAGTCGAGGACCTTCGCCGTCTCCTCGCCGTCGTCGTCGACCACCAGGAAGATGTTCTCGGGCTTGATGTCCCGGTGGACGATGCCCGCCGCGTGGGCGCGCGCCAGCCCCTTGCCAACCTGCAGCAGGATCCGGCACAGGTCCGTTCGCGGCAGGATGCGTTCCCGATCCAGCCGGTCGGCCAGACTCTCGCCCTCGAGCAGCTCCATCGCGATGTATGGGCCCAGCACCGGGTCCACGTCGTGATCGAACAGCTGCACGACATACGGCGAGCGGAGCTTGGCCGCGGCCCGCGCCTCGCGGTTGAAGCGAGCGATGGCCACGTCATACTGAAGCAGCTCCTGGGAGATGAGCTTGAGTGCGACGATGTTGCCCATCGTCAGGTGCTCGGCTGCCCAGACCGTCGCCATTCCTCCCTCGCCCAACGGGCGAACCAGACGATAGCGGCCACCGACGATCTGACCAGCCTCGGGCATCAACGAGCTCCTGACCGTCTCACCATGCCACAAGCGGATGGCGCGAGAAAGTGCAAGCGCGCCGGGGCCCGGGCCGTGCCGAGGTCACTTGCCGGCGATTCGATCGTATCGAATCTCGCGCTTCATCTCGAGCGCTCCGCCGAACCCGCGTTCCGTGGTCGACCACAACGTGCCAGTCGCCTCCAGCAGCGCCTGCTGCACCTGCGCCCGCCGGCGCTCGACCTGCCGCTGGTCCGTCGTCGTGTCCATCGGCAGCACGCTCGTCGCAGCCAACGCCAGCAGCGCTGCGTCGTGCCCCAGCGCGGCGAACCAGTCCGGGGGCGCGCCGTGGCTCGCTCGCCATCCGGCCAGCATCGCGTCGTCCAGCGCCGTGCCCCGCACCGGGCCGAGCCGTCCGGCCAAGGCCTGCCACACCACGCCCCAATAGCCGGGCGGCGTGTCGGCGCCCAACGCCGACAACCCCAGCACCACCGGTGGCTGCCAACGCATCGCTTGCAGTTCCGACATCACGTCTTGCGCACACCAAGCTCCCCCGGTCACCGCGATCGACGCCACCTTATCGGTTTTCCACGCAGGGAACGGGAAGCGCGGACCGCCTGCCACGGGCGACGCCGCATCGCACGGCGCGGTGTCGCTCTCGCTCGGGCTGCCGGCGGGCACGATGCGCCCGACCTTGCCTTCGGCCGCGCGCCCGGCTTGCTGCACGACGGACGCGCCCACCGCCGCTTCGTCCTCGCCCAGCACGAACACGAACCTGGCGCCTGGCGGCATGTGCGACGGCCGGACGAGCAACACGACCGGCATGCTCTCGGCCTCGGCCCATCCCGCGGCAGCCGACGCGCTACCGGGATCGAAGCCCGCGATGGCCA
Source organism: Myxococcales bacterium (assembly GCA_021847645.1). Lineage (GTDB taxonomy): Bacteria > Myxococcota_A > Polyangia > Polyangiales > Polyangiaceae > JAJZQG01. The sequence continues at coordinate 8,973 of JAJZQG010000230.1, forward strand.
CCGAGGCGCCGAAGCGTTCGAGCTCGTCGAGGGACTTGATGACGTCCTCGAGATCGTCGCCCGCCTCATGAATGCGCAGCACCGGCAGCGTGTCGGCCGTCGCCGTGGCGCTGGGCCGTAGCACCTCGAGGGCGCCCTGGATCGCGTCGGTCGCGCGGTCCCGCAGCTTGGTCCGCGCGGTGGGAACCACCAGGCCCACGGTTCTTCCGGCCACGGTCGGCATGCTCGCACCCAACGACGCGAGCTGCTCGAGCTCGGAGCCGGCGTCGCCCATTCCATCCACGGTTCGCGAGGTCTCGATCACGCTTCGCGCCAGCCGCGCGTCGGCGTGCTCCACGGCGATCTGCCCCAGCCGCGTCGCCACCGCCGCGCGCATGTCCTTGTCCCAGACGTCGGGACGGGGATCCCGGTTGATCTGCTCGAGTGTCTTCTCCAAGGCCTCTGGCGGAAAGCGGCGAAGCGCGCTGTCGAGCTTGGGGCGGATGGCGCGCCGCTGGGGGTCGTCGGCCTCGCGCACCCAGTCATTCATGTAGCGGGCGGCCGCGGACCAGCGATGGGCCTGCACCGCGGCATCCACGATCGTCTCGTACAGCAGCTCGCCCGCGAATTCGTCGAGCAGCTTGCCTTCCAGGGGCGCGAGGGCGTCGAGCGCTCGCTCGGGCTGGTTGGCCCGCAACCACAGCGCTCCTTGCACGAGCGTCGCCAGATCCCGCGTGTTGCCCGCAGGCCCGGCTTCCACCTGCTGCGCGATCCCCCGCGCCTGGTCCAGCCGGCCGGCTTGCAGCGCGATGAACGCCAGGTACACATCCGCCACGCGCGCCAGCGGATCGCCGGAGAACCGATCCCGAAATGCGCGAAGCTGCGGCTCCAGGGCGACCCGCTCGGCGGGCGTCGCCAGCTCCCAGCGCGTCCGGATCGCCTGGAATGCCGCCTGGGCATCCTGGCTCCGAGCCAGCGAGGCAACCGGGGTCTGCACGCTGCTCTTGTGCCCCGAGCACGACAGGCTCGCCGCCGCCGCACACCCGGTCCACGCGGCCAGCATCGCCGCCAGCGCGGGGCTCGTGCGATTCGTGCGGAAGCTTGACCTCGGCAAGGCGTTTCCCTACTACGGATGCAGTCTTGCGCGCGAAGCCGCGGCGGGGCAAGTAGCTCGGCGCGCTGCGCCTTTCATCCAGCGAGGTTCATGGTGTCGGAGACCGCAATCCCCGCCTCGGAAGCGAGCGCATCGTTGGACGCGCCCGCGCGATCGTTTCTGTGGCGCAAGCTCTTCTCCCTGACCGGCGTCGTGCCCGTCGGAACCTTCGTGCTGTTCCACCTGTGGGAAAACGCCAAGGCCCTGCAAGGCCGCGAGGCCTACGGCAAGATGGTGAACGACATCGCCACCCTGCCGTTCATCACCGTGCTCGAGGTCGTGCTCATCCTGGCGCCGATGCTGTTTCACGCCGTGCTCGGCCTCAAGTTCGTGCTCGACGCCCGCTACAACGTGGGCACCTACGGCTACTCGCGCAATTGGATGTTCGTGCTCCAGCGCGTCACCGGCGTGGCCGCCCTGGGCTTCATCGGCTACCACCTGTACGAGCTGCGCTGGCAGAAGCTGCTCGGCACCATGGATGGCGCGGGATTCTACGACGACCTGTGCCGCAACCTGTCGAGCACCTTCGGCCCCGTGCCGCTTATCGCGTTGGTGTATCTGCTGGGCATCGGCGCCGTCGCATTCCACTTCGCCAACGGGCTGTGGGGATTCCTGTTCTCCTGGGGCATCACCCCCACCCGTCGATCGCAGCGCATTGCGGGCACCGTGCTCGGCGTGGTGGGGCTGCTGGTCTTCGTGCTCGGCGCCAACACCACGATCTACTTCGCGACCGGCTCCAAGCTCTTCATCCCCTCCGAGATCGGCGCCAACAAGTCCGCCACGCCCGACAACTGTCCGGCCAGCGTCGCCTTCCCCGCGCCCACCGAGCCCGCCTCCCCCGAGGCCCAGCCGCCCTCCACCCCCAAGCCCGAACCCTCGCCGTGAGCCGCTCGCGTTCATCGTCCTGTTCCTTCGGAGCCTGACACCATGGTTGCCAGCCCATCGATTCGAAGCCAGTCCGGCAAGATCCGACGCGTCGCCGTGGTCGGCGGCGGCCTCGCCGGTTTGATGACCACCATCAAGCTGTGCGAGGCGGGCGTGCCCGTCGACCTGTTCTCGCTCGTGCCTGTCAAGCGATCGCACTCCGTGTGTGCGCAAGGCGGCATCAACGCGTCCGTCAACACTATGGGCGAGGGCGACAGTCCCCGCATCCACCTCGAGGAGACCGCTTACGGCGGTGACTTCCTCGCCAACCAGCCCCCCATCAAGGGCATGGCCGACGCCGCCCCGGCCATCGTGTACATGCTCGACCGCATGGGCGTGCCGTTCAACCGCACGCCCGAGGGCCTGCTCGACTTCCGGCGCTTCGGCGGCACGCTCTTTCACCGCACCGCCTTCGCCGGCGCCACCACCGGCCAGCAGATCCTCTACGCGCTCGACGAGCAGGTGCGGCGCTACGAGACCGCTCCGGTGGTCGATCACGTCGGCGTGACCATCCCGGGCGAGACGATGGTGCGCAAGCTCGAGCTCTGGGACTTTCTCGGGCTGGTGCTCGACGACGGCATGTGCGTGGGCCTGGTGGCCCAGCAGCTCGAGTCGATGAAGATCAAGGCCTTTGCCGCGGACGCGGTCTGCCTGGCGACGGGCGGGCCGGGGATGATCTTCGGCCGATCGACCAACAGCCTGATTTGCACGGGCAGCGCCGCCGGCAAGGCGTTCCGCCAGGGCGCGGTGTACGCCAATGGCGAGTTCATCCAGGTGCACCCCACCGCGATCCCGGGGGCGGACAAGCTGCGTCTGATCTCGGAGAGTGCGCGGGGCGAGGGCGGACGCATCTGGGTACCCAAGGACGCCAAGGACAAGCGCGCTCCCAAGGACATCCCCGAGAAGGAACGCGACTACTTCCTCGAGCGCATGTACCCGGGCTACGGCAACCTGGTGCCGCGCGACATCGCCTCCCGCGCCCTGTTCCAAGTCTGCTTCCACGAGGGCCGCGGCGTGTTCAACCCCACGACCGCCAAGAACGAGAACGAGGTCTACCTCGATCTCACCCACAAGCCCGAGGCGTTGCTGCGCAGCAAGCTCGGCGGCGTGCTCGAGATCTACCAGAAGTTCGCCGGCGTGGACCCCTACCACAACCCGATGAAGGTCTTCCCTGCCGTGCACTACTCGATGGGCGGCCTGTGGGTCGACTACGAGCGCGACGCCGCCGGCTCCCTGAAGGCAGGCTCGCCGCGCAACCACGCCACGAGCATTCCCGGCCTGTATGCCGTGGGCGAGGCCGACTATCAGTATCACGGCGCCAACCGTCTCGGCGCCAACTCGCTCTTGTCCTGCCTGTACGCGGGTATGGTCGCCGGGCCCGCGATTGCCTCTTATCGGTCGTCGCTCCCCCGCAGCTCGTCGGACGTTCCCTCGGCCGTGTTCGAGGCCGCGCGCCAGCAGGAGCAGGACGGCTTCGAGCGCATTCTCGAGCAGAACCGCGACGCGGCAGACGGGGAAAACGCCTGGAAGCTGCACGCCGAGCTGGCCGAGGTGATGCTGCGCGACTGCACCATCGAGCGTCACGACGACCGGCTCGACAAGGTGCTCGACAAGATCTCCGAGACCGAGGAGCGGGCGAGGAAGATACGCGTGCCCGACGACTCCCACGCGATGAACCAAGCCGCGCAGTTCGCGCGCCACTTCGAGAACATGCTGGCGCTCTCGCGGGTGGTGGCCCAGGGCGCGCGCAACCGGGACGAGTCCCGCGGCGCTCACTACAAGCCGTCAAGCCCCGCGCGCGACGACAGCCGCTGGCTTCGCACCACGCTTGCCCGCTACAAGGCAGTCGGCGACATCGAGTTCATGCGAGCGTTCGACTACTCGTGTGCCGGGCAGCCGGTGCACGTGACCGACGCGGTGGACGTGTCGCTGGTGGCTCCCCGGGAGCGCAAGTACGAGAAGGCGGGGGCGGCGAGCGCCGGGTCCGCGGGAGAATCGGCTCATGGCTGAGCGAAAGGTGCATCTGAAGATCAGGCGGCAGGACAGCCTGGGCCGTGTGGACACCCGTCGGTGGGAGGAGTTCGACGTGCCCCTGCTGCCGCAGATGAACGTGATCAGCGCGCTGCAGCAGATTCAGCTCAACCCCGTGACCTCGGACGGGCGCACGGTGGCGCCGGTGGTCTGGGAGTGCTCGTGTCTCGAGGAGGTGTGCGGGGCGTGCACGATGCTGATCAACGGCCGCGTGCGCCAGGCGTGCAGCGCGCTCGTCGAGCAGATCGCGCCCAAGGGCCAGACCATCGTCCTCGAGCCGATGAGCAAGTTCCCGGTGGTGCGCGACCTGATGGTGGACCGAACGCGGATGTTCGAGGACCTGAAGAAGGTGCACGCCTGGATCGACCTCGACGGCACCCACGAGCTGGGCCCGGGGCCGCGCGAGAGCCAGGAGCAGCAGCAGATTCGCTACGCGCTGTCGCGCTGCATGACCTGCGGGTGCTGCCTGGAGGCGTGCCCCAACGTCAATGACTCCACGAGCTTCATGGGGCCGGCGGTGGTCAACCAGGTGCGCTACTTCAACCTGCACCCGTCGGGCAAGCTGAACGCGCGCGTGCGGCTCGAGGCGCTGATGCGCAAGGGTGGTATTGCGGAGTGCGGCAAGTCGCAGAACTGTGTCGAGGTCTGCCCCAAGGAGATTCCGCTGGTGGACTCGCTGGGGTCGATGGCGCGGGATACGACGCGGCACATGATCCTTGGGTGGCTGTTGAAGTAGCGAACGACTGCCGTGTTGCGGCAGGAGAGGCAAAGTCGAAGGGCGACCCGGGTGAAGCTGGGACTCCAGCCGGGTGAAGCTGGGACTCCAGCCGGGTGAAGCTGGGACTCCAGCCGGGTGAAGCTGGGACTCCAGCCGGGTGAAGCTGGGACTCCAGCCGGGTGAAGCTGGGACTCCACCCGGGTAAAGCTGGGACTCCAGCCGGGTGAAGGTGCGACTC
>JAJZQG010000015.1 GCA_021847645.1 Myxococcales bacterium
TGAAGCTGCGAGCCGGGATCTGCTTGGTGGGGATGGGGAAGCCGGGTTCCTTGCAGCGGCGCTGCAGGACGGCGGACGGAGCGCGCACCGTGACGATCGGTTGTTCCATCCGCCACTCGAAGGTGAGGGCTGCCTGCACCGCACCGGCGACGGTGCAGTGGTACTCGGTGCCCTGCGGGGTGCGCATGAGCTCGGTACGCTGGATGTCCACCAGGCCGGTCAGACCTCGCTCACCCAGGTGCAGTGTGAACTGATCGGTGGCGCGCATCCAAGCCACGTCCTTCTGCTCCAGGTAGGCCTCGGTCTGGCTCATCTCACGCCACGCCGTGCCCACCAGCCGGATACGCTCTTCGGCGCTCGCGTGCTTCGGCGCTTGGGGCGGAGGCTCGTTCTTCGGTCCACAGCCCCACAGGAGCAGTGCGACCGCCGACAGTGCCATCGCCCCCCATCCCCGCGCGCTAGCACCCAGTACCGTCGCTGCGCTCCTCATCGCCACGCCTCCCCGTCGCATCGCCCGCTCACCCGCCGTCGCCGGACGGCACCTCGGCAGATGCAGCCTCCCCCGCGCCGTCGTCTGCTGCTCCGTCTGCCGAGTCCGTTCCCGCGTCGCTCGACGTCGCGGCCGGGGGGGACAGGAACGTGCAGGGTGCGAATTGCTCCGGGTGCTCGATGAAGGTGCACGCATCCACCGTCGCACCGCTGATCGTACACGGCGTGCCCGCCTTGGCGCATCCCCCCGCCGCCTTGATCGCGTCCACGCACTGGTTGATCGCCGGATCCCCGGGATCGCTCTCGGTCGACAGTCCGTGCAGGCACTGATCGCGGTAGTACCGCTTGCATGCGTCGACATCCAGGCTCTCGTAGCCGGGGCATGCGCCCACGGCATCGCAACGGGCATCCTCGATCGAGCGACACCCGTCGGGGTTGACTGGATCGATCCCGCACCCGGGCGCGGCGGCACCCAGCATCATGCCGAGCAGCGCGCCGGACCACGACACAGCGCGACCGAACCTGAAGCAAGCGTCCATGCCCGGGCGGTACCACATGGTGTCAAAGGAGGCCAGTTTTCGGGGCAGGGGCGAGACCCCGTTCCCTCGGCACTCCGAGCCGACCGGTCTCGCCACGCGTGGCGCCAAGCGTCCGCCGATGTTTCGCCATCCGCTCCGGGCGCGCTAGGCTCGCTGCGCATGATCCCCGCCATGGTCCTGTGCGCCGGCTTCGGCACGCGATTGCGTCCGATCACCGATAGCATCCCCAAGCCGCTGCTGCCGGTCGGTGACCGCGCCGCGTTCCTGCACGTCGTCGAGTGGATCGAGTCGGCCGGCTTTGGCCCCGTGGTCATGAACACCCACCATCGCGCCGACGCCTTCGACGGTCGCGTACCGCGAAGCGTGCGTCTAGTGCACGAAGCCGACCGCATCCTGGGCACCGCGGGAGGTCTGGCCAATGCCGCGGCGATCCTCGGCGAGGGTGAGGTGCTCGTGTGGAACGGCGACGTGGCCGCGCAACCCGACCTCGGCGCGTTGTTGGGCTCCCACCGAAAGCAGTTGAGACCGACCGTGGCATCGCTGCTGGCCGCGCGGCGTGCGTGCGGCGAAGGCACGTTGGGCGTGGATGAATCGGGAGGCGTGGTGCGGCTGCGCGGCGAAACCTTCGGCCATGAGATCTCCGGAGCGGACTTCCTAGGCATCCAGATCGTCGGCGAGCGGGGCCGCGAGTTGCTGCCGATCGAAGGATGCCTGGTGGGTGACGTCTACCTGCCAGCGCTGCGGCGGGGCGAACGTGTCGCGGTGGCCTGGCACGACGGCGACTGGGTGGACATCGGAAGTCCTCGCGCGCTGCTCGAGGCGAATCTTCGCTGGCTGCGCAAGCGGGGGCTCGATGCGTGGATCGAGCCCGGGGCACAGCTTGGGCCGGGCGTCTCGGTGCGCGAAAGCGTGGTCTGCGAAGGCGCTTCGGTGTCAGGATCGGGCGCGATCGAGCAGTGCCTGGTGTTGCCCGGAGCGACGGTGCAGGCCCCGGCCGCCCGGCTCATCGCGCTGGGCGCACGACAGACGATTGCCGTCGATTCGGCCAGTCCCGGCGCGAGGTGACCAGCCGATGGCGGATGAACTATCCTTGCCGCAACGGAGACCCCTCGCATGAAGCCAACTGCACGCTTCCGGCCGGCCTGGTCCGAGAGCGCCCCGGGCGCCGGCACCTTCCGCTCCATTGCCAAGTACGGCGATCCCCGCGCATTCAAGCACCCGAGCGACGCGTGGGTGCGGATGATGATGCAGGAGTTCGGCATGACCGAGGCGGACTTCTCCCGCAAGCGCGACCAGGGCGACATCCCGGTGGCGATCGGGCGCCCTTCGAAGCTCAGCTCTGCGCACCTCGAAGCCCTCGCGGGTATCGTCGGCGACAAGAACGTCGCCGTCGACGACTATAGCCGGCTCAAGTACGCGTCGGGAAAGACCGCCGAGGAGATCCTCGAGCTGCGCAGGGGAATTGTCCGCGAAGTGGCGGATGCGGTCGTCCACCCGCGCGACAAGAACGACGTGCGGAAGATCGTCGAGTACTGCGACGCGGAGCGTATCGCGGTGACGGCGTACGGGGGCGGCTCCTCGGTGAACTTCGGCTGCCGGCCGTACCGCGGTGGCATCTCCCTGGTCCTGGGCACGCACATGAGCTCGTTGCTGGACATCAACGAGACCGACCAACTCGCGCGCGTGCAGCCAGGCATGCTCGGTCCGGCCTACGAAGACGCCCTTGAGCACGCACCCGAGCGTTTCGGCTGCAGGCGACGCTACACGTGCGGGCACTTTCCCCAGTCGTTCGAGTACTCCACGGTCGGAGGCTGGGTCGTGACGCTCGGCTCCGGACAGGCGTCTACCTATTACGGGGATGCCTACGATCTGGTGTTCAGCCAGGAGTACGTCACGCCGGTGGGCAGCTTCAAGACGATCGAGGCTCCGGCCACGGCGACCGGCCCGCGCATCAACGACATCATGAAGGGTTCGGAAGGGTCGTTCGGAATCCTGGTCGAGGCCCGGATGAGGGTCTTCCGGTACATGCCCGAGAACCGCGCGCGCTTCGGGTTCATGTATCCCAGCTGGGAGGCCGCGGTGGACGCGAGCCGCGAGATCATGCAAGGCGAGTTCGGCCGTCCCGCGGTCTATCGCATCTCCGATCCGGAGGAGACCGACCGGGGGCTCAAGCTCTATGGCGTGCCCGGCTTCGCCGAGCCGATCATGGCGAAGCTCGGGTTCGAGCCGATGCGCCGCTGCCTGTGTTTGGGCACGGTCGAAGGCGACCCGGACTACACCCGCCTGGTGTCCCGCAAGGTCAAGCAGGTCGCCAAGCGCTACGGGGCTGTTTCGCTAGGTGGTTATGCAACCAGGAAGTGGGAGCCTACCCGCTACACCGAACCCTATATGCGGGAAGACCTCAATGACTTCGGCATCCTGATCGACACGCTCGAAGCCGGCGTGACGTGGGACAACCTGCACCGTCTGCACCAAGGCGTCCGCGCGTTCGTCAAGAGCCGCCCGGGCACGATCTGCATGACGCACGCCTCGCACTTCTACCCGCAGGGCACGAACCTGTACTTCATCTTCGTCGCCCGCATGGATCTCGACGAGTACGTTGCGTTTCAGGCCGGGATCATCGACCAGATCCTGAAGCACGGCGGCACGCTGAGCCATCACCACGGTGTGGGCCGCCTGCTCGCGCCTTGGATGGAGGCGCACCTCGGCCCCGAGCAGATGGGCGTGCTGCGCGCTCTCAAGCGCCACTTCGATCCGAACAACGTCATGAACCCGGGCGGCCAGCTCGGGCTCGACGAGATTCCGCCCCGGAGGTGACCCGGTGACGGCACGCGCAAGCAATCCGTTGCGGCATCGCGCTACTGCCGCACGAACACCTCGAGGCTTCGCACGGGAGTCCCGTCCGCGGAATAGCCGCCCAGCACTCCGACGGTGTTGCCCATCAGGGGCACCGACAGCGCCCCCTGACGCGGCTCGCGCAACGCAACCTCGGTGATCGACGGCGTGCTGTCGATTCCCTCGAGCAGGAACGCTGCCGTGCGGCTCGACGCATCCGCCTGCTGCTCGTCGCCCACCAGGAGCACGGCGTGCGTATCGACGGCATACACCGCCGCGTTCACGACGGGCAGGGGCGGGCTGGCATCCAGTTGCGCGGCGGCGCAGGTCGAGGTGCACGACACGTCCACGAGGCGCGTGGAAGATGGCGACGAATCAGCGGGGTTGAGCCCACCGACGAGCACGATGCGGTCTGCGTCGATGCCCGCGGCCCCGGCGCCCGAGGTCGCGTCGGAAGGAAACGCGAGGTTCGAAAAAGCGCTGGCGTCCTGGGAGAGGACCTCGATTCCCGCGCCGCTGGCTGCGCCTCCCGCCACGACCAAGCCATGGCCCGAGAGCCATGTTGCCGAGGCGCCCTTCCGGGGCGTGTTCAAATGCTCGGCCTCGAGCGTCAGATCGGTTCTCACCCGGAGCACGACGTCCGATGCAGCCGAGCTTCGCGTGGCGCCGACCACGTACGCGCTGCCATCATCGCCGAAGACGACCTGTCCGCCGGACACGTCGGCGAAGCTCACGCCGGCCGGTGCGGTGGCTTCGGCCTGGTCATGCGTTGCGAAGTCGAACCATGTCGCGCCGGTCTCGTCGATCAGCAGGGCGTATTCGCCGAGCACGATGGGCATGGCCGTCGGCGAGCGCGGCAGCTGCAACGAGGCGGACACGACATTCCAGGCACCCAGATCGTAGGCCGAGATCGTCGAGGCCGGAACGGCACTGCCATTGGCGTCGAGCGTAGCGGATCCGCCGGCGACGACCAGGAACTGGGAGCTGATGATGCCGAGGGCGCCGCCTGACCGTGCGATGGGAAGCGCGCCGGGCGGACGGGAGAACTCGCCCACGCGGCCGACGAAGACGGGCACATCGTGGCCGTAGAGCGTCGCCAGCGAATAGTAGAGGGTCTGGCCACGCAGCAGGGGGCGATCGGCGCTGTCTTCGAGCGAGGCCGCGATCGCGGCCGTCTGCGACTTGTCGAGATCCCCGATGTCGAAGCTGTCGACGGGCCACGCCACACGGGCGATCTGCTTGCTGGTGCCGTCGATTCCGACCGCGTCGATGGTCAGGTGGTCGGGAACCGGAGCCCGCGTGAAAGCGTCGCTCTCCTGACCGGCGAGAATGACGATCGTGGCGGGGGATGGGGCGGCGGAAGAGCAGCCCAGCAAGAGCAGGGGCCACACAAGGAGCAAGCGGGGTATGCGATCGAGCACGAGATTGTGCTAGCGCGACCCAGCAGTGCTGTCATCCTGCGCCGCATCGGGCGCCGCCCCACGTCGTCCGAGCCAAAACTTGGCCTATCCAGGATTCCGGTTGTAGCGAAGGAGCGAACCCATGGGTGTTGAAGAGAAGCTGAGGACCGAGATCGTGCGCGTCGTCGAGGACCTCGCGGCGTCCGGGGCTCTGTCGGCCGACGCGGCTGCCGTCCCGCCGTTCAGCGTGGAGCGTCCCAAGCGCGCCGACCACGGCGATCTGGCGACGAACGTGGCGATGGTGCTGGCGAAGCCGGCGCGCAAGCCGCCCCGGGAGATCGCAGGGCTCGTGCAGGCGAAGCTCTCCGCCGTACCGTGGGTCAAGAAGGTCGACATCGCCGGCCCCGGGTTCCTCAATGTCACGCTCGAGCCGGCTGCCTTTCATGAAGTGCTCACCGAACTGCTGGCAGCAGGAGCCGGCTATGGGCGCGCGGCAGCGGCCACGGGCGAGCGCGTGCTGCTGGAGTTCGTGAGCGCCAACCCCACGGGCCCGCTGCTCATCTCGCACGGCCGCAACGCGATCGTGGGCGACGCGGTCGGAAGGCTCCTGGAAGCGTGCGGCCATCGCGTCGTGCGTGAGTACTACGTCAACGACTTCGGCAACCAGGTCAGGCTGCTGTCCAAGTCGGTGCGCGCCGCGTGGCGGGCAGAGCCCGCGCCCGATGGCGGCTATGGCGGCTGGTACGTGGCGACCATGGCGCAGTGGATCGGCAAGCACTTCCCCGAGGTGATCGACGACGAGTCGCGCGACGAGGAGCTGGCCAGGCACTGTGTCTCCAGGATGATCGAGGGCGTGCCCGGTGCAGCCGACGTGCAGGGCATCCGCCACACGCTCGAGTCGCTCAACATCTGGTTCGACGTCTGGTACTCGGAGGAGAGCCTTCACCGATGGAAGCGCGTGGACGCGGTCCTCGCGAAGCTGCGCGACGAGGGACTCATCGCGGAGGTCGAAGGCGGCGCGTTGGCCTTCAAGGTCGACGAAGGGGCAGGGGACGAGCAGGCCAAGGATCGGATCGTTCGCAAGAGCGACGGCAAGACCTATACGTACTTCGCGAGCGACATCGCCTACCACGCGGACAAGGCGGGGCGCGGGTTCGACCGGCTCATCAACGTGCTGGGCGCCGACCACCACGGCTACGTGCCGCGGCTGCGTGCGGCCTTGCAGGCGGTGGGCTTCGACACCGGCAAGTTCGAGGTGATTCTCTACCAGCTCGTGTCCCTGCTTCGGGACGGACAGCCCTACAAGATGGGCAAGCGGCTGGGCAACCTGATCACGGTCGACGAGGTGCTCGAGGAGATCGACGGCGCCGCCGGACGCGTCGGCGCCGGTGCGGACGCCCTGCGCTACTATTACTTGTCGCGACGGACCGAGACGCCGCTGGAGCTCGACATCGAGATCGCCAAGAAGCAGAGCCTGGACAACCCGGTCTTCTACCTTCAGTACGGGCATGCGCGGCTGTGCGCGATCCTGCGTCGCGCCGAGTCCGTGTTCGGGCTGCGACCGCCACGCCCCTCGCCGGCGCTGCTGGACAAGTTGGTGCACCCCGACGAGCTCGCGATTCTGCTTCTGCTCGGCAGCTACCCGGCGCTGGTGCAGGAGGCGTCGCGCGAGCGCGCGCCGCACAAGATCGTGTTCTTCCTGCAGGACCTTTCGCAGCAGTTCCAGAGCTACTTCACGCGGCTCAAGGTCGAACACGACGCGATCCTGCCGCAGATCTGGCTGACCTCGCAGGAGGGCTGGCAGGAGCAGTGGGACCGCGACAAGTCCCTCGCACGGCTCATGTGGGTAGACGGCATTCGGCGCGTGTACAAGGCCGCGCTCGACCTGCTCGGCATCCACGCGCCCGAACGCATGGAGCGTCCCGCGGCCGCCGACGGAACACCGCAAGCGCAAGAAGAAGAAGACGATCAAGACGTCCCACCGACGTCGCCATCGCCTTGAGGAGCATCACGATGGATAGCGCCAACCTTCGCAACATCGAACAGATCCAGGAAGGGGATCCGAGGAAGCCGGCGGGCTCGCGGCTGGGCACGCTGGTCATGTCGTCGCTCGCAGGCGCTTGTGTCGTGTTCGCGGTCTTCGCGTTGGCGAAGAAGCCCAACACGGCGCCCGTTGCGAAGGTCGACCCGCTCGCGGCTCTGGCCCACAAGGCGGAGGCCGCGCCATCCGCCACCGCGGCGCTGGCGGGCAAGGACGTGGCGTTTCCGAGCCTGCTGTCCGACGAGCCGCACCCGACGACGGCGATGGCGGCACTGCGGAGCGCCAAGGGCGTGGGCAGCGCGAGCGCGCAGATGGTGTTGCCTCCCGGCGCACCGACCGAGCCGCCGGCCGCAGCCGATCAGCTGCCGGTCGTGCCGCTTCCGGCGCAGAACTACCTTCAGCTCAGCCCGATGGTGACTCGTCCGCGCGACTCGCTGACGGCGATGGCGCAGCAGGCCTCGACGCCGACGGGGCCGGAAGTGCAGCCCGGCGGGCCGGGGCAATTCCAGCTGCAGGTCAGCTCGTTCCGCAAGGAGAAGGTCGCCGACGCGTTTGCCGATGCGCTGCGACAGCGCGGCCACCGCGCCTACGTCGAATCCGCGGAAGTCCCGGGCAAGGGAACCTGGTACCGGGTGCGGGTCGGGCCGTTCAAGAACAAGTACGAAGCGATGAACTATCGCACCGAGTTCGAGAAGCGCGAGCACATCGTGACCTTCCTGGTCGAGCCGCCGCGCCCGTCGGCCACCGCACGCGCCCGCACCGTGGTCACCGATTGACCCGCGCTACTTCTTCTCGGCCTCCGAGTCCTTCGCCACGCCGGACAACACGTTTTCCTGGGCGACTGCCGGCGACACGCTGCTGCCACGCATCGGACCACGTGCAGGGCAGCCGGTCCGGCGGATAGCTGTCCACGGGCTCCACACGAGCCGCAGTGCTTTCATCCTTCCCGGCTGCCGGGCTTGGTCTTGCGCGCCAGGTGCTGGCGAGCCGCGTTGGCCACCGAGCCTTGCACGTTCTTGCTCTTGGCGATGAGCTTGAGCTCGTGCTCGCGCAGGTACGGGATGAGCTTCGCAGCGAAGGTGAACGGCGTGCGCGGATTGGTCACCAGGTTGAACTTGATCTGGTGATTCTGCGTCCACTCCTTGGAGGTTGCGATCACGCGCAAGACGTCGTCGGACACCGACCGGCTCGCCGATATCTGGACGACCTCGTTGTCCTTGATCTGGGGGCTTCGGATCGCGGCGCTCGCCACGAGGCGGTTGGAGTCGCGCACCAGCAACATGCGCTCCGTGGCGGTTCCCAGCACCGCGCGCCGGATCTTCTGGCTGACCGTCATGGAGCCGAGCTGCACCCACAGCGGCGCGCACTTGGCCTTGACCTTCTCGTTGCCCTCCTCGTCGAGCTCGTGCGTGTCCTCCTTGTCCGGGTCGACGTCGATGGTCTGTGCGATCTGATCGACCTGCGTGAACAGCAGGTCGTCGGGCGTCGGCTCTTCGGACGGCTCGGAGATGAGCTCGTCGCGGATGGCTTGCGCCGCCTCCTTGAAGGCCGGGATGTCGAGCTCGAGGCCGTGCCGCACGGCCAGCTCCAGGACGCGATCCGCGGTGGAGCTGCGCGCCGACTTGTTCATGTAGAGCTTCTGGATGATCTCGGGGTTCGCGATGAGACGTTCCTCGTTGACCGCAATGCGCTCGCACAGCGCCTCGGACCCCACCGATGCCAGGTGCGCCACCGTGTCCACCGCGACGGCGTTGGACGTGATGATGCGCTCCAGAACCTCGTTGTTCGAAACGTAGGCGCCGGCCAGAATGTGCAGCACGCGTGGGTGCAGGTCCGCGTCCAGCGCGCCGTCGAGCACCGGCTTGGGAAGGCCCGCGAGCGTGGCGGTCGCGACCGAGGCAGTCTGCGCGTCGTTGCTCTCGCTGAGCAAGGCGACGACGGTGACCACGTCGGCCGGCTTGAGCCCGGGCAGCAGGCCTTTGGCGGCGCCGGAACGGAGCACGGGGGGAGCGCCGGGATCGAGCACGCGCTGTGCAATCGGCGGCAGGGTCGAGAGGTCGACGGCAGGGATCATGAGTCATTCCCCCAGGCGAGCGGGTGTGGAGAAGAAGGGCACCGATGATTGGGAGCCTGGCACGTTGGTGGGCTGGGGCACCATGGCGGACGGCTCGGTGGACGACGGAAACGCAGGCGCGGCGGGTGATCCGGCCTTGGCGCGCCAGGCCGAGATGGCCCAGGCGGCCACCACGACGAGCGCCACGACGATGATCGCGGCGAGCCGATTGCGCGTGTACTTCGCGGAGCAGCGAGCGCAGACGGCCGAGTTGCCGTTGCCGGAGCTCAGGTCGGGCGCCAGGGGCGCGCCGCACGACCGGCACGCAGCGTTGTGAGGTGAAGCGCCCGTAGCTGGAGAAGAAGTTCGTTGGGTAGCAGCCATTGCCGTGTTCGTCTGCACGGATTATCTTGACGCGCGGATTGCGTCGCAAGCCATCAATCGGATGCGACGCCCAGCACCAGCCGGAGGCAGCGCATGGGGATCATGGATTTCGTCAAGGGCGGCGTTCGAGAGATGATGATCGCCCGACCCGATGACCGGAAGCAACTCGTCGTCTACAAGCACCCCGATCAGAACATCCCCTTCTGGTCGCAGCTGACGGTCGACTCGGACGAAGCGGCGGTGTTCTTCAAGGACGGGCGCGTGGTGGGCGTGCTTCCTCCCGGACGCCACACCCTGAGCTCGCAGAACATTCCGTTCCTCAACAACCTGATCAACCAGTTCACCGGCGGCAATGTCTTGATCGCGGAGATCTTCTTCGTCAAGACGCAGCCGGTGCGCGACATCCCGTTCGGCGGCCCGATCGGCGACATGATCGACCCGCTCACGCAGGAGATGTGCGTGCCGCGCATGTTCGGCAAGTTCTCCCTGGTGGTCGTCGATCCGGCGCGGTTCGTGGTGGCGTACGTGGGACAGGCCGCGGCCGGCGACAACGACCAGGTGTTCGATTGGATCAAGGGCCTGTTCTTCCTGGGCGTGAAGACCGTGATCGGCGAGCTGTGCGAAGCCGAAGGCAAGAGCATCATCCAGGCCGTGTCGATGACGCAGATCCTGGCGCAACGCTTCGTCGCCAAGGCGCCGAACCTCGACGACATCGGCGTGCGCGTGCTGCAGATGGGCAACTTCAACATCAACTTCGACCCGGAGGAGCGCAAGCGCCTGGTCGAAGCGCAGGCGGAAGTGGCCAAGGCGCAGCGCGGCGTGAAGGTCGCGCGCGCAGAGGCCGAGGCCAGGCAGTATGGCCTCGACCAGCAGTACCAGCAGGACTCGCGCTACGTGCAGCAGCTAGCCGGAAGCTACCAGAACTACGCCGCGGGCAAGGCGATGATGGGCGCAGGCGAAGGTATGGCGCACGGCGGTGGCGACGCAGGAATCGCAGGCGCCGCGGCGCAGATGGCCATGGGCGTGGGCATGGCCGGAGCGATGGCGCAGAACATGGGGCGTCCGCAGGGGCCGCAGTTTCCCGCGCCCGGAATGATGCCGCCGCAGGGACAGTACGCGCCGGCCGCAGCGCCTCCCCAGGCTGCCGCACCCACGTCCGCAGCCGGCGTGACCACGTGCCCCAAGTGCGGGGCGTCCGTGCCGCAAGGGCGCTTCTGCGCCGAGTGTGGCGGCCCTCTGGGTGCGCCCCCGAAGCGCTTTTGCGCCAACTGCGGCAGCGAAGTACAGGGCAAGTTCTGCGCAAACTGCGGAACGCCCGCGCCCTGAGCAGCCGTCGCGCGCGACGCTCCTCGGCAAATGATCTAGACTCCAGGCGTGGCTAAGGAAACGGTTGTCGGTGGCGCCAAGGCCTGCAAGCTCTGCGGCCAGCGTTTCACCAACGACGCGGCATTCTGCCCGTTCGACGGGGAACCGCTCGAGCAGGTCCAAGGCGGTTGGGACTCCGCTTCCGACCCGCTGATCGGAGCCTTGATCGATGGCCGCTACGAGGTCATGGAAGCGCTGGGCGAGGGCGGCATGGGCACGGTCTACCGCGTGCGCCATCACGCGCTCCAGCGCCAATTCGCGATGAAGGTGCTGCGTCCAGACCTGGCACGCGAGCCCGAGCTTTGTTCGCGGTTCATCCAGGAGGCTCGTACCGCCGCCACGATCGCCCACCCGAATGTCGTGCAGATCACCGACTACGGCTCGGTGCCGTCCGGCAGCCCGTACTTCGTCATGGAGTTGCTCGACGGCGCGCCGCTCTCGCGCCTCGTCAAGCAGGCCGGTCCCATTCCCGCAGCACGTGCGGTGCGTATCCTGGTCCAGATCGCCGCCGGCATCGGCGCTGCCCATCGCGCCGGCGTCGTGCATCGCGACCTCAAGCCCGACAACGTGTTCATCGTCCCTGACACGCACGGCAACGATCAGGTCAAGATCCTGGACTTCGGTGTCGCCAAGGTCGCTGGGGCCGCCAGGATGACCCGCACCGGCATGGTCTTCGGCTCGCCCCACTACATGAGCCCCGAGCAGGCCTCGGGCCAGCCGGTCGACCATCGTGCTGACATCTACGCGCTCGGCGTCGTCATGTACGAGCTGTTCACAGGCCACGTCCCCTTCGAGGCCGACACGTTCATGGGCGTGCTCACCAAGCACATGTTCATGGCGCCCGAACCCTTCGTTCAAAAAGCCGAGAACATGCGCGAGCTCGGTGCGCTCGAGGACATCACCCTCCGCTGCCTCGAGAAAAAGCCCGAGAACCGCTACCCCACCGTCGAGGCCCTCGTTGCCGACGTCGAGGAGGTGGTCCGCCTCGGCGCGGGCGACGACATCGAGGTGCGCCCGTCGTCCGCCGGATCTGCCGGCCGCTCTTCCGAACCGGCGTTTCGCCTCGCCGATGAGCTGGAGCTGCCCGATGTCTACGAGGTGAGCGCCGCGCGCGCCCGTCGAGGCCAGCATGACTCGCGCTATCGGATTGCCCTGGGCGCCCTCGTCGCCGCCGTGCTCATGCTGGCCGGTGCCATTGTCGCCCTGCTCTGGCTTCGCTCCAAGGCAGCTGTCCCGCCCGCGCCTCCAGCGTCCGCCCTCGTCGATTCCTCCGGCAGCCTCGCTCCTGCTGCGCCGGTCGCCCATCCGTCGCCGGTCGTCGTGACGGCCACGATCAGCGACGCCGAACCCGCAGCCCCGCCGGTGACCACCCCGCCGCAGACGGCGCACCCGTCGCAGTCGGCCTCGACGACGCCGCGAAGCCGCACGCCGCACCCGGTCAAGACCTCGCCGCCAGCGACCACGACCGCGCCGCCGGCGGCGACCTCGCCGCGCTCGCCCGCCGGTACCGGGGAAATCGTCAACCCGTGGGCAAAATAGGCTGCGTCTCGCCCGGTCCGGCGATCGATGCGGCCCGGTTGGACCGCGCCACGTTCGGACGAGCGCCGCACCAGTCCGAATGACTCGTGCGGCGGCAGGTGATTGCTGACCTGCGTCGCGCGTTCCAAGCGCAGACCCGCGCCCCATTCCGCGCGGTACCACCGTTCGGCTTGACACATGCCCGCCGCGGCTTTCATGCTCGCCTCACCTTCTGTGGCCAAGCTCAAGCTCCTCCTTGTCGACCAGGATCCGAACTCTCGGACCGTTCTCGAAGTCAGCCTGAAAAAAGCCGGCTACGTCGTGACGACATCGGAAGACGGGTTGGACGCTCTGTCGAAGATCGAGTTCTCCACGCCCGACCTGGTCCTGACCGACACTCGCCTGTCCGGCATCGACGGCTTCGAGCTCGTACAGCGCTTGAAGCAACGCGCCGAGCTCGCTGCCATCCCCGTCGTGTTCCTCTCGAGCCGCAAGTCGGTCGAGGACAAGGTGCGAGGCTTCGAGCTCGGCGTCGAAGACTACCTGACCAAGCCGATCTTCGTGCGCGAGCTGATCGCTCGCATCAACATGCTGCTCAACCGGCGGGCGCAAGAGCGCATCGCCGCTCGCCAGCCAGCCTCCGGCCGCACGCGTTTTGCTGGCTCCATCCTCGACATGGCTGTCGTCGATCTGCTCCAGACCTTCGACGTCAGCCGTAAGAGCGGTGTGCTCACCATCAAGAACGGCGCCCAGGAAGCCGTCATCGCCTTCCGCGAAGGCGCCGTCGTCGATGCCGTGCTCGGCAAGCTGCGAGGCGCCGAGGCTGTCTACCGCACGCTCGTTTGGAACGAAGGCGAGTTCTCGATCGAGTTCCGGTCCGTCGAGTCCCACGACGCCGTCGGGATCTCCACGCAGGCTCTACTGATGGAAGGCATGCGCCGCGTCGACGAATGGACCCGGCTTCTCGAACAGCTTCCTCCGCTGAGCACGCGGCTGGCCGTGGACGCGGACCAGATCAGGGACCGGCTGCACGAGATCCCGGACGAGGTGAACAGGATCCTCAGGCTGTTCGACGGAGCGCGCTGCATTGCGGAGGTGATCGACGAGTCTCCGTTCGAGGATCTGTCGACGCTGGGCACCGTGTCGAAGTTGTTCTTCGAAGGCATTCTGGTGATGCACGATCGGAGCGGGCCCGTTGGGTCCGTGGCTGCAGTGCTCGATCGTCCCGTGGAGTCGCCGGGCGAGGCCGACTCCGATTTCGGTGGCGGCCAGGACATCGACGACGCTTTTTCCGCCATCGCGCACAGCTCAGCTCCGCCGCCCATGCCTGAGGAGCCGTCGGCGCCGTTGGCCACCGAGCCCGAAGCCACCACGGCGCAGATCCCGCCCGTGCGCAGCACGTTGCCCGCGCCCGGCGCACCTCCGGTCGACGAGCCGCCCGAGCAGCCAGGCCGCTTCCACACCGATCCCGGCCTTGGACCCTCTCTTCGAACCGACGTGGTTCGGCTCGATTCTTCTCCTGCGCCCGAGCTCGCTGCGCCCAGCTACTCCGAGGCGCTGCCTGCCGCGCGAGCCTCTGCGGGGCGCGGCGACACGAGCGAGTCCGCCGAGCCCTCCCCCGCCGCGCCGACTGCCGTCGAGGACGTCTCGACGCCACGCCCCGGTCCTTTGGCGCCCGCCGAAGCGACCTTTGCGGCCGACACTCGTACCGCCGCGGCCGACCTGATGCACGGGGCGGAACAAGCTCGAGAGCAAGAGCAGCCGGAACAGCAAGCAGGCGAAGAGGAGGAACGCGAGGAGCCCGAACGCGTCTCGCACCCCGACGATCTCGATCAGGAGTTCTTCCGCGAGGGCGAGGCAAGCGACGAAGGGTTCGAGTCTGGCGACGAGGTGCGCGATTCGATCTCTCCGCCCGTCCGCTCGTTGTCGCCCGAGGCGTTGAAACGCAAGGCCGTGCTGTCCCGCGGCGTGGCGCTCGTCGTGGGATTCCTCGCCGTGGTGGCCGGCTTCGGCGTGTGGAAGACATGGCAGAGGACCGAGGCTCCCGCGGTCGAGCCCAGCTCTCGCACTGCCGTTGCCGGCTCGGCCACTCCGCGTCCCACCACCGCGACCACCGCGCCTCCACCCGGCGCGACGGTCGTCGCCGCTGCCCCCGACGCCGGTGCGCTGGAACAGGCCGACGCGGCCCAGGCTCCCGACGCGGCCGTCGCCGACGCCGAGATCGTCGCGCAGGACGCGTCGGCCGGGGCCGAGGCCGGCCAAGAAGCCGACGCTGCCGGGCAGGCGGCGGCCGAGGAGATGGACGACGAGGCGGCAAAGAAGCTCGTGCAGCAGGCGCAACGCTTGCTCGAGCGGGGCAAGAACGACGACGCCATCGAGGCGGCGACGCGATACACGCAGGCGCGTCCGCAGGACGCCTACGGCTATCTGTTGTTGGGCGCGGCGTACGAGCAGAAGGGACAGTTCGCCCGTGCTCGCGAGGTCTACAACGCGTGCGCCGAGAAGGCGCAGGGCAGCTCCCTGGGCGAGTGCCGCGCGCTCGGCGGCCGGTAGCGATCGCGTGCCGCCCTACAGGCGCCGCGAGCCGTCGCGAAGCCGTGGATCGAGCAGCCCGTAGGCGATGTCGGCCAGCAGGTTCGCAGCCACGACCGACAACGACGCCACCAACACGACGCCCATGACGACTGGACCGTCGCGTGCAAGGACGGCGTCGACGGTCAACGATCCCATGCCCGGCCAGCGAAAGACCTTCTCCGTGACGACGGCGCCGCCCATCAACGCACCGAGGTCCAGCGCCATGACGGTCGTGAGCGGCATGAGGGCGTTGCGGAAGCCGTGCACCAGCACCACTCGCCAGCGCGGCAAGCCACGGGCGCGCGCGGATCGGACGAAGTCCTGCGACAGCACGACGATCATCTCGTCGCGGACGAACCTGGCGTAGTAGGCCGCGCCGAACATGCCCAGCGTGATGACCGGCATGACCATCGACAGCGCTCGCTCGGCGAAGGTGTTGCCGTAGCCGTCGTAGGGCAGGATGCGCCATCGATACGCGAACCAGTACTGGAGCAGCACGCCGGTCAGGAACGTCGGAGCGCTGACGCCGACGAGCGTGAGTGCGACGGCGCCGCGGTCGAGCGCGCGGCCGCGGCGAAGGGCGGCGAGGGTGCCGATGGCAGCGCCGATGCCGACCTGCACGAACACCGCGAACAGCGCCAGCAGCGCCGTGCGAGGGAGCCGATCGGCAAGGATGGCGGTGACAGGCTTGCGGAATTGGAAGCTCCTTCCCAGGTCCCCTCGGGACAAGCGCTTGAAGTACTCGACGTACTGAACGGGAAGCGGGCGATCGAGCTTGAGCTGCTTTCTGATCCTGTCCACCTCGGAAGGGCGTGCTTGCGGACCTGCCATGGCTCGCGCCGGGTCCGAGGGAAGTGCATGGTGCACCAGGAAGGTGATCGTGAGGACCGCCCAGATCACCACCAGTGACGACACGAGCCGCAGGGCAACGCGCCGCCTCATCGGTCGGGCCTCCGGGCAAGCGCCAGGGCGAGCACGTTCAGGCTTCCGAAGGGAGCGTGGCGAGCCAGCAGCGCGCGCCGCTTCTGCTCCACGTCGAGCCAGACGAACGCCAGGTGCTGCTGCACCCGGGGGTCCGGCCGGTAGCCGTGCAGGTAGGGCTGCCACAGATCGTAGTAGCGGTAGCCGAAGACCACCGCCCACGGCGCCTGGTCGCGAACGATCTCGTCCGCACGGCGAAACAGCTTGCTACGTTCCTCGGGGGACAGCTCGCGCCGCGCCCGATCGAGCACGGCGTCGAGCTCGGCGTTGGAAAAGAACGCGCGGTTCTGCGACTCGTCTTCCGAGATCGCCTTGGTGGAGAACAACGGGTCGAAGAAGTCGCTGGGATCGTCGAAGTCTGCCGACCAGCCGTCACCGCCCATCGCGGTCTGCATCGGCCGACCGGTGCGCGCCAGGAACGCGGTCCAGGCCAGCGTGCGGATGCGGATGCGGATCCCGATGCGAGCCAGCTGCTGTTGGTAGAGCTCGGCGGCCTGCACCTCGAACGAATCGCCGGGCACGAAGTAGTCGATGGGCTTGGGGTAGCCGCCGTGGCCGGTGCGAGGGTCGAACGGGTAGCCGGCGCGACGCATCAGGTCCAGAGCACGATCCAGATCGAAATGTTGGCCTTGGAAGCTGGGATCATAGCCGACGACGCCGGGTGGGACCATGGAGTGGGCCGGGACGACGGTGCCCGCGCGAAGCAAGCCGACCTGGTGGCGATCGATCGCGGCGGCGACCGCCTGGCGCACTTCGAGCTGGTCGAAGGGCGCCATGCGCGTGTTCATGAAGATGCCGCGCGTCGACCGCGGCTGGTTCCACGCGCCGAACGGCGTCCACCGCGGGTCGCTGCGAAACGCGGCGGAATCCGCCGCCGACAGCTCGTGCACGAAGTCGAGCTGGCCGCGCTCGAAGCGGAATCGCTGTGCGATTGTCTGCACGCCGAGCAACCACGTGATCCCGTCGAGGTACGGCAAGCCCGGCTCGAAGTAGCTTTCGTGGCGCGTCAGCTCCACCGCTTCCTGCTCCCGCCAGCGCGCCAGGCGAAAGGGACCCGCGCCGCACGCATGCTGAGAGAACGTCGGATCATAGGTGCGCCCCGCCGAGCGGCACACCGGTGCGGTCAGCGGCAGCGTGAGCGTCGCGATGAAGGTCGCGTCAGGCTCGCTGAGCTCGAACTCCAGATCGAGATCCGACCGCACGATGACCCCGGGCAGATCGGCGCGCCGGCCCTGGTGGTAGTCGTCGTATCCCTCGATGCGATCGAAGAACGCCGCGGCCGGTGCAGGCGTGTCCGGATGCAGCGCGCGCTCGATCGATCGCTTGACATCGTCGGCTGTCACGAGGGTCCCGTCATGGAAGCGCACGCCCGGACGCAGTTGCACGAACACGTGCAGGCCGTCTTCGGAAACCCGAAATGAGCGCGCTAGCTCGCCTTCGAAG
Source organism: Myxococcales bacterium (assembly GCA_021847645.1). Taxonomy (GTDB): domain Bacteria; phylum Myxococcota_A; class Polyangia; order Polyangiales; family Polyangiaceae; genus JAJZQG01. The sequence goes on from JAJZQG010000015.1 coordinate 17,623, forward strand.
GCGCCGGACTCGGAGACGCGCACGAGCCGTGCGAAGATCAGCCTGACGATCGGATCGGCCGCCTCGTCGAAGGCGACCGCTGGATCGATGGATCGCACGTTGACGTACTGGGCTACCGTGAGCGTGCCGCCGCGCCGGGGAGGGACCTCGTGTGCGTCACCAAGCGGTGCGGCAAGCCGGCTGGTGCAGCCGACGGCAAGGGTCAGCGCGAGCGCGCTCGCGGCGAGCCTAGGTCGTGCGAGGATCGAGCGCATCACGAAGCCCCTCTCCCAGGAGGTTGAACGCGAGCACGGCCGTCAGAATGGCGATGCCCGGCACGGCCACGAGCCTGGGGTCCGCCGTCAGGAAGGTCTGGCCGTCGCGCAGCATGCGACCCCACGAGGCCGTAGGGGGTTGCAGGCCCAACGACAGATAGCCGAGCACGCTCTCGGCCAGGATCATGGACGCCACGGAAGAGGTCGACGTGACGATGATCGGGCCTGCGACGTTGGGCAGGATGTGGCGCAGCAGGATGCGCAGGGAGCCTTGACCGAGCGCGCGGGAGGCGACGACAAAGTCCAGATCGCGTAGCTGGATCGTCTTGGCGCGCACGACACGCGAGGTACCGAGCCAGCCGGTGATGCCGAGGACGACCACGATGGCGGTGGCATCGGTGCGGTCGAGGGCCGCGCTGAGGGCCATGACGAGCAGCAGGTAGGGGAACGACAGGCCGGCGTCGACGATGCGCATGAGCAAGGTGTCGAGCAGCCAGGCGCGTGTGTTGGCGCAGTAGCCCGCGACCAGACCAACGACGGCGCCAATACCGGTGGCGACGAAGGTCGCGAGCAGCGCGATGAGCAGCGAGATGCGCGCGCCGTGGACCAGGCGGCTCGCGACGTCGCGGTAGAGCGTGTCGGTGCCGAGCAGGTGGTAGGCGCTCGGAGGGGCAGGGAGCCCGATGCCGCTGCGGCCGTGAGTGAAGTCGGACTTGTTGGGGTCGAGGCCGATGAGCCAGGGCCCTGCGACGGCGAGCAGCACGAGCAGGAGCACGAGCGCTGCGCCGAGGAAGGCGGCGTGATTGTGGCGGAAGCGGGCGAGCGCGGCGCGTGGGGTCATCGTCGCTCGTCCAGCAGGAAACGCTCGACGACTTGCACGAAGGTGTCGGGATCCTCTTCGTGAGGCGAATGGCCGCTGTCGACGTACTCGAGCTGCGCGTGGGGGAGCTGTCGAACGATCTTGGGAGCGGCCTGGGGATTGAGAAGGGAGTCGGCGCGCCCCCAGACGATCAGGCTCGGGGCCTTGATGCGCGTGAGTCTTGCGACGATCGGGCGCGTGTCGGTCAAGTTGCCCAGATAGGCCCGCGTGCTCTCGCGTGCGGAAGGCGAGTTGAAGGCGTCGTAGTAGCGGTTGATGCGAGCGGCGGGGACGCCGTGGCCGGGGGCGTAGACGTGGTGGTCGAAGAAGGCGCGGAACATGGTGCGGGTGAACAGTTGCTTGAGGACGAAGGTTCCGAGCACGGGCAGCTGCAGCACGCGCATGGTGCGGGGCAGGTGTTGGGGATGGACCCAGGGTGCGACGAGGACGAGGTGGTCGACGAACTCGGCATGTTGAGCGGCGAGCGTGAGGGCGACGGCGCCGCCGAGGGCGTGGCCGGCCAGATGGCAGCGGCCCAGGTCGAGGGCGGCGATGACGTCGGCGACGACTTCGGCGCAGGACTCGACGGAGTAGGAGAAGCGCGTGGGTGGGGGCTTTTCGCTATCGCCGAAGCCGGGGAGGTCGACGGCGATGACGTGGAAGGACTGAGCGAGGGGAGCCAGGACCGAGTCGAAGGCGTTGGAGGAAGCCAGCAGGCCGTGCAGCAGGAGCAAGGGGGGGCCGGAGCCGATCTCGGCGATGCGGGTGCGAATACCGCGCGCGGCGACATCGCGGGAAACGGGGGTGTGCTGCACAGTGCAGCAAGGATATCAAACCGCGGGCAGGAGGGGACGCGGGGGTGGGATGGAGTGCGGCCGTGTGCGTCCATGAGGATCACATCATGAAGCACATGCGGAAGCGGCATGGATGAGCAGGTGTGGGATGGAGTGCGGCTGTGTGTGTCCATGATCGGGCCCAAAAAAAAGGCAACAATGGGGCTTGCACAACCGGAACGCTGTCGTTCCATGGCGATCTGATGCGGACAAAATATGTCACGCCAGACGCGTTCTTTGCGTTTGATGGAGTCGACAGATCCACGTCAGAAAAAAAACGAGCTCATGTCTTGAAAAGAATACATTCAATCGTGTTAAGGTCGCACCCATCTGACGGCGGTGACGGGTGCTCGTCGCCCCGCAGTCGGTCGGGATGGAGGTAGTGAAGTGGGCGTCGGGGGTATCGACAGTACCGTGCTTGCTCGCATCGAAGGGGACCACCCCGAGGGCGTGAGCTCGGCCGACATCCTCGACACGCTGGCGAGCCTCGGTGTGCGCTTCAGCGAGGCGACCCTGCGCAAATGGGTCCAGCTGGGACTGCTGCCCCGAAGCGTTCGCGTCGGGCGCAAGGGCAAGCACTCGGGGTCCCAGGGCATGTACCCGGCGACCATCGTCCGCCAGATCCTCCACATCAAGGAGATGCTGGCCGGCGACCTGACCATCGAGCAAATCCAGAAGGAAGTGCTCTTCGTGCGGGGCGACATCGAGGAGCTCGAGCGATCCATGCAGCGCATCTTCAAGTCGCTCGACCAAGCTATCGCCACCGTCGACTCCCAGACCGTGACCTTCGTCGTCACGCAGGATGTGACGACGGCCAAGGACCTGGCCCAACAGTTGCTGGGCAAGCTTACTGCCATCGAACAACGACTGATGGGTAAAGCAGTAGTCGCAAGAAGTACCGTCGCGACGGGGTGATCGTCGCGCGGCAAGTGGAGTGAGTGGTTCATCGCGGCCCACCGGGCCGCAACAGTCCGCGGGCTGGCCACGCCCGCGTCGGAGTTCGTCCACCCTCGCGTGGACCGTCGGATAGTGTCCGGCGGATCCCAGGGACGATCCGATGCGGGAGGCCGGGCCCGAGGGGTGCGGTGTCCGGCGCGTGCGGACCTGGTGTCCGTCCGAGCACAGGAAGCTTTCGCGGTGAATCCAACGGAGAACGAATCGAGTTGCCTGGAGGCATGCTGATGGACACCACGAACAAGCCGAACACCATCGATGTACAGCCGCTGGTCGAAGATCAGGATGACTCGGCCGAGCCCGATGACCTCGAGGAAATGACCGACGGCGCCCTTGCGCTCCAGGATGAACCGATGACGCGCGAGCAGCGTCGCTCGCGACGCAAGCGCGACGTGCGCGCACGCACCATCAGCGTCAAGCGCATGACCAAGCGTGAGCTGGAAATCGGCCGCATGCTGTACCCGGAGACCGACTACTGGAAGCCGCGCATGCGTGCCGATTGCGCCAACGTGCCACGCCCCTGTCCGTACGTGTCCTGCAAGCACCACTTGTACATCGACGTGTCCGCCCGCACCGGCGCCATCAAGCTCAACTTCCCCGACCTCGAGGTCTGGGACATGAACGAGAGCTGTGCGCTCGACGTTGCCGACCGCGGCGGCACCACGCTCGAGGACGTGGGCGCCATCATGAACCTGACCCGCGAGCGCATTCGCCAGCTCGAGGTCAAGGCGCTCGCCAAGCTCAACGCGCTCGGCGACATGCATTCGCTGCGCGACTACATCGATGAAGGCCCGGTGGGCAAGCGACGGCTCCCGCTGCTGACTGCCGACGACTTCCAGGACAAGGAGTCGGACGGCGATTCGGACGACGACATCGACAGCGAGGATGCGCTCGACCATGCCGTGTCCGTCGAGCTCGACGACTTCGGCGCGATGCACTGATTCGAAACAGACACCCAGAGGCACGTCGGACAGCCCCTCCCCGGCGCGCCTCGACGCAGGCGGCGGGATGTGCCCCGCCGCCTTCACTCACTTCTGGAACCTCCGATCGCCCGATGCGCCGTGCGCTCAGTCCGCGCTCTCGGCGTCCACCGCCGCCGCGTCGGTGTCGGTGTCGGGCTCCGCGTCCGGCGCGCCCGCGTCGGTATCTTGCGCGTCCGTGTCTGCCGCGTCCGGCTGCGCGTCCGCCCCGGCATCTGCCGGACATCCGTTCGGTGCGCTGCCCGCGATGTTGTGAATCTCGCACGGCCGGTTGTTGAAGTCCGCGCAGCTCGTGAACGTCGCGTAGAAGTCCGCACACCCGAGCACGCTGCCCTCGTCATACTGCGAGCACACCGGTGCACCGCTGCTCTGGATGTAGTTCGGGCACGCCGGGACGGTCACGACGCACTGAAGCTTGCCCGCAGCTTTGGAGACGGCATCGACTAGCGACTCGCAGGCATCCTGCTCGTTCATGGCCACGCCGTTGGTCTTCGGAACGTACGGGGCCTGGGGCCCTCCTCCTGCTCCGCCGCTATCGGAGCTCGAGCTGCAGCCCGCGGCTGCCGCGACCATCAGCGAGGCAAACAGAATCAAGCTATTCTTGAGCATCTCCAATCCCTTTCGGCGCGCACGCGAGCGCGCGGACGTTCCTATCATACGCGGACCGTTGAGAATTCCCCCTACGCGTTCGAAGCCGGTCCCCGCCGGCCAGGCCCGTCATCTCTTCCCATGGCGCACTGCGCCGACGTGCCGGGCACCGTTTCCGGACCCGCCTGCATTGACGTCCCAACGGTCGACGGCTACCCGCGCAGCCATGTCCCATCGAAAGGCCATCGTATCCGTCAGCGATAAGACCGGCCTGGTCGCTCTTGCCCGCGGCCTGGTCGAGCTTGGCTTCGAGTTGCTCTCCACCGGCGGCACGGCGCGCGCCCTGACCGACGCAGGTTTGCCCGTCACGCCGGTCGAAGCTTACACTGGCTCGCCCGAGGTCATGGGCGGCCGCGTCAAGACGCTTCATCCCCGCGTGCACGGCGGCATCCTCGCCAGGCTCGGCACCGATGACGTCGACCTCGCGCGCATCGGCGCCGCTCCCATCGATCTGGTCGTCGTCAACTTGTACCCGTTCGAGCAGACCATCACCAAGGATGGTGTCGCGATCGACGAGGCCATCGAGAACATCGACATCGGCGGCCCCTCGATGCTCCGCAGCGCGGCGAAGAATCACGCGCGCGTCACGGTCGTTTGCGATCCGGCCGACTACGAGGCGGTGCTCGCCCAGCTGAAGGCCGGAGCCGTGGACGCCGGCGTTCGTCGCGCGCTGGCCGCCAAGGCGTTCGCGCACACCGCGGCGTATGACGGTGCCATCGCGGGCTACCTGTCGAGCCTTGGTCCGGACGACAAGCGGGAACGATTCCCGCTTTACCTGACGCTTCCGTTCGAGAGGTCCTACAACCTTCGTTACGGCGAAAACCCGCATCAGGCAGGCGCTTTCTACCAGGAGCGCCGCGCCACCCAGGGCACCATCGCCTTCGCGCAAAGCCTCGGCGCGGGCGGCAAGGAGCTGTCGTTCAACAACCTGGTGGACCTCGACGCGGCGCTCGAGTGCGTGCGCGAGTTCGAGGGGCCAGCTGCCGTCGTCGTCAAGCACACCAACCCGTGCGGGGTGGGACTGGGCGCGAGCCTGGCCGACGCCTATCGAACCGCCCGCGAGGCCGACCCCGTCAGCGCGTTCGGCGGGATCGTGGCGCTCAACCGCGAAGTCGACGAAGCGACCGCGCGCCTGTTGGGCGAGACGTTTCTCGAAGGCATCATCGCACCGCGCTTCAGCGAGGTGGCGCTCGAGCTGCTGCGCAAGAAGAAGAACCTTCGGCTGCTGGCGACCGGCAAGATCCTTCCTGCCGATGACGGCATGCTGATCTATCGCCGGGTCGGCGGCGGCCTGGTGGTGCAAGACCGCGACGCGACGGGTGCAGGCGAAGTTGCGGTGGGCAAGGTGGTCACGCGGCGCGCCCCGACCGACGCCGAGCTCGCGGCCCTGGATTTCGGCTGGCGGGTTGTCAAGCACGTCAAGTCCAACGCGATCGTGCTGGCGCGGGAGACCTTCACCGTGGGGGTGGGCGCTGGACAGATGTCGCGCGTGGAGAGCGTGACGATCGCGTGCCGAAAAGCCGGTGACCAGGCCAAGGGCTCGGTGCTGGCGAGCGATGCGTTCTTCCCGTTCCCCGACGGCGTCGAGTTGGCGGCGAGCCACGGTGTGACCGCGGTGGTGCAGCCGGGCGGCAGCGTCAAGGACAAGGACGTCATCGAGGCGGCGGACAAGGCCGGCCTGGCGATGGTGTTCACGGGCAAGCGTCACTTCCGGCACTGAGACGGCCGGGCGAAAACCTCGTCGAGAAAACTTGGCCCCGTTCGCACCCCCATGCTTTGGCCATGGTTCGGGCGGCGCAGACTCGATTGTCGCGCGCCGCGGAGGTCGACCGCATGGCCACGATGACAGAGACATGCTCGGTGTGTGGGACATCCTTTGAAGTCCAGTTCCGCTACCAGATGGAGGAGCGGGACGGTGGATTCTCGTTCTATTGCTCGCAGAAGTGTCTGGAAGCGAGCCAGACGGCGGGCGGGGACGGGCAAGTCACCTGCGACGCCTGCGCGAAGCGTTTCCGCGTGGAGCTTGTTTCCCAGGTCTTCTACGTCGATGGCAAGCGCAAGTACGCTTGCTCGCTGGATTGCAGAGCCCAGCTGCGCGACGAGGCTCACGGCCTGCGCCTGGGAGAGGTGGCCCAGCGAAGCCTCGAGGAGTCGACCGTCGAGAAGGTGGAAGCGCCGACGGTGAGCGAGAACGTTCTGCAAGCGCGGGAAGGCGAGATGCCGCCCGTGCTCCGGCCCTCGTTCGCCTCCAAGCCTCCGCCCGCCAGCAACGAGCCCGAAGCTGCGGTGGCCGTGCCGCTGGTTCCGACCATGGCCAGCCTTGCGCCGCGTGTCGCCGCCGCTCCCTCGGCAGCCAAGCACCGCGACCCGGAGCGCCCGCGCGTGCTCGCAATATTCAATCACAAGGGCGGGACCGGCAAGACGACCACGTCGGTGAGCATCGCCGCGGGACTGGCCGCGCAGGGGCAGCGCGTCTTGCTGGTGGACACTGACGCGCAAGGCAACGTGGCAGTATCGCTCGACGTCAAGTCGGAGAAGTCACTGTACCACGTGCTCGTGATGGGGCTGCCGCTGAAAGTCGCCGCGCAGAAGGTGCGCGACAACCTCGAGCTGGTGGCGTCCAACGAGACCCTGGCGGCGGCGGAGCTGTACCTGGCGGGCCGTCAGAATCGGGACCGGGTGCTTCGCGATCGGCTCGGACCGGTGACTCAGTCGTACGACTACGTGGTTTTGGACTGCTCGCCGAGCCTCTCGCTGATGAATCAGAATGCGCTGGTGTTCGCGGACAGCGTGCTGGTGCCCGTGGCCTGCGACTACCTGTCCCTGGTCGGCGTGCGCCAGGTGCTCAAGACCGTGCGCAACGTCAACCAACTGCTGCACCATCCGGTGCGGATCTGGGGTGTGCTGCCCACGTTCTTCGACGCGCGGGCCAACATCTGCCGCGAAGCGGTGGAGACGTTGCAGCAGCACTTCGGCGAGCGCTGCCTGCCGCCGATTCGAGCAGCCATCAAGGTCAAGGAGGCGCCGGCGCACGGGCAGACCATCTTCGAGTACGCGGCGGGCACGGCGGCGGCGGACGACTACCGCCGCGTAGTGGACAAGATCATCGACGGGCATGCAAGCGCGGCGGTGGAAGCGACGGAGGGAGCCGAGGCGATCTCGGCGTGACCGGAGGAGCACGAGATGTCAGCTGATCATGGAGACTTCCGAGGTGCTGCCTGCAAGGTGCTCGACGGCGACGAGGTGCAGTCGGTTCTTTCGGGCGAGTTCTACTCGCCAGAGCCGGTGCCGCCGGTTCGAGCCAAGCCCGTCGCGCGCGCGGCCGAGAAGCCGTCGCACTACAAGGTAATCTGTATCTCGATGTACACCGACGATCTCGGCAAGCTCGACGCGATGGTCGACGAGCTCAAGACGCGGGGGCTGACCAAGGCGAACCGCAGCGCCCTGATTCGCTACGCGCTCTCCCAGGTCGATCTGGACAAGGTCCCACGGGGCCTCTGATTCGAGCCCGTCGATCCGAGCACCGGCCGTTCTCAGCCAAGCGATTCCCAGAATGCCCGCATGTCGTCGGGCAGTGGCGCCACCGCCTCCAGGCGCCGTCCCGTCACCGGATGATCAAGCTCCAGCCGCCACGCGTGCAGAGCGTGACGGCCCAACTCCAGCACCGCCATGTCCTGGTCGGTCAGCGTGCCGTCCGAGCCGCGGGCGTGAAGCTCCGAATCCGGACCGTACAGCTTGTCCCCCACGATCGCGCAGCCGCTGGCGCTCAGGTGCACCCGGATCTGGTGTTGGCGTCCGGACTCCAAGTCGCACCTGACAAGGGCATAGGGACGGTCACCGCGACGGCGACGATCGAGAACGCGCACGCGCGTGCTGGCGGACAGTCCCGCGCCCGGGGCCGCGACCCGCATCGCGCAACGCATGCGACAGAGCGGATCGCGCTCGAGCGGCAAGCGCACGTGGAAGTCGTCGTGCACCGGCCAGCCCCACGTGATGGCCTGGTAGCTCTTCTCGACGCGCGAGCGGGCCTCGAACTGCGCCTTGATGGCCCGGTCGGCGGCGTACGTGCGCGCCACCACGAGCACGCCGCTGGTGTCGCGGTCCAAGCGATGAGCCAGCACCAGGTGCTCGGAGGGAAACTGCTCGGCGAGCATCTTGATGACCGTATTGCGGTAGTACCTGGCAGACGGATGGACCGGGATTCCGGCAGGCTTGTCCACGATGACGAGATGATCGTCGGCGTACAGCACGGGGATGTGGCGGGGGACCTCGACCTCATCCCAAGGAGGACGCCAGATGGCGATGTACTGGTGCGCGAAGACACGTGCGTTGGGACGGATCGGTGTGCCGTCGAGCGTGCGAGCGGCGGACTGCACGATCAGCTTGGCGCGGGTACGGCTCGTGTTGCGCAGCTGGGATTGGACGAAGACGTCGACGCGTTGGCCGGCCACCTCTTTCGGCACGCGAAACACGGACAGCACCGAGTTGGCCTCGACGTCGTGGGGGCGAGTGACCGGCGGCTGCTCGTGTGCTGGAATGCGCGTCATGGAGAGGTGTTGGCGCCAGTAGCGGAAACGGACGCATCGAGCAAGGCTCGCAGGCCGGCAATGTGGCTCGGTTCGGTCCCGCAGCAGCCGCCGGCCATGGTGGCACCGGCGCGCAGCCATTCGCGGACGGCCGCGGTGTAGTGCTGGGCATCGAGCGGAGCAGGGGCGAATCCGAACGGCCCGTCCGGTGCGCCCGAGTTGGCGTAGGCTCCGAAAGGAACGCCGGCGCGAGCCAGCAACGGTATCGCGTCGGAACACGCTTGCACGGACGCGCAGTTCACCGACAGCAGGGCGGGGGAGGTTCTGAGGATGGCGTCCACGCACTCTTCGATGCGCGTGCCATCCAGCAGCCGCGCGCCGTCGCGAACGATCCACGAGACGACGAAGGGCAGGCCCGTGGCAGATGCTGCGCGGGCGGCAACCAGCGACTCGCGCAACGTGGGCATGGTTTCGATGAGCAGCAGGTCCGCGCCCGCGTCGACGAGGGCTTCGGCGTGCATGGCGTGCTCTCGCCGCAGGACGTTTTGGGGCGGAGTTCGCGCGGGGGCGTAGCAGTCTTCCAGCGGAGCGATGGACCCCGCGACCCACGCCGGGCGCGATGCGTGGGCGGCAGCGTCGCGCGCCAGGGCGACGGCCTCGCGGGTCAGCGCGCGGGCCTCGCGGGCAAGTCCTGCCTTCGCGAGCGAGTGACGGGACGTGCGAAATGTGCAAGCGGTGATCACGTCGGCGCCGGCCACCAGGTAGTCGCGGTGCACGGCGCGCAAGAGCTCGGGGCAATCGCGCACGGCGAGGGCGGTCCACAGGGGCAGGCTCGTGGCGTACCCCCGTCGCTCGAGCTCGGTCCCGGTGGGGCCGTCGAGCAGCCACGGCGAAGAAAGCGAGAGCGGGGAATGCAGTGCCATCAGCGGTTGTCGGCCTGTCTGTTGCGCCGTCGAGCGGCCGAGCGCCGTCGACGTGCTTGGGTTGTGCTATGTCCGGGGACAATCGACAAGCGGGGATCGTCCCCGCGCGTCCTTCACGGTGCAGCGCCTCATGCCGGATCGAAAGCCACGAGCTAGAGTTCGGGACTACCAGTGCACGCTTTGCGAGAAGCGCCCGCCGTTCTGCTGGGCGTGCGCCGCCTGCGACTTCCAGATCTGCCAGGCGTGCATGCAGGAGAACGAATGGGGGATGTCGTGCAACAAGGTCACCTGGGAGTGCCCGGACTGCGGACACATCAACGTGCTTTGAGCAAGGCGCGCCCCACGGAGTCGTGTGTCTTGCCGATGGGAATCGGGGCGGAGGGTGTGTCCTTGGCCTTGGGCGCGGCGTTCGCAAGGCCCCACCAGGTCATCCAGGCCCCAACGCCCGTTTGCAGGAAGTAGTCCTTGTAGTCCTCCTCCCAGCCGTCGGACCTGCCGACCGCGTTGTCCTCGAGCCTGGCGGGATCGTCGAACCGACTCCGCACGCGCTTGTCGTCCTCGACGTTCTGCAGGTATGTCAGCCACGTCGTGCCGTCGCTGGCTATGGCGAAGTGCGGGTGCCAGCTCGTGTTGTAGTCCTGCTCGCGCTCGATGGTGAACGCTGGAATGGCGACGCGTCCGCCGCGAAGAACCGCAGCACGCAGGCCTTTGTGGAACGAATTGCGGAAGAAGTAGTAGACGACGTAGACGCTTGCGCCGTAGGCCGCGGCCTCCAGCCGCCAAGCGCTCTCCTTGCTGTCGAGCTGGATGTTCCGGAACGACGCGCCGTCCTGCGTGACGGCAACGTGCGCGGTGCTCGTCCTGGGATCATGGTAGATCACATACAGCCGGCCGTCGGCGCCGACGACGTGGCGAATGTCGTGCAGGGTCGACGAGGCGGCGGTGACGGGCTCGCCGCCGAGGGGGCGTACCGCCAGCTCGGTGTCGGTGCGGCAGACCATCCAGATCTTGTTCTTGAACTCCACGAATGGGATGGGCGGGTCACAGCGGTCGCCGCCGCCGATCTTGGCGAGGGCGGCGATGAAACTCTCGCCCTCGATGTCGAGCTCGCTTCGATCGCCATTGCGGACCAGGTATTGTGTGGTCTTCGTGGCGTTGCCCGACGCCACTGTCTCCGAATACGCGTACAGCGGGGACTGGTCGCCGTGTAGATGGATTCCCAGCCCGGCGACCGAGTACTTGTCTCCGCCGCCGCTTGCGATCGTCTCGCGCTTTCCGTGGGAGTCGATGAGTACCAGCTTGCGCTGTGTGTGGGACGATTGGCCTTGGCTTTGGGTCTTGGTACCGACGTACAGACAAGCGAATCTGGGTCCTTACGCGGCAGCGCAAAGCACATTGCTCACGCTGTAGTCCGGGTCGTCGTCGGCAACCTCCAGGACGGACCGGCCGTCGGCCAGGTTGCGGATGGCTCCGTCGGCCATCAGCGGGTGAATGCCGTCGCCAGGCACGCGCAGCAAAGCAACGGGATTGCCTGGTACGGGGGACGGGACGACCGGAGGCCCGCCGAGCGTGGCGTGGCGGTGGTGCGGTTTCGCGTGGGCCGCCGCGGGGACGAGAGCGACGCAGGTGCTGGCGGCGAATGCGGTGAAGAGCGTGCGGAGCACGCGGGAGCCAAGAGAAGTCGGCACGGGGCAACGCCTTTCGTCGCACGAGAGCACGACGTCAAGGCTCGACGTGCCAGGGCGCGGGGTCAGGGAGGCGAGGGCGGACTCGACGGCGCGCGCGCGGTGAGCCAGGATGGGGGCGAGGAACGATGAGCCTAATCGAGCTGGAGGGAACGACCGCGCTGGTCACCGGAGGCGGAAAGCGGTTGGGCGCGGCGATCGCGACGGCGCTGGCCGAGGCGGGCTGCGACCTTGTCGTGCATTGCAGCAGCAGCCGTTCCGGGGCCGAGGAGATCGCACGGCGGGCAGCATCATTAGGCCGGCGCGCGCGCGTCGTGCAAGCGGACTTGCGATCGGAATCGGAACAAGACCGGTTGATCGACGCGACCATGGAGTTCGGCGGCGGGCGGCTGGGCGTCCTGGTGAACAATGCGGGCAACTTCGAGCGTGTGGAGCCGGGCATGCTGTCGAGGGAGGCGTGGGACCGCGCGTTGCTGCTGAACGCCACGGTTCCCTATCGGTTGACAATCGGGCTGGCGGGCGCGCTGCGCGCGGAGCGCGGTTGCATGATCGCCGTGGCGTGTGTGAGCGCACTTCGGCCATGGAAGAACTACGTGCCCTATGCGGCTTCGAAGGCGGCGCTGGTCCATCTGGTGAAGGGATTGGCCTTGGCATTGGCGCCGGAGGTGCGGGTGAATGCGGTAGCGCCCGGGGCCGTGCTGGTTCCCGACGACTACGAGGAAGCGAAGGTGCAGGCCCTGCGCGCCCGGATTCCGCTGCAACGCTTGGGCGATGCGGGAGACATCGCCCGGGCGATCGTGTTCCTGGCTTCCAACGACTACATCAGCGGGCAGGTGCTCGCGGTGGACGGGGGGCGGTCGCTTTCCTAGGGCCGGCGCCGTCCGTCGCGACCAGTTCGAAGTCCACACGTCCGGCTGGCTCGTCGGTGCGGGCTGCGCGCACGCGCACAGGCATGCCGACCGAGTAGACGGACGACGGTCCGACCATCTCCTGGGCCGACTCGTCGAACGAGAAAGGCCCGTCGGGCAGGGAGTCGGTGGCGATATGTCCGACGAGGAGCGAGTCGCGCAATTGCACGCGAAGGCCGAAGGGGCGGACGCCGGTGACGTTGGCATCGAACTGCTGGCCGATTCGCGAGGACATGTAGCGAGCGCTGACCAGACGTCGTGCGTCGGATTCTGCGCGTGCCGCGCGGGCAGCGCGCGCGGAGATGTCGCGACAGGCGTCCTCGAGGTCGGGCGGTGCGGGATCGGTGGGCCTGACGCCGTCCAGGTAGGAGGAGACCGCGCGGTGCACGAGCAAGTCCGCGTAGCGTCGAATCGGGGAGGTGAAGTGCAAGTAGCGTGTAGCGGCGAGGCCGAAGTGCGGTGCGGCGTGCGCGGCGTAGCGCGCCGGGCCGAGCGCATGCGTGAGCACGGCGACGATGGCCGGTGCCGCGGGGGAGCTCCGGATCTGGCGGTCGAAGGCGCCGAGCGCCAGCGGTGTCAGTGTCCGGCCGAACCCGCACGCGAATCCGAAATTGCGTGCGATGTGCTCGAGTTGGTCCACGGCCTGCCCAGGCGGAGCGTCGTGCACGCGAAAGGGGGCAGGAACGCCGCGCGCGAAGAGCCAATCAGCGACTGCTTCGTTGGCCGCCACCATGCAACGTTCGATGAGCAGGTGTGCGCTGGTCGGCCGAACCGGGTCCAGCAACGTCGCGCGCCCGGTCTCGGCGTCGATTCCGAATCTTGCCTCGTCGCGCGCGACCTCGATGCCGCCGCGACGTCCACGCGCCATCGACAACCTCGAGGACACGGTGCGACACCACGTGAGCATGTCGCGAACGTCATCGGTCATCTCCTGGTCCGAGCCGAGATCGAGGAAGCCGGCGACTTGATCGTAGGTCAACCTCGCGTGGGAGCGTATGAGGCTCCGATAGACGTCGACGGCGACGACGTCCCCTTCGGCGGAGATACGGAGCTCGACGGAGAGGCACTCGCGGTCGACATCGGGTAGCAGGCTGAGGCGTTCCTCGCTCAATTCCGTCGGAAACATGGGCAGGACGCGATCGGGCAGATAGGCACTGGTGGCCCGTCGACGCGCTTCGAGGTCCAGTGCGGTTCCGGATTGGACGACGGAAGACACATCCGAGATGCTCACGATGAGCCGGAGCGCACCATCGGTGTCGGCGGGGAGAACCGCGATGGCGTCGTCGATGTCGCGGGTGGAGGCGGCGTCGATTGTCACGTTGGCCAGGTCGCGCAAGTCGCGGCGCTGCTCGGCGCGCCCGACGGGCTGGCGAGCGAGCGATCGCGCGGTCTCGAGCTGCGCGGCAGAGAACGAAGAACGCAGCTCATGCTTGGCGATGATGCGTTCCGCGCCTGGATCGTCGTCGGAAGCGAGCACGCGCTGGCAGGTGACGCCGTCCGATTCCACCCTGGCGACGACCCAGGCGCCCTCGGGCGGGAGGGAATCGCCCGGGGCGGCGCCGAGGCGCCAATCGGTGTTGGCGATTTCCCGATCGATGTGCAGGAATGCCTGGCCGCGATGACGGACGACCTGTCCGAATACGGAAGAGCGCTTGCGCGCGATCAACTCGAGCTGCGAGGCCGACCAGCGGCCGTCCTCCGCTCGAGTGATGACGGCGCGAACCAGGTCCCGGTCGAGGAAAGGATTGAGCTCGGGGGGCGCGACGAACGCGGAGGCGGTGCCGCTGTCGTCGGCGAACTCAAAGAATCCGAAGCCGCGGGGGTGAAAGGTGAGTGTGCCTTGGGTGGTCTTCAATTGGATTCCGTGCAGGCAGGAGTGGGGGAGCCGCGTGCGCAGATATGGCACCAGCGGCCGGGCGAGGCAACGCGGGGGCGATGGGCCGAGGCACGGCGGGGATCGCGGTGAGTCTCGCGCATAGCGTGGGAGACTCTGGGATCCGGCAATGGGGGCAGGTTAGCCCGGAGGGCGCAGAGAATTATCAACCCGTTGAGCGTTATTCGACTTGCACTTCGGACGATTCTTGTCTTACATGCATGTCCATGAGTGATCCCCGAAAAGCATTGCCGAAGGATATGCGCGAGAAGGCAGAGAAGGTGACCATGGCATTTGCCAGCCAGGTAGTCGATCTGCTCGAGAACGTCATCTCGGAGATGGTGACGGCGATGTCGGGCGAGGCACCGGCAAGTGCCCATCGAGCAGCGGCGAAGCCTGCTGCGAAGCCCGCGCCCAAGCCGGCCGCGAAGCCCGCGCCCAAGCCGGCCGCGAAGCCCGCGCCCAAGCCGGCCGCGAAGCCCGCGCCCAAGCCGGTTGCGAAGCCCGCGCCCAAGCCCGTTGCGAAAGCTTCTGCCGTCCCGACGCCCGCCGACAATCACGGCGACATCAAGAAGAGAATCGTCGCGGCTCTTCGCAAGGCGCGGGTCCCGATGAGTGTCGAACAGCTCAATCGCGTGCTGGGCTCCAAGACCACCGACCTCACGGTCCCGCTCCAGGAAATGCTCGCCGCGGGACAGCTTGCCAAGACCGGCGTCGCTCGAGGCACGAAGTACGGCATCGCCTGAGCGTCTTCCGGAGCTCTTCGTGCCGCCTGAGCGAGGCGGTGACAACGTCCCGGTACCGTCGCGCTTCGCGACGCGCCGGGTGACGTGTCGTTCTCTCTCCCGTCGGAATCACCCGATGCCGAGCGCCTACCGCGGGGCCGACGGTTGCGCTTGTCGAACAACGGTCAACGTGTGGACGCGCCGCAGCGCTGATCTTCGACGTACACCTCGAGGCCGGTTCCCGTGCCGACTTGCTGGTTCCACGCAGCGGTCGCCGATTCGGATCCGGTGTACACGTCAATGCTCTGGCCCACGACCTTGAGCCCGCGATCCTGAGCAACGAAACACCCGTCGTGGATGCCGCCTCCGGGGATGGGGATTCCCACGAAGGCAGGAATGAACACGTGCGTGCCCAAGGGGATGACGGACGTGTCGACGGCGATGGTTCGGAACGGCGTGATCGGCGCGCCGGTCGCGCCGCGGCCCCACGGGAAGCGCGCGGGGTCGAGCGCCTCGTAGCATATCTTCTGCGACGATCGGGGGCAGACGGCCGCACAGTCGCAGCCTCGTTTGGCGAAGCTCACCGTGCGGTGGTCGGCCAGGCGCCCGCTTCCCTGGACGCAAAGCCTGTCGTGGAATGCCTTGGGAACCGAGGCGATCGGCTTGCAGCGAGCGTCGAAGATCGTGGTCTTCTCGCCGCTGTACTCGGCCTCGTCGGGGAACGAGTAGTAGGTGTTGTGAAAAATCCCGAGAAGCCGGCCGGTGCTGCGGGCAGATGCAGCGACCTGCGCGTCATCGTCGGCCGAGGCAAGCGTTGGGCGCGGCGGAGGTGTAGCTGCCGGCGTGGAAGGCGAGCGCGCGGCAGCGGCGTGGGCCGGGGACTCGCTCGACGGCGGGTCGTCGGGCAGCAGGGGTTCGCGCATCCACGCGCTGCCCCTGGTCTCGAAGCAAGCCGGCAGGCATGCAGTGGTCAGCAGCAAGGCAACGGTGGTCGCAGACCTGTAGAACACGGGGTCGAACCTCGTTGGGGAAGGGGGCGTATGGGGAGAGATGCCGCTCCGCAGCAGCGTATGCAATGAGCTACCGGCCGACCGCTCGATGGATCGGCGAGATGGGCTCACGCCGGGTTCCGACGCCAACGGTGGGCCGGGGGGGACGGAGACGGGGAATCAGGCCTTTACGATCGCTTCGTCCGCGACCGGGCAGACGGAGACGCACTGGGCTTCGTCCTTGTCCGCGCACTCGTCGCACTTGTCCGCATCGATGACGTAGTACTCGTCGCCAGCCGCGATCGCCTCGTTGGGGCACTCAGGCTCGCAGGCGCCGCAGTTGATGCACGCATCGGTGATCTTCCTTGCCATCAGGGCCTCCTGGTCAAACGCTTTCTTGTTCTTCTTGGGGTCTCGGGTCGAGCCGCGCCCGCCCCGCGGCACGCTTCTATTAGCCACATGGGTCAGCGTGTGCAAGCAAGGAATGCTTCCGAGGTGAGGTGGGCGCCGGATTCGTTCGCCCGGCGTCGCGCGGTCAGCCGGCGAGCAGCGCGGCGATGCGCCGGTCGGTGGGGACGACGGCAACGGACTGGTAGCGCGGGAGCGCCGCCAGCACCGGCTCGAGGGGCCGGGCTACGTCGCGCAGGCGCGGCATCGCGAAGAAGTTGCGGCATTCCGCCAGGACCTGCGGTGTCCTTTCGCTACGCTCGTCGTGGCCCAGACCCGTCACGAATGTGCGCGAGGCTGCGGCAATGCGCGCGTCCTGCTCGCGATCGCTGGCGGCGAAAGGCTCCACGATCCCGGCGTGGTCTGCCAGCGGAAGGCCGGCCTCCCACAGCCGCATGCGCCACGCCAGCGCGAACGCCGTGTCCACCGCCTTCTCCGCGGACAACAGCCTCACGACACTGCGGTCGTCGAGTTCGATCACGTCCACCGCTCCGGCGGCGCGCAGGGCGTCGAAGATCACGATGTCGGCGTGGCTGTGCGCCTCGGCCGGTCCTTGCAGCGTGCGCTGGACGGGCATCCAGCAGCAGCCCAGGTGCAGCAGCGCATCGAGGTGTTCGGGGGCGAGGCGCGCGGTCTGGTACAGGGCGGAAGCGTCCGCGTTCGTCTCCTCCACGCTCGCGCCGATGTCGCCAAGGAACTCGGCGAAGTCGCCCAGCGTGTGCCCGTATTCGTGGAGCAGCACGAGGACACTCGCCGCGTCCTCGAGCTCGGAGAGGCGGGACTCGGACCATTCGGTGGCTCGCAAGATCAGCGGAGCATTGGCCTGCACCATCGCTCCGCGCACCGCGTTGGTGAACGTCATGACCTTGTACTGCTCGCGACCGTCGGGATCGGGCAGCTTCTCGCCTGCGAGCGTGGCGTTGCTGGCGCCACCGCCGACCAGCAGATGCCGCAGGAACAGCACGTTGAGGTTCTGGCGCCGTCGCCCCTCCTGCCGGACGAGATCGTAGACCGAGCGCGTTGGACCGGGCGGCGAGTCGAAGGCGCTGACGACGAGCTGAAAGCCGCCCTTGGCGCCCAGTCTGGACACCTTCTCCTCCGCCGTGAGGCTCACGTCGATGAGGTTGGATGGATCGTCCGCCGCGATCCAGGAGCGGCGGCTTTCACCCCAGTCGTCCGAGTCGGAGCGATCCTGGCACCAGTCCGCCAGGTCGAGCATCACCTCGCGCAGTTGGGTGGCGAATCCGGGGACCATGCTGCGCGCCTCTCGCAGCGAAGCGGCACAAGCGTCGAGCTCGCGCTCGAACTCGAGCGCGAACGGCACGGACCACGTGCGGATCTGTCCGTCTTCGTAGCAGCGAATCCGAACCCTGGTCGCGACGCGACGCACGTCGGGGTCGGCGTCGGCCAGCGCGCGATCCAACGCCGCTCTCTGCATGTCGAGCGCACGTTGGCTCAGCTCGTCGAGCCGAAGCCATTGCGACTGCGGGAGCGCTCCCTGCTGCTCGACGGCATCGTCGAACAGGCGACGAATGGTCGTGCACAACTCGGCGTACTCGGCGCCCAGAGAATCCTCGAAGCGCGCGCGGTCGTCGGGGCGCTCGAACAGGTAGAAGCCTTGGGTGACGAGCGGGACTCCGTCGAACAGCTGATCGAGGACGGTGGTCCAACGGATGCGGCCCCGTTGTTGGGCGGGCAGGAGGTCGATCTGCCGCGCAAGCTCGCGACGGGGCAGCGGCGGGACGATGACGCTGCCGCGCTCGGTCAGGACGTTGCACCCATGCTTGAAGACGGCGAAGGCGAAGGGAACGAGGGCAGCGCGGAACTCCGGCGAGACGTGGGGCGAAGACACCAGCATCTCGAGCGCCCGTGCCGTCAGGCCATCGAGAGGATCCAACAGGCGTTCGTTGAGCGCGGTGAAGGTCTGGCACAGATCGTCGAGAACGCGCAGCGCGGAATGAAAGCCGTCGAGATCGGAGGGGACCACGGGGAGCGAAGCCCCAGGCGATTGTGATGGAACCAGGGCGGTCTGGTCCGGGCCGAGAACGATGAGACGATAGGTGAGGCCGTTGATGACGATCTCACTGCCCGAGCGAAGCAGCGGTCCGGACGACAGAACGAGCAAGGCGATCTCCTGAAGCACCAGCCGAAGGGGCCCGGCGTGCCGACCAGATTGATCTGGCCGAGGACGGTTCGTCAAGCGCGGGGCAGGTGGCGGCCAGGGCGAGGCGCGAGCGCCGACGCGCACGCGGAGCGCGAAAGCTGCTTACCGTGGGCCGTTTTCGCGCTATGAGTCGACGCCGCGACGCCGGAGGGCTGGCCGTAGTACGAGCAAGAGGCGCGAGAGAGGGCGCGGACGCAGGCCGCACGTCGGGCGGGAGGTTCCATGGCTCTGCTGTTTCGTGTTCGTTTCGAAGGGGAGTCGGTGGCCATCGACCTGGTGGCCGAGGGCCAGTACTTGGTGACCACGCAGCAGGAGTCGGTGCTCCGGTTGTTCGACACCGACGAGCATGTTCGCGTGGTTCCCAAGCACACCACGACGTTCGAACGGGCGTTGGCCATGGTGGCCGGCTGGGAGCAGGGCGCGCCTGTGTTCGTCGACCCACGCGTGGCCGACTGCGTCACGGCCGCGCTCGTGGCGAACGACAACCGCAGGTCGAGCGGTTGGCAGAAGTGGCTGACCACCGGCACGATCCTGCCCTGAAGCCCCATGCCGCGGCCGACGGCCGCTGAAGCCGCGCAGCCTCGCGCCGTGCGTTCAGCTGGCCCAGCCGTCCCGATCCCATGCGTCGGCCAGGGTCAGCACGATGGCGCGCGGCTCGGAACGATGCACGAACGGCAGACGGATGACCCGAGTGCCGTTGGGGGCGATGCGCTGCAGCCCCTCGGTGGCGCGCTGCGCGGCTTCGCCCCGCGCGGCGTGCTCCTCGCGCATGGTCAGCAGGGTCTGACGCAGCGCGGTTCGCCGATCGTCGGGCAGGGCGACACGGCCCTGCTCGACAGCCTCGAGCACGCGCAACTCGCACGCGGGGGCGTCGCTCTCGGCGCGATTGAGCACGATGGCCGAGGGAAGCAGCCCGTGCTTGCGCAGGTTGGTCACCAGGAAGGCTGCGTCGGCCATGGCACCGCCGGTCGGCGCACCGATGATGAGGTAGCGCGTGCCGGGGTCGCGGAGCAGCGCGTTGGTGCGACGCGCAAGATCGGCCCAGCGCTCCCGGACCGAGAGCATGTCCGCGAACAGCGCGGACAGGTTGTGCAGACCGTCGAGGCCGACGAGCTTGCCCATGATGGCTTCGGCCTTGGAGCGGCCCCACTCGAACAGTCCGGTGCGCGGGTGAACGTCGGCCTTGCTGGGATCGGCGGTGGACGCCAAGGCGGCGAGCCAAGCCAGTGCCCTGGCCTCGAGCAGGCCCAGCAGCCGCGTGGGATAGGTCAGGAACGCCAGCGCATGGCGCGACGGGGCGGTGTCGAGCACGACATCGTCCCAGTAGCCTGAGTCGACTTCGGTCTGCAGCAGACCGATCGTGATGAGCTCGTGGACGCCAGCCAGCGAATCTCCCAACTCGAGGTACGCGGGATTGCTGCGTACGCGCTGGCGCTGGACCGGATCCACGAACAGCCATTCCACGAAGTCATCGAGGGACATGCGCGTATCGGGCATGCGAGCGAACAGGTGGTCTTCGCTCTCCGCGCAGATCGAAACGCGCTGCGCCATGCGTCCCACCTCGGTCCCGAGGGCGTCGGCCAAGCGGCGCGCGGGATCGACGGTGATGACGAGCGTGCGGCGGTTGCGACGCGCCATGCTCAAGGCAAGGGCGGCCGAGGTGGTGGTCTTGCCGACGCCTCCCCCGCCGACGCACACGGTCAGGCGCGTGCTCACGCTGCGATCCCTTTCGTGATCCATTCGGCAACGGTCGCGGCTGGCGGATCGTGCGCTGCCTCGGGCAGCGGCAGCACCTTGCGGGCCTGTACGGAGCGGGCGAGGCCGAACGCATAGGCGGTATCGTCGGCCTGATCGTCGCGCGCGCGCAGGATCTCCATGAGCTCGGTGGCTTCCGGGGCGAGCTCGGGGGCCAGGGAAGCGATGGACGAGGCGGCCTCCCACGAGCCCTCCGGGTCGGGCGACACGACGCGGTTGACCACGACCAGGGCGGGCACGGTTCCGAGCTGGGTTCGAAGCCGCTCGCATAGCTGTTCGGTTTCCTTGACGACCAAGGGTTCGGCGAGCGTGACGACCACAATCTCGGAGCGTCCTGGGGCGACGATCTCGTTGTGGATGCGGCGCCCCATGTTGCCCAGGGGGCTCATGCCGAGGAAACGTGCGAACGCTTGGGGAACGCGGAGCCAGTCGAGGGCATGGCCCGAGGCAGGCAGGTCGACGATGATGCGGTCATAGCGTGCGGAGCTGGCGAGGGCGCAGACGCGGTCCATGAAGGTGAACTCGCGCAGCGCGGGCACGGCGCGGATGAGGCGCCGCAACGCTCCGTGGGACACCAAGGCGCGCGCGATGATCTTGGCGCCCAGAACGGAGCCCAGGGTGTCGATCAGCGCCCGATCGTATTGCAGGACGACGTGCGCCACGTGCGAGGCTTCGGCGCCCAGCGCGCGTGAGCCTGCGTCTCCGTCGTCGAATTCGACGAGCACGGAGCGCTTGCCAGCTTTGCTGGACTGCACGGCGAGCGCCGCGGCGACGGTGGTCTTGCCGACGCCCCCTTTCCCTGTGACGAACACAACGGGCGCGTGGAACAGCGTCGAAGGTTCTGTAGGGGGAGTGGTCACGCTGGGCCTCGGTACCCGAGAGGGGAGTGAAAGCGATTACGAGACGGGAGGAGCAAGTGTCAAGGGTTCGGCCGGGGCAGGGACACGGGAAACCGGGAGCCAGGCGTGTTGCCCGGCACGGTTCTGTTCGACGCCCATGCAGGTTGATCCTGCCATCCCGGAGTTGTATACGCGATGCGTAATAGCTAGGGCAGGCTGCCCGCAGGTTCGAGGATGGGTTCGAGGCGGCGGCTGGAAGGACTTGGCGTTGGGCGCAGGGCTACGAGACGGTGTCCCACGGCGCCTATCGACCGCGCGTCCGGCCGCGTCGCGCAGAAGTTCTGACTGACTGTGAAAGGAGTGAGCAATGCTCAAGAAGATCGGCCTCATCGGCGGTGGATACATCGGCGGCGTGTTGACGCAGGAGATCGCGCAGCGTGGGCTGGCGCGTGAGATCGGTCTCGTTGACCCGGCGCCCATGGTCAACCCGAACGATCCCCCGGAGCGGCAGGAAGTCGTCAAGAAGCAGTCCGTTTCGATCGGCAAGGCTCTCGGCATCGCCGAAGGACTCCCCACCATCGGCAGGGACATCAAGATCGTCGGTTCGAAAGACTACTCGTCGCTCAAGGGCGCCGAGCTCGTGATCAACACGGCGGGTGTGCCGCGCAAGGCGCGTCCCGACGGCACCTTCCCGAGCCGCGAGGAGCTGCTGACGATCAACCTGAAGGTGACCTCGCAGGTGGCCGAGGGGATCAAGGCGAACTGCCCCGACGCCATCGTCATCAATATCGCGAACCCGCTCGATGCCATCGTCTTCGCGCTGTACAAGAAGCTGCTTCCCCCGAAGAACAAGCTGTTCGGCATGGCCGGCGTGCTCGACTCGGGCCGCTACTGCTACTTCGTGGCCGAGGCCGCGGGCGTGTCGGTCGAGAACGTGAACGCGCTGGTGCTCGGCGGGCACGGCGACGACATGGTCCCGGTGCGCAGCTCCTGCCAGATCGCGGGCATCCCGGTCGAGAAGTTCCTGCCGGCCGAGACCCTTGCCAAGATCGAGGCGCGTACGCGCAAGGCTGGCGGCGAGGTCGTCGGGCTGCTGGGCTTCGGCTCGGCGTTCGTGTCTCCCGCATGGGCGGCGCTCGAGATGGCCGAAGCCATCATCTTCGACAAGAAGAAGATCATCCCTGTCTGCGCGCTGCTCGAGGGCGAGTATGGCTTCAAGGGACTGTTCGTCGGCGTGCCCGCGATCGTCGGCAGGAACGGAGTCGAGAAGGTCATCGAAGTCGACCTCACGGCCGACGAGAAGGCCGCGCTCGCCAAGTCGGTCGCTGGCGTCAAGAAGACCTGCGACGAGGCCGAAGCGATGCTCGCCAAGATCTGAACCCGCCGTCCCGGCGATTCCCATCCTTACTCATCCCTGCCAACCTCCGCCTCGCGTCCGTGTGGGCACGCGCCGCGAGCCGCACCGCGCCCGTCGCATCATCACCGGCATGCCGCGTCGCGCAACATCCAGCGGCGTCCTGCGGCAAGCCGCTTCCACGGCGGCTGCCAAGCGGCATGCGCACGTGCCGCGCCGGTCGATTGTGCGGTCAACGCGGCTCCATGCTGGAACCGAGCAACGATCTGCGCTATCCGGAATACGTTCGCGTCTGCGGGCTCGCCGATGACTCGCATCGCCCAGAGACGCGACGGCCTTTCGCTGCCCGCCTCCGGTCCGTCAGTCCGCGGCGCATCGATCGCTTCCTTTCGTCCAACCCCGGGGGGCTCGTCGGGAGAGCCAATGGGAACGCTGAATTACGGAGCTGAACAAGCTGTCAAGAAGTGCCTGAGAGTGGAGCCCGGCGAGTCCGTCGTGCTCATCACCGATCGCGACGGAGCCGACGTTGCGGACGCCCTCGAACACGTGCTGCACGAGCAGCACGCGAAGGTGCGCAAGTTCGTCATGGAGGACTTCGGGCCCAGGCCCGAGGACGGCTCCCAACCGCTGGCTTTCCCTGCGGTGATCGGCGAGGCGCTGCGTGAGGCGACCGCGTCGATCTACGCCGCGGGAGGCAAGCGCGGGGAGCTCAAGACGTTCCGATCGCCGATGCTCCAGGCGGTGGAGTCCAACCCGCGGCTAAGGCATGCGCACATGATCAACATTACGCGCTGCGTGATGGAGATGGGCATGTCGACGGACTACGACGTCATTCAGTCGCTGTCGGCCAAGGTCTACGACATCGCCCACAAGGCCCGCAGCATCCACGTGACCTCGCCGGCGGGCACCGACTTCACCGTCAAGCTCAACGCCAAGTGGCGCTGGATCGTGTCGGACGGGCGCATCACGCCGGAGCAGTGGAAGAACCTGCCGGACGGCGAGGTGTTCACGTGCGCCGAGACCGCGTCCGGCCGTGCGGTGATCGACGGGTGTCTCGGAGACTACTTCTCGGAGCTCGGTACGTGCGAGACCTTCCCCGTGACGATCGACTTCGAGGACGGCGTGGTGACGAGCCTGACATGCCCTGCTCGTCCGGAGCTCGAAAAGGAGCTCAACCAGTACATTCGCCAGGACGCGAACGCCAACCGCGTGGGCGAGTTCGCGATCGGCACGAACGTCGGCCTGCGCGAGATCATCGGCAACCTCCTGCAGGACGAGAAGTTCCCGGGCGTGCACATCGCGCTCGGCCACGGCTACCCCGAGAAGACCGGCTCGCCCTGGGCGTCGGACGGACACCTGGACGTGGTCATGCGCAAGGTGACGGTCGAGGTCGACGGACAGACGATCATGCGCGACGGCGCATTCCTCATCTGAATCCGGGCGCGGCGGTCGGATGGGCAGCGGCCCACGTTCAACGATCGCTGCTCTCTATCCCCCCGCAGGCTTTCGGACGCGTCCCCGCGCGATGGCCGCCAACCTCGTGATCACGCCTTGCGCGATCAGCGTCAGCACCGTCTTCTCGAGCTTCTCTTGTTCGTTCGGATGGCCGCCGAACGAGAAGTGCGTTCGCACGGCAGGACCTTTGCCCAGCGTGCCGACCGCCTTGCAGGTGACGCGCACGACGTCTTGCTTCCTCGAGACGGTGAACTCCTCGACCTTCACCGCAGCCTGCAGCTTGCCGTCCGGCTGCTGGCCCCAATCGGCGTGCCTGGATTCCTTCTTCAGGATTGCCTTGAGAACGGCGGTGCGGACGCTCCGGCGCTCGTCGTCCGGCAGCACGACCTCAGTCCACTCCACCTGCGTCCGTCGGGGCTTGCGGGCCAACGCATCGGTCGCGAATCCGTCAACCGCAACGGCAGTCGCGGTTGCTCCCAACGCTGCCAAGAGCTGTCGCCGCGTGAGCTGGCCCATGCGGGCATGCTACGCAACGCGGATTGCGTGGGCCAACTTCGGTTCCTGTGGCACTCTGGCCCGCGCATGGCTCGTCCATCCCGAAGGCGTGCGGCTCTCGCGACGATCGTCCTAGCCGCGCTGTGCGCGCCCGGCGGTGCCTCGGCCACGCACCTTGCGCAGAGCGCCCGTGTCGAGCGCACCAACGACGCCGCAATGCAGGTGTTCGGCGCGCCCGAGCGCATGCTCGAGCCGGTCCTCGCGCAAGCCAGACGCTCCGGCCCGTCGTCCCTCGCGTGGCTGTCGATCGTTCGGGAGCTGGCTCCCGAGCTGTCCGCAGGTGCGGTGGCCGCGAGCCTCGAGGCGCTCGGCGCCCGAGGGCCGGATGCCGGACAGGTCGACGAGGCCGCGCGGTGGCTGGCTGCGTCGCTGGCGCCGCGCGCGCACCCGGCGCGCCCTGCCGGGCTCGTCCGCGACTGGGTCGTCGTCGGCCCCTTCGAAGATCGCGGCGGCGGCCTGTCGGTTCGGGAGGGCCCTGAAGATCCCGCGTCGGATCCGACTACAGGATGGGATCGCGGTGCGGTCCTAGTCCGTCTCCGCACCGTCCCGCCACCGTCCGTCACGGCGCGGGGCGTGCCCCTCGGCCTGTTGATCCATCCACGCCACGAGACATGTTCCTACCTGTCCTCGACGCTGTCGCTCGCGCAACCGCAATACCTCGTCGTGCACGTCGCAGCGTCGGGCGCCGTGCGCGCAACGTGGAACGGTCAGCAAGCCTTCGAGCAGCCCGAGCTGCACGAGGGAGCGGTCTTCGATCGCGCGTCGTTCCAGGTGGAAGCGTCGCGCGGAGCGCACGTGCTCCTGCTGAAGGTCTGCTCCGGGCCGATTGCGGATAGTGGTCTGGTGCGTGTGCGGGTGACCGACAATGCTGGCAGGGCGGTCGATCTTCCTTGGAAGGCTGGGCTGGGAACGGCGTCTGGCCTGGCCGCGGCGCGCGTCCGGGACAGGACCACGCTGCTCTCGCGTCTGCTCGAGGTCGGCTCGCATCCCGCGCGGAGTCGCGCGTTGGAGGCCGCCCTTGCACGTCGCTTTGGCGGGGCGGAAGACCTTCGGACGCCGCGGGTGCCCGGGCTGTTGGACGCGGTCGTGCGCGACGCGCGCGCCTCGGTCGTCGAGCTGGCGCTGGCCGCGTGGGCTACACCGTTTGGTGGAGAGCGCAGCGGACGGCTGCATGTGGTGCTGGCGCGCGCCCGTGCGGAGGGCGACACGGGTGCGCAGAGCTTCGTGCTTCGAAGGTTGGCGGAGCAGCGCTTGGACTCGGGGTTTGGCGATTGGGCGGCCGCGGCGCTCGGCACCGAGCCCGTGGACGAGGAGCAGGACACGGAAGCGCGGTTGCTACGCGCGCGGGCCGTGACCCTATCGATGGCGACGAGGGCATCCGCTGTGCGTGAGATTGCCGCCGTGGCGAGCGTTGCAGGGGACGTTCCGGCAGCGTGGGAGGCGCTTGCGGACGCCTCACGCACGGTCGATCGGGGTGTGTGGGCCGGGGCGCAAGAGCGATGGTGGGCGATCTCGCCGGATGCAGATTGCTCCGACTATGTGAAGGCTCTGTCGCTTCGCGATCTCCCCGGAGCTGCCGCGGCCGCGCTGGTGTGCGGGCAGACGACGCCGTTGCAGGCGGACGAGGTCGTGGCGGTTGGTCGGGCGATGACCGATGCGGGGCGATACGTCGATGCCCTCAGGATCTTCGAGGCGGCGTCGTCGTGGATGCCCAATGTGGCGGCGTACTGGACGGCAGCGTCGGAGGCCTACGCGGCGAGCGGCAACGGTGCTCCGTGGATGGAGCAGCGGGCGACGGCCGCCATGCGGCGTGCCGCGAGCCTGGAGCCGACGGACACGCACATCTCGTCGCGCTTGGTCCTTGCGCAAGGGCAAGGGATGCATCGTGCGGACGAGCGCGATCTGGTGGATGAGTCGGTGTTTCTCGCGCGCAAGCGCGCCGCGCCGGCGCAGGCAGGTGTGCAATCCGAGCGGCTGCTGCACTGGTTCCGCAAGGTCGAGGTGCTGGACGACCAACGGGTGGCGCAGACTCTCCACTACGCACGAGAGATCGTGGTCGCGCCGCACACGCCGCACGAGCTCGAGGAAGACTTGCCGATCGACGACGCGGGCCTCGAGATCCTGCGTGCCCGCGTGCATCGCGCGGAGGGGGGCCTGGCCTTCGCCGAGGAACAGGAGAGCGACGGCGAGCGATCGCGCGTGCGCTGGCCGCAGCTTCACACGGGGGACGTCGTGGAGGTGGCGCTGCGCACGATCACGTCGGGGCCTGTGGGGCGTCGAGGTGATCCGCCCTTCTATTTCGTCGACTACCTGGGCGGCTCGGAGACGGCCCCGATGCTGCATGGCGAGGTCGTGATCGATTCTCCGGCCTCGCGGCCCCTCGCGGTCGATATCCTTCATGGCCTGCCGGACCGGCGCGAGGATCGCGTGGTGCGCGGCAGGCGGCTGCAGCGCTTCACGTGGGATCATCCGAAGAACGTCGCCGACGAGCCGCTCTCGCCGGAGCCGACGGAGCTGCTGCCCACGGTGGTCGGCTCGACGTTTGCGACGTGGAAGGACTTCCTGGATTGGTATCGGGGGGCGGTGCAGGGGTTCACCGAGCCCGACGAGCAGATTCGTTCGTTGGCGGCCGAGCTGACTGCCGGCCAGCGCACGCGCGAGCAGAAGTTGCGCAAGATCTTTGAGTTCGTGGCCGACGAGATTCGGTACGTGAACTACGTGTCGGCCGAGGCTTGGTTGCCGAATCGTCCGCAGCAAGTGCTGGCGCGGCGGCAGGGTGATTGCGACGACAAGGCGATTCTGCTGATCGCGCTGCTCAAGGCGGTAGGGATCGACGCGATGGAGGTTCTTCTCCAGTCGAGGTACACGGCGGAGCCGTCGGTGCTCCTGTCCGAGAAGGCGGCCGTGCCGTTGTTCGATCACGGGATTGCGTATGTGCCCGGTGCGGCAGGAGCGGCCGGAACGTGGTTGGATGCCACCAATGCACAGAGCCGGCTTGGACCGGTGCCTTCGCTCGACGTGCGCGGGCTGGCGGTGTTCGTCCAGCACGGCGAGGGTCGGCCCATCCCGAGCCCCTGGGGAGCGCCTGCGGAGCAGGGGGTCGACAGCGTATGGGACGTGAAGCTCGACGAGGACGGGGGCGGGCAGCTGAGGGCGACGGAAGCGCACGCCGGGGACAGCGGGCAGGAGCTGAGAGGGGCGTTGGCGGAGGCGGACACGCGGCCGGCCTGGATCGAGAAGAAGCTGCTGGCGGGGTGGCTGGGAGCTGTGAAGGTGCACCAGCCCGTGGAATTCACACCGGACGCCGGGGAAGGCGTGGCCAGGGTTCGTTACAGCGCGAGCTCGTGGGGTGTAGCGCGCCGGGAGGGCAGGGAGCTGGTGGTTCAACTGGCACCGGGCATGACGTGGACAGGCACGTTGGCGCCGCTGAGCCGACGCACGCTGCCCGTGGTGTTGCCGGCGGATGTCGCTCCAGGGCACGAAGTGCGGACGATCGATCTGACAGCGCCGCCGGGCTACGAGGTCGGGGAATTGGCGCCCGGAGGGGAAGAGAACGCAGGGGAGTTCGGCCGCGCCAGCTTGTCCATCGAGCGCGTGGGCTCGTCGCGGGGCGAGGTGCGCATCACGCGCAAGCTGGTGATCGACCAGAGCGTGATACCGGTGGAGCGCTACGGGGCATGGCGTGCGTGGCTTCAGCGCGTGGATGCTTTGATGCAGCGTTCGGTGCGGTTCGTTCCGAGGACATCGCCGGAGAAATGACGAGCGCTGCGGTGCGGCGGGGCCTTGCGTGGAGGGAATCCGGCCTTACGGATAGCGTGTTATGAACTACGTAGGCTCGCTCAACATGATGGTGAACGGGAAGATGCTCACCGTCCCGGTTGCGAAGGTCCAGTACCAGAACAGCGATGGTGCCCGGCCTGCCGGCGGAGTGGTGGAAAACGCCGACGGGTCGCTGCAGATCATCCTCGACGCGCGGTTGTCCGAAGAGGACTCGCACAAGCTGCTGGAAGCCGCGATGGAAGAGGTCTCCCGCCGATTCCTGGCGAAGTTCTCCAATTAGTGGTCTCCCGACACTGCCCTTGACGGCGCCAGGGCGTACATTGATACGCAGGAGCGCACGATCATGTCGGACTCCGAGCACAATCCTCCGAAGGACGTCGTCCTCGTCTACAGCCATACAGACGACGGCGAAGGGGCGCGCGTGCTGCGTTCGCGCGATGGCCGGGTCGAGGCGGGCGAAGTGCGAGCGTTGCGCGAGGGCATGTCGATCCAGGGCGTGGAAGTCGTCAAGCTCGAGCCCCGTCCCGAAAGCCCCCTGCTGTTCGATGTGGACGTGCAATACGACGCGAGAACGTCGCCGCACAGCGGGCCGCCGCGGGTGACTTCGCGAGCCTTCCGCGACCACTTCGACGCCATCTTCGGCACGCGAGAGGGCGGCGAGGAAGGCGGAGCCGTCAACTGACCAGCTTCCGGCGCGGGCGCAGTGCGCTATGAAGGGAGTCGATCGCCCGGCCGCGTCGGACAGGCCCGACGCGTGCTAAGGTGCCGACCGGAGGATCATTCATGTCTCATTGCGACGATAACGACGAGGACAAGAAGGGCCCAGGGGGCTTCGCCGCGGTGGCGCGGAACCTGTTCGAGTCGAGGACCGTTCTGATTTTCGGCGAGGTGAGCGCGAAGCTCGCGGAGAGCGTGACTGGCCAGCTGCTTGCACTCGCGCACGAGAGCGACGAGCCGATCCGCGTCCTGATCAACTCCCAAGGCGGGCACGTGGAATCGGGAGACACGATCCACGACATGATCAAGTTCATCAAGCCCGAGGTGAAGATGATCGGCACCGGATGGGTGGCCAGTGCCGGCGCGCTCATCTATGTGGCAGCCAAGAAGGAGAACCGCGTGTGCCTGCCGAACACCCGGTTCCTGCTGCACCAGCCGATGGGTGGGGTCGGCGGGCAGGTCTCGGACATCGAGATCGAGACGCGCCAGATCCTGCAGATGCGAGAACGGCTCAACCGCGTGTTTGCCAGGGAGACCGGTCACACCTACGAGCAAATCGTCGAGAAGACCGAGCGCAACTTCTGGATGACGGCGGCGGAAGCCATCGAGTACGGCTTGACGAGCCGCATCGTGCAGAACATCACCGAGCTCTGAGCGCAGCGCGCGTCCGGCTCACGCGTCGAGCCGAGCCTGCAGCCCCGGGTCATGACGAGCATTTCCCGAGGCGCCCGGGCCGCGTCTCCGCGGAGCCGGCGGAGCGCTTGCGACACCGATGCAGTGACGAGCGTCTGCCCGCCATTCTGACCCACGCCCCCTTGCCGGGTCGCTGGCGGGCAAGCGGGGGACCGTATGCACGAGGAGGTTCGCCAGAAAGCATGGCTGCGCCGGTCGACGTGGGTGTAGGCTGCCGGCCACACGTCCACGAGAGATGGAGGCAGTTGATGATGGCGAGAGCGCTTTGTGTGGTTGCGTTTCTTTCGATTGCGTTCCTGGGATGCAGCAAGGACAAGGCCGAGGCGGAGGCGACCGGTTCCAAGGCAGAGCCCGCCGCGGCGGCAGGCGAGGTGAGCTGCGACGCGGTGGTGGCGAAGCTGGCGGGGTTCAACCCGGGCTCGGGGGAGGCGGAGAAGAAGCTGTGGACGAAGATGTGCGCCGAGATGCCCGCCGCGGCGCGTGCTTGTGTGGTTGCCGCCAAGACCCTCGAAGACAGCCAGAAGTGCATGGCTGACGAGAAGCTGCACTGAGCTGGATCGACCAGCTCAAAAAAGTCCCATAACTGCGTTCCGGCGAGCGATCTGATCGGCTCGTCACGGGACATCCGCCAGCACCGGGAGCCGTAACGGCCGAACTCGTCGCGTGATGCGTGACAACTTGCAGCCGGTCGGCCGGCCGGCGACATCGGGTGCTTGGCTCGGCGGAGCTTGAGTTCAACGCGCCGATGGTCTCCAATGCGCCGACTTTCGCCCCCAGGAGGGAATCGACCGTGAAACGTATTCAACGCATCCTCTCTGCGTCGTTGTTCGTGCTCGCCGCGTGCACGCCCGGCCCCACAGGGCCCGTCTCCCCGCCCCAAGCAGCCGTTGCACCGGTGGCATCGGCCTCGTCTGCGACGCCGCCGGCGGCTCCGGCGCCCGTTGCGGAGAACCCGCTGCTTCATGCCAGCACGCTGCCCTTCCAGTACCCGCCGTTCGACAAGATCCACGACAGCGACTACGCGCCCGCCTTCGAGGCGGGGATGGCCGACCAGCTCAAGGAAGTTGCCGCCATCACGCACAACTCGGAGCCGCCCACGTTCGAGAACACGATCGTGGCCCTGGAGCGATCGGGCGCGTTGCTGACGCGCACCTCGAAGGTGTTCTTCAACCTCAACGCGGCGAACACCGACGACCTGATGCAGAAGGTGGAGACGGACATGGCGCCGAAGCTTGCGGCGCACCAGGACGCGATCCTGCTCGATCCGGCGCTGTTCGCGCGGGTCGACGCGGTCTACCAGCAACGCGACAAGCTCGGGCTCGACGCCGAGTCGGCGCAGCTTCTGGACCGCTACGAGAAGATGTTCGTGCGCGCGGGCGCGCGGCTGTCGGACGCGGACAAGGCCACGCTCAAGAAGATGAACGAGGAGCTGTCCACGCTCACCACGCGGTTCCGCCAGAACGTGCTGAAGGCCACCAAGAACGGCGCGGTGGTGGTCGACGATGTCAAGGAGCTGGACGGCCTGTCCCAGGAGCAGATCGGTGCGGCTGCCGAGGCGGCCAAGGCGCGGGGGCTCGCGGGCAAGTGGGTCATCACGCTGCAGAACACGACGATCCAGCCGCCGCTCGAGCAGATGAACAACCGCGCGCTGCGCGAGCGCGTCTTTAAGGCGTCGGTGGCGCGCGGCGACGGTGGCCCGGAGGACACGACGGCCGCGGTGGCGCAGATTGTCGAGCTTCGCGCGAAGAAGGCGGCGTTGCTCGGCTACCCGAATTTCGCGGCGTGGTCCCTCGCCGAGGAGACGGCCCAAACGCCCGAGGCCGTCAACAAGATGCTGGGAGAGCTCGGGCCCGCGGCGCTGACGAAGGCCAAGGAGGAGGCGCGCGACATCCAGAAGCAGATTGATTCCGACGTCAAGGCCACGCACGCCAAGCCCTTGAAGCTCGAGCCGTGGGACTGGGCCTACTACGCTGCCAAGGTGCGCAAGGCGCACTACGACGTAGACGACGCCGAGGTCAAGCCGTACTTCGAGATGAACCGCGTGCTGCAGGACGGCGTGTTCTACGCGGCGCACGAGCTGTACGGCCTCACGTTCCAGGAGCGCAAGGACCTGCCGGTCTACCAGCCCGACGTGCGCGTGTACGAGGTTCATGACAGTGACGGCTCGGTGGTCGGGCTGCTGCTGCTCGACTACTTCAAGCGCGACAACAAGCAGGGCGGCGCGTGGATGGACACGCTCGTCGACCAGTCGACGCTGCTCGGCCAGAAGCCGGTGGTGATCAACAACCTGAACATCCCCAAGCCCGCTGACGGTCAGCCCGCGCTGCTGACCTTCGACGAGGTCACTACGATGTTCCACGAGTTCGGGCACGCGCTGCACGGCCTGCTGTCCGCGACCAAGTACCCGACGCTCTCGGGCATCAACGTGCCGCCGGACTTCGGGGAGTTCCCTTCCCAGTTCAATGAGATGTGGACGCGGGATCCGTCGGTGCTGGCGCACTTCGCGAAGAACTACACGACCGGTGCGCCTATGCCCAAGGCGCTGTTCGACAAGGTGCTCAAGGCGCAGAACTACGGACAGGGCTACGCCACGCTCGAGTACGTGGAGGCCGCGATGCTCGACCAGTCGTGGCATCAGATCCCGGCGGCGAAAGCGCCTCCGGCGGCCAAGGTGATGGCGTTCGAGGCCGACGCTCTCAAGGCCGACCACGTGGCCTATGCCCCGGTACCTCCGCGCTACCACACGACGTACTTCAACCACATTTTCGGGGGTGGTTACGAGGCGGCGTACTACGCGTACATCTGGAGCGAGGTGCTCGCACGCGACGCTGGTGAGTGGTTCCGCGAGCACGGCGGGCTCACGCGCGCCAACGGTGACCGGCTCCGCGCGATGGTCCTGTCGCGTGGCCGCACCAAGGAGCCGAGCGTGCTGTTCCACGACTTCTATGGGAAGGCCCCGGACATCAAGCCGCTGCTCGAGTACCGCGGCCTGACCTTGCCCACCACCAAGAAGAAGTAGCGCTCGCGGTCCGATCAGGATCGCAGCTCCATGCCCGCAACCCAGCCCGACAGCCTGCAACAGAACATGCGAGGAGCGCACGCGCGCTCAGCCCATCAACGTGTGTGATGCTACGAGCGAGTGCCCCGGCGCTTGGCCAGTAGGATCTCTGCGGCGGTGAGCGGACGCCCCTGGCTGCGAGGCGGCTCGTCGCCGGGCGACGCGGGCGGTGTCGAGCTTCGCGGCTGCGCCTGTCGTGGCGCCTGCGCACGCGTCAGCGGGGCTGCCGTTTGCGCCACCGGCGCCGGGCGCTGCGCCATGGGTTGAACGATGGGTGCCGGAGCGGCTGCGCGGCTGCGTTCCTTCGCGCGCTCGAGCTGCCCGACTGTCGCGATCGGATCGCCCTGGATCGGCGGGGCTTCGCGCTTCTTCCTTCGACGAAGGGTTCGTGCGAGTCGACGCGGCAGAGTGCCGAGCCACGCGGGCGGCGAGAGGCGGCGGGAGGCCACGCTTCCGAGCAAGAACATGGCGCCAAGCGCGGCGAGCCAGGCGTTGATCGAGCGATATGCGAAGCGCTCGCTGGACCGATCGCGGAAGATCCCGGCGAGCGTGTCGCGCGTCTTGCCGCCGGTCATCGAGCTGATGCGCGCGAGAAGCGCGCGGTCCGAGCCCGTGGGGCGAAGCTCTTCGCCGGCGCTGAGCGCAGCGGCGGTCGTTGCCACGTTCTCGTCCTTGAGTTGGTCGCGCGCCGTGACCACGTATGTTCCGGGGCGGCTCAACGGCACTTCTGCCGTGTAGGAGCCGGCGCCCGTGGGCTCCAGATCCACGTCGCTCGAGACACCGTCCGGGCCGGCGATGTGCGCGCGAAGGCGGCGAAACGTCTGCGCGCGTCCGTCGTCGCCCACGGCCTCGGCGCGGATGTGCAGCTGTCCGCCGGCGGTGTCGGCTTCCAGCCGCACGCGGGGATCGTCGGCGAGCCGGGTCACGTCGCGGGCCAGTTGGGCGATCATCGAGGAGGCGCCGGGCCACGAGGTCCAGCGCACACCCCAGCGATCCTTCAAGTCGCTCGTGAAGGCCGCGGACTTGCCCATGCCCACGGACCACGTCGCGAGTATCGGATCGCCCTCGGGGCCGGCGAGCAAGGTGCTCGTTCGTGCCTTGGGAATCGTTACGACATAGCCACGCAGCAACGGGGCCGTGGCGAAGTCGATGCCGCGGGTTGGCGGACCTGCCGCGCCCATCGATACCCGGAAGTCCACCTCGTTGATGGCCGAGCGCGACGCCAGAATCGTCTCCTGCGTGAACACCGCCGGAAGCCGGTTGGCGTCTTCAATCATGTAGAACCGGCCGTCGCCGATCTTGGAGAGCGCCTCGAGCTCGGGCACGTCGCTGCCTCGACCCAGCGCCACCACACTCGTGGTGATCCCCCGCCGCTTGGCATTGGCAACCAGCGTGCGACACCCCGCGATCTGCTCGGCGTCGCTGCCGTCGGCGAACAGGAGCGCGTGCTTGAGATTGACCTTCTCACGGTCGAGCGCGGCATAGCCCGAGCTCAGGGCTAGGTCCGTGTAGATTCCGCCGCCGCCCGGCCCTACGGCGCGAATCTTCTTCTCGATCGCCTTGACATCGGTGACCGGTCCGAGGGGCACGGTCCACGTGACGGCCGTATCGATGTGCGCGACGCCGAGCCTGTCCCCTGGCCCGAGCAGCGCAGCCGATCGGGCCGAGGCCTCGTTCGCCAGATCGAGCTTGGTGTACTTGCCCGCACTCGCCGCCATCGATCCCGAGTAGTCGATGAGGATGACCTCGGCGAGGCTCGCTCGCCGACGATCCTGTTTGATGTCGAACGAGACGGGGGACACGTCCTCGATCGGTGTTTGGGAGTATCCCCCCGGGCCCATCGACTTGTCGCCACCCATGAGCACCAGCCCGCCGCCCAGATCGCGTACGTAGCCGCCAAACGCGTCGAGCTGCGTGGGCGACAGCGCGTAGGCCGGGACGTCGCTCAGGAACACGACGTCGTACAGGGCAAGAGCGCCGATGTCGGCAGGGACCGAGCTCGTCGAGCCGGAGGTGACCGCATAGTGCGCGTCACGCAGCGACTTCTCGATGAAGGCCCCCTTGCCGGGCTCGCCCTCGAGCACGAGCGCCGTGGCTTGACCGCGCACACGCACGAACGCGGTTCCGCTGTTGTCTTCGGGCGCCTGGTCCTGCTCGGGGTGAACCGCGCTCACCTCGACCTCGTAGCGGTGCAATCCCGGGCCAGGCGATCGCTCCTTGATCCGTAGCACGTCCTCGCCCGCCTCGACGCGGGCAGTGGTCTTGGCGATCAGCTGTCCATCGCGCTTGATTCGAATCTCGACATCCGACGCGGCGGTCGCCGAGGTCACCAGCCGCAGCTCGAGCATTTCGCCTTCGGCTGCCCGCGTGGGCATTCGCACGGCCACGACGCGAATGTCGGCTACTTTGTTCTGATCGAGAGGGACATTGTCCACCGGAACGCCGGCGGCGACGGCTGCGGCGGCGGCAGCCATCGGGTCTCCACGGTTGGATACGCCGTCCGAGACGACGACGATGCGGGCTGCGGAATCCGGAGGCACTTCCGCGAGGGCGCGGCGAATGCCGGCACCGATGTCCGTACCGTCCCGGCCCATCTCGATGCGCTGCGGAGCTGGCAGCTCGCTCTTGGGCCGGGGCGGATCCTCGGTGGCCGCGTTGGACGCGAACACGATCGTTCCGATGCGGTCGCCGTCGCGCATGCTCAGCTCGGCGGCCCGCAGATCGGTCTGGATGCGTGCGTCCGCGCCGGGCACCAGATCGATCGATCGGCTGCGGTCGACGGCGACCAGCACGGTCAATCGGTCCAGGGGCTTTCCGATGTCCACGCCGGCAATGGCGGAGCCGGCGAGCACCGTGGCGAGCAGCGCGGTGGTCTCGACCAGCGCTTTTCGAAGCGGCGTCTGCTTGCTCTTCCATGCGGCCAGGCGCCAGGCCACGAACCACGTTGCGAGCCAGGTGGCGATCATGCCCAGGGGACGATCGATTCGCACGTAGCGATCGGGAATCAGGCCGCCCCAGACCAGAGCCACATAGGCGGCGAACATGGCGCCCACGATCGATCCCGCGAGCAGCACGGGCCTGCGATGCAGCTGCACCCGACGGATCGCCTGCGTCAAGAAGACGGCGACCACGCCCAGCAGCAGCACGAGCACGGCCCACGGCACGAAGCGGCCGAGCCAGAGAGGAATCACGCGGGCCTCCTTTCGGGCACCTTGGGACGCACCGGCGCGTCGACCGTGCGTAGCGAAGGCTTGCGCGTGAGATACCAGACATCCGCCAGGACGAACGCCAGCGCGAGGGCTGCGAGCAGCCAGGTCCATTCGGTGTGGGCCTGCGTGACGCGATCGGCGGAGGTGACCGCAGCGGCTTGTCCCGATAGGTCGATAGGACGATCCGTCAGATCGCTCTCGGCTTCGGAGGAGAGATTGACGGCGAACACGACGCTGCCGGGGACAGGGCCCTGCCAGGTTGCGTGGTAGATGCCGGCGCGGGTGGTGGCGGGCACGACGGCGAGCCCGTTTCGCGCGGGCACTTCCTGCTTGATATCGCCCGGGCCGACGATCGCCACCTTGTCGATCCAGTACGGGACGGCGAGGTGGACGGGCTCTCCCGCGCGGCCGGCGCTCGTCATGCCGTGTGCGCGGTGAGCGCGGGCCAGCTCGACGACATTGCGGACGAACAGCACGAACGATGCCTTGAACGGCCAGTTCGAGTCGCCTGGATCGAAGCCGATAAGCGTGCCTGTCCTGCCCGGACTCGAGACGTCGGCCACCAGGGTTCCCTCGCGAGCGTGGAGCAATTCGCTCTTGGCGCTGTCCACCTCGAGCAGGTTCGCCTTCGCGATGTTGACGCCATCGAGCGTCAGGAAACGGAAGCGTGGGTCGGCGTCGGCCCACGAGGTGATGGTCGGATTGTCCGTGATGGCGCCGACCTTGGCGCCGAGGCACATGCCCTGCGGCGGATCCACGATGACGGTGTCGCCCGGAGGAACCTGCGTGGGGCAGGCGTAGCTCATGACGATCAGCGCGCCACTGGGGATGCCCGCCGCGTTCAGGTCGGTGCCTGGCGTCTTGAGCAGATCGACGAGCGGGTCAGAGGCGAGGGCGCGCTCGATCCAGGGCGAGCTCTTGCCTTTCGGGGCGGCCATGACGACCGGAATCTTCGGGCCTGGGGGCACGCGGCCATAGGCGATGTCGTCAGCCGCCATGGCGTCATGGGGCGACAGCTCGATCAACAGGCCTTGTCCGATGTCGCCGGGCGCCGGGTTGAACGACAGCACGACCGGCGCACGCTCGCCGGGCTTGAGCAGCAGCCGCCGGGAAGCCAGCACGTCGGAGGCGTTGGCCTCGCGCAGGGTGACGTACAGCTCGCGGGGCCGCGAGCCATAATTGGCCAGCATCGCAAAGGCCTGCACCTGCTCGGTCTTGAGCACCGGATCGACGCCGCTGCGGATGTCCACCCGCACGATGGCTGCGTTGTCGATCGGGGTGCCGACGCGCACGACCTCGAAGGGCAGCGAGACGGAACGCAGCGCGTCGCGATCGGCCAGGGCGCCGTCCGTGAAGATCAGCAAGCGGCTGCTGCCTCCCAGCTGTCGCAAGCGATCCACCGCAAGGGCGACAGCGTCGCCCAGGTGCCCTTCGACGTCGCCTGCGTGTACGAGGTCGAGCGCGGCCTTGAGGCGGCGGCGATCGCGTTCGAGCGGGCTCGCGATGCGGGCGTCGCGCCCTGCGTCGACGATCATCGCGTCGGAGCCGGGGGCGAGGGCATCGATGACGGATGCGGCAGCTTGCTTGGCGTTGTCGATCCGGGGGCGGCCCGTGTCGTCGACGGCGGACATGGACGCGGAGGTGTCGACGATGAGGGCGACATGGTCGCCGATGATCGAGCGGCCGCGGGTGGCGGGGCGGGCGAGGGCGAGGGCCAGAAGGATGAGGGCGGCGAGCTGGAGGAACAGGGGGATCTGGGGGACGAGGCGTCGGAACGGGGACTTGGCGAGCAGGTCGCGCTGCGCCGCGCTCCAGAGCCAGACCGAGGGGATCTTGAGGCGATCGCGCTTGATCTTGAGGATGTACAGGACCACGAGCGGCACGAGCGCCGACAGCAGCCAGAGGCCTGCTGGATTGAGGAATTCGAAGGGGAGCTTCATGCTCTTTCGGGCTTGCGGTCGGCGCGGGGGCTGGGCCGCGGGCGAACTATACCCGCGCTCGGGCCGCGGCGCCCGACGTTCCCGCGTCCTGGACCACCATCGCTGAGGTGGCTGCCGTCCGCGCCGCCTGGGCCGGGCGAGCTCGGCACGCACTTTCCGCGCACGCAAGACCTGGGCCGAGGTGCAGCCGGATGCGTGCGAGACGGTGGTCGATCGCTCGCAGCACGTGCGCATGTCAAACTGCACCAGCAAGTCATCTCCAAGCGATTCCTGCACAAGCTCGTGGTCGACGGGGCCACTGTCGCGGCCAATGTTGGCTGGAAGCCAAGCGTGGATCTCCTTCATTCCAAGCCGATCGCGTGATCGGCTGATCCAGGGCGCGGCCGGTGCCGGCCAATGTTGGCTGGACGGTGCTGCGCCACGAGCCTCTGCTACGCGCCTCGCGGCACCGGTAGCCGCTCCAACGGATACGGGCTTCCTTCACGTCCCATCCCATCCGGCCATGCGCGCCATCAACCACCAGAATGCTTGCCCCTTCCGGTAGCAGTTGAAGCAGTGTGTGTGGTTCCAGTGCTGGCACTCCGCGCACTGCTCCCCGCAGCTCGCGCACCCCGAGGTCGTCGCTGATGGACACGAATGCGCGTCGCACCAGGTCGTGCACCACTCGCAGGCGTCGGTACCCTCCGGGTGGTACGTGCCGTCGGGCTCGTGCAAGTCGATCGCCTCGAAGTCGTACAACAGCTTGCCGTGAGCCTGGCAGTAGCTTCGGATCTGTGCGTTCCTCGCCATGGCGTTCGGGATGGGGCCCGGCTGCGCCCAGGTCTGCGCAGGTCCTGTCGCATAGATGAATTGGACCTCCGGGTAGTCGGCCTCGAGGCCCGCCATCCTCGCAAGGTAGGAGTTGGCGACGAAGTCCTCCGTCACCGAATCGATCCCCGAGCTCCATGCCCACATCACCACGTTGCGGTCGTTGCCCGGCGCGCTCAGTTGCGCGCGGGTGATGGGCTCCCAGTCCACTCCGTTCTTGATTTCGAGCACCGTCTCGGTGTTCTCCGTCATGAACGCCGGGGCCCACACATACGGCGCGCCCACGAGCGACTCGAGCATGTTCATGCCGTTGACCACCTGCGCCCCGTGGGACATGTGGCCGTAGAACAACCGAAGACTCTGCTGGGCAGCCTGGATCCACACCGGCGGGATCTTGCCGAAATCATCCGCTGCCTTGTCGTCGGCGATAATTGCGCCGCCCGCGCTGCCTGCGCTGCCCGCGTCCCCGCCGCCTCCGTCGGTGACCGATCCTCCGCTGCCCCCGATCGCGCCACTTCCGCCGCCGCCCGTTGCGTTCGCTCCGCCAGTCCCGCCGATCGAGCTCGTTCCACCTGCTCCGCCGGCACCACCAACGCCACCAGCGCCACCCGCGACGTTGCCAGCGGTTCCCGCCGCCCCGCCGGCACCCGCGCCACCGCTCGTTCCCGCCGCCCCGCCGGCACCCGCGCCACCGCTCGTTCCCGCCGCCCCGCCGCTTCCCCCCATCGACACGTCCACCCGAGCATCTTCCTCGCGGTCCGGCGCGGCTGCGTCCGAGGCCTGCGAGCTGTCGGCCGAATCCGCCGAGCCATCGCTTCCCGCGCAGCCTGCCGCAGCGTCCCCGACCCCGGCGCTCGCGTCCGCGCTCCACGGAGCGTGGCCGCCCGATGCGCTGGGCGTTGCCTGTTCCTGCGAGCAGGCAACGATGGCGACGGCAACAATGCTCCACCAGGCCGGCAGCGCCGGCACTCTGTCTCTCTTCATGGCCCCCTCGCACGGTTGTTTTCCTACCCATGTGTGTCGGGAGCGATTCTTCGCAACTGCCTTGGCATCTCCTGCGGGCATGGGCTTCCGCACGGACGGCGCAGCGTGACAGCAGGCCGATCCGCACGCCTGCGGCAGGCAAGTGCGCCGGCTCCCGCCGACGAGGGGCTGGCGGGCGGCAAAAACAGACCTTCGGCGAAATGGGACCGTTGGTGGGCAGCGCTGAAGGGTGCGCAGAAATGGAGTACAGTCCACGCGCGAAAGGCGATGACCGGCTCGGAACTGCTGCAGATTCTCGACCGTGCGACGGCACATCCGTCGCGGGCGGCGTTTGCCGTGTTCGTGCTCATTGCGGTGTGGAGAGCTGCAACCGCGCCCGC
The DNA here is from genome assembly GCA_021847645.1 of Myxococcales bacterium. Taxonomy (GTDB): domain Bacteria; phylum Myxococcota_A; class Polyangia; order Polyangiales; family Polyangiaceae; genus JAJZQG01. The sequence continues at coordinate 57,917 of JAJZQG010000015.1, forward strand.
GCCGCCCGCGCCTCCTGCAGCGCCCGAGGCGATGCGTAGAGCCGTCTATGACGCGATCGTCGACCAGGAGCGAGGCCTGCGAGAGCGCGCCGAGCACAACTTCCCGGGCGATGCGTGGTCGCAGGACGATGACTTCCACGCGATGGAAATGCAGCTCGCGCGCCGGCTGGCGGCCCAACGGGCAATGTCGCTGGGCGACGCGCTTCGCGGGGTCGACGACGGTCTGCGCGATCCGGCCCAAGCCCGGCCGAACACGGAGCCGAAGAATTCGGTTCCACCGTGCCGGCCACGCCCGGTGTATTGACCGTGCTGGCCCTGGTTCACGCTCGTTTCGACTCGGCCGCGCGGCGGCTGGACTTCCGGCTGGCCGTGTTCGCCGCCCTTGCGTTGATCATCGCTTGGCCGCTGCTGTCCACCGCACCGGCCATGAACTTCTTCCGCGACGCGCAGGTGCTGATGCCCTACGAGTACACTGCGGTGCACAGCGTGCGCGACTACCTGCAAGCGCCGCTGTGGGACCCGTACTACTGCGGAGGCGTCTACGCGCTCGGCACCCCGCAAAGCCGGTTCGTCTCACCCACGTTCCTGCTCTCGCTGCTGTTCGGCACTCTCCGCGGCGAGTCCGTGACCGTCTTCTTCATGCTGATCGTCGGGCTCGAGGGCACCTGGCGATACAGCATGTCGCGGGGCGCGTCCGCGATCGGCTCGTTGCTGGCCGCGCCCGTGTTCGCCACGAGCGGCTTGTTCGCGGCGGCGCCTCCCCTCGGCTGGATCAACTTCTTCGGCTTCGAGTTGGTTCCGTGGGCGCTCGTCGGCGTGCGCCGGGCCGTGCGAGGTGATCCGCGGGGAGCCGTGGTTGCCGCAGGCGCGTTGGCCTGGATGGTGGGATTCGGCGGCACGTACGCAGCGCCCATGAGCGCGCTGTTATGCGGCTTCGAAGTCGTCGAGGCGCTGTTCACGAGGCTGCGACGTCCTCGCGAGCTCGGCACGGTGTTGCTGGGCGCGTGGCTGTGCGCCGCCCTGTCGATCGGCCTGGCCATGGTGCGCCTGTGGCCGATCGCCGAGAGCCTGGCCGATGCGCCGCGTGTCATCGCCGACGCACCGGGCATGACGTGGGCCCAAGCGGCCGAGGCGCTGACCGGGCACACTGCGCGGGTGGGTGAGAGCGTGCGCTGGGTGCACGGCGCGCTGATGGTGGGCATGCTCGCGTTGCCGGTGGCCGCGGTAGGGCTCGCCCGCCTGCGAGCCATCCCGTTGGTAGTGATGGGGGCGCTGAGCCTGTGGCTCGCCACCGGGTACGCCTACAACTACGGACTGTTTCGAGCGCTCCGTCACCTTCCGGTGTTTTCCGTCCTGCGCTATCCCGAGCGCTACCTCGCGTTCGTCGCCCTCGCGCTGGCCGTGCTTGCGGCGCTTGGCATCGGGCGAGTCGAGGCGTGGGCGAAGCGACGGCCATGGCTGCACCTGCCAGGCTTGGCGTTGGGCGTGCTGCTCTGCGCCAACGCGGCCATGCAGATAGACAACCACTACCGTCTCTCGGCGCCGCGGGATTTGGTCGCGCCGCCTGCCGTCGTGGATCGGCCCTTCCACCAGGCACGCGGAACGCGCTGGGCGCTGGGCTTCTACGCGCCCATGAGCCGCGGCAGCCTGTCGTGCTGGGACGCGTATCCGATTCCCCAATCGCCCTTGCTGCGCTCCGATCTGCAGCACGAGGAGTACCTGGTCGACGCGAGCTCGGGAACGGTCGAGCGTCGGGCCTGGTCGCCGAACCGGATTGACCTGCACGTCAAGCTCGACAAGCCCGCGCGGCTGCATGTCAACCAGAACTGGCACGCCGGCTGGCGCACGAACATAGGAACGGTCGTGTCCGATGATGGACTTCTCGCCGTGGATCTGCCGCCGGGCGAGCACGACGTGACGCTGCGGTTCCTTCCGCGATCGGCCGTGGGCGGCGCGCTGGCCTCGCTGGCTGCCGCGATCGCGTGCTGGTGGCTGTGGCGTCGCGCACGCGCGGCGATGCTCTCGCGCCGGGGTCGCATCGCAGCTGCCGCCGCCGTGCTCGGTCCGTTCGCCGTAGCGCTGCTCGTTCGCGCGGTGATGGCCCAGCCCGCGGCTCCTCCGAAGATCGCACGGGGCCCGACGGGCGATGCGATCGTTGCCGACGAGCTTCCTGCCGATGTCCGGCCGTTGAACGTCGAGTACGCAAACCACGTGAAGCTGGTGGCCGTGACGCTTTCGCCTTCGACGGTGCGTGCGGGCGGCCTGGTGAAGATGGAGCTCTACTGGGAGACGACCGGAGAGGTGCCGCCGGGCGTGGGCGTGTTCGTGCACGTGCAACCGCCCGTGGGGGCGTTTCTCAACAGGGATCACGCTTTGATCTCATCGACGATGGACTTCTCCGAGGCGCCGCGCGGCAAGCTGCTGCGAGATGTCGTGGTGGTGGCGGTTCCGGCCACGGCGAGGCCCGAGACATGGACGTTGTGGGTGGGGCTGTGGATGTCGCGCGGCGACGGCTCCCGCGTGCCGATCGTTTCAGCGGGCTCCGCCGATATCGTCGACGGGCGCGTCAAGGCTGCGAGCTTCGAGGTGCGGTAAGGGGCTTCCCAACGACGGATTGGTCCACGACATCGTGGCTGAAGAACGGGACGAGCCTTGGATGGGGGCTCCCTAAGCACATAGCGCTTCTCGACGTCGTCACGGAAGGCCGGTATCTCGCATCGCGGCGTGAAGGTCGGAGACGGTGCTGCGACGCGAGGACAATCGCATAAAAGGGATTCCGACACTCCGGGGCGGGGTTGCTCGCGAAGTGGACGCCCTTGCGCGGCCCATACGCCCCGCAGTTACCCGCTCGGCTCTTCCACGTCGCCTGCCCGCCTGGCCGCGGACCATTCGCTCACGGCTTCCCTCAACCGGGCAATCGGACCCGCGGACGACTCCGGCGCGAGCCACAGTTTGGGCTCCAACTCCGCCTTGCAGTTCCAGCACACCAGCGCCTCGTCCCGCGTCCGGGTCCCGCACGAGGGGCACGCCCTCCTCCTGCTCTTGTCCAACAGCCTG